>NZ_RQJK02000066.1:0-524 GCF_022342325.2 Pseudomonas sp. AF32 | reverse complement strand
TCATCGCGAGCAGGCTCGCTCCCACATCTATGGTCCTCTCAGTTTCTGCAATACTGAACTTGGGTGCGTGATTGGCTTGCCGCAATCTATTCGGCGTCGAAAAGTGAGATTCGCGCCGCGATGAAAATCGCGCCTGACAGTCCTGATTAGGGTAGATCGGCTTTAGAGCCGTGTGGGAGCCCAGGTTTTCTGTCAGGTCGGTAGGCCGTTTACGTCATCTGTTATCCAGCATCGCAAAACCAGGTGGGTGGTGCTCGGTAACGCAGGGTCAAGCGTTCTGTACGCTTGGCCCTGCTTCATATATTCCATGGGTATGCGCTAAGGCCCAGGCTATGCGTGCCAGTTTGTTCGCCAACGCACACACCACAACATTGCGATGGTGACGAGCTAACAGCCCGCGCACCCAATCCGCCAAGTGTCCGACCTGTTTATCCAAGTGATTGATAAAGGTCTGACTGCATTGCACAAGCAAACGTCGCTGATTACGATCGCCACGCTTGCTGATGCCTAACAAATGCGGTTTC
>NZ_RQJK02000065.1:0-529 GCF_022342325.2 Pseudomonas sp. AF32 | reverse complement strand
TGGCCGGCGGCGCGAGTTTCTTCTGGGAGTGGCAAGGGACCGGCAGGGCGGCCCGCTGCATCCGCCACTGGGCCTCGTTCGCGCAGATGGACAGCCGTTACAGCTGGGGGGAGGACGGCAGCGTCACGGTGCGGCACTTCGACGGCAGCGAAGAGGTCTACGTGCACGACGACCGGGCGCGGCTGGTGCGCAAGGTCGAGCCCGACGGTGGCGAACACCTCAAGGCTTACGACGAACAGGGCCGGTTGGTCGCCGAACAGGACCCGCTGGGGGCCGTTACCGAATACCGCTACGACGAAGCCGGACGCCTGGTGGCGCTGATTCCACCTGAAGAAACGCCGACGTCCTACGAATACCGCAACGGTTTCCTGCACGCCCGTTCCCGCGGCAACGCAACATGGACCTACCGGCGCAACGACCGCGGCGACGTGATCGAGGTCATCGACCCGGATCAGCAAAGCACCGCGTATGCCTACGACGACCAGGGCCAACTGCGCTCGATCCGCTACCCGGACCACAGCGAACACCG
>NZ_RQJK02000064.1:0-545 GCF_022342325.2 Pseudomonas sp. AF32 | reverse complement strand
CTAGGCTCTGTACGAAAAGTAATGTCGCAAACACCGCATGGCACAAGCCAGTGAGACCATCGCCGCATAACTTTTCGCGAGTTTGTCAAAGCGCGTCACGATGCGGCGGTTTTCCTTCAGCCACCCGAACATGCGCTCAATGATGTTGCGCTGCCGGTACTTGGGGCGATCAAACAGTCTTGGCAAGCCCGGCCTTGGCTTGCGCTTCATGCTGCGCAGCGGGATTACCGGCTGCATCCGGTAACGATCACAGTAGCGGCGCAGGGCTTCGGCGTCATAGCCCTTGTCGGCCAGTAACCATCGGCAGCGCTTACGGGGACGACCGCGCGGGCTTGGGATGTAAGCCTCATCCAGCAGCGGTTGGGCATAAGCAATATCACTGGCTTGCCCGCCTGATAATAGAAAGCGCAGCGGCACGCCATTGGCATCGCACAGCATGTGAATCTTGGTCGTCAGGCCGCCCCGGCTGCGCCCGAGAGCATGGTCTTGCGGTTCTTCAGGCCCCCTTTTTTCCCGGCGCCTGATGAGGCTCGGGTTGCACGAAC
>NZ_RQJK02000063.1:0-551 GCF_022342325.2 Pseudomonas sp. AF32 | reverse complement strand
GAGGTGTCTGATGACCAAGCAACGTCGTTCCTTTTCCGCTGAATTCAAACGCGAGGCCGCAGGCCTCGTGCTCGATCAAGGCTATAGCCATATCGAAGCCAGCCGCTCGCTTGGGGTGGTCGAGTCCGCGTTGCGTCGCTGGGTTAACCAACTCCAGCAGGAGCGCAGCGGTGTTACTCCGCAGACAAAGGCGCTGACGCCCGAGCAGCAGAAGATCCAGGAGCTAGAAGCCCGGATCGCTCGTCTTGAGCGGGAGAAATCCATTTTAAAAAAGGCTACCGCGCTCTTGATGTCGGAAGAGCACGAGCGCACGCGCTGATTGATCAACTGAGCGCCCAAGAGCCGGTCGATTGGCTTTGCACAGTCTTTGACATTACTCGCTCGTGTTACTACGCCCACCGCCTCCGGCGCCGAACTCCGGACGTTGAGCGGCTTCGGTTGCGCAGTCGGGTTAATGAACTGTTCACGCAAAGTCGTAGCGCCGCTGGTAGCCGCAGCATCGTGTCGATGATGCAGGAAGACGGCGAGCAAATCGGACGATTCAAGGTGCG
>NZ_RQJK02000062.1:0-554 GCF_022342325.2 Pseudomonas sp. AF32 | reverse complement strand
ATACCCCGCCACGTCATAGCCGGCACCGCCGATGAACTGATCCGCTCCCGCGCCACCGTACAGCGTGTCGTTACCCGAACCGCCGGTAATGACGTTGTCGAGGTCGTTGCCATAACCGGTGTATGCGCCCGTGCCAATGAAGGTCAGGCGCTCGATATTGGCGGCCAGGACGGTGCTGTTGGGATTGACCACCGACACACGGACTTCATCATTGCCGCCACCGGCCTGTTCGATGATGGTTGGGGTCTGCCCCATGTTGATGTTGTAGATGTCGTCGCCAGCGCCGCCTTCCAGCCGTACCCCTGTGGCGATGGTGTACGGACCCGCGGTAAGAACGTCGTTGAAGGCCGAGCCGATGACGGTTTCGATACTCGTTAAAATGGTGCCTTCGGCATCTCCGCCTGTTCCCGCGGTTCCCGTCCCGAGACGGACATTAACGTTTACCCCGGCAGTCGAGCCCGAGTAGTCGACGGTATCGATTCCGACACCGCCATCGAAATCCATACCGCTACCATCACCAATGAACGTGTCGTTGAAATTCGAGCCTCTGACCG
>NZ_RQJK02000061.1:0-576 GCF_022342325.2 Pseudomonas sp. AF32 | reverse complement strand
TTGGCCGTCAGGCAGGGTCTTGATCTGCAGCCGCCCGGTCGCGTCGCGCTGGTAACGGGTGATTCTCTGGCTGCCGTCATCACCGAACTCGGTTTTCTCCAGCAGGTGCCCGTTGAGATCGTAGGCATAAGCCGTGCGTTGGCCGTCGAAGCCGATTTGCTGTCGGATCAGGCCGTTGGGCGTGTAGTCCAGCTGATAGGTTTCGCCGGATTCGTTCTCGATTTCCGTCAGCAGCAGCCGCGCCGAGTCGTAGCGGTATTTCAGCTCGCTGCCATCGGGGTTGAGACGGCGGCTGATCAGGTGCAGGTCGTCGGCGTACTCGTAGCGGGTGACGCGGCCTTGTTCGTCGCGTTCTTCGGTGACCTTGCCGTAGGCGTTGTAGCGCCAGGCGCGGGTGGCGCCGTTGGGCAAGGTGGTCTGGAGCAAGCGACCGACGGCATCCCATTGGTAATGGGTCACCCCGCCGTGTTCGTCCTGGCGGGTCAGCAACCGCCCGAGGGCGTCGTAGGCAAACAGCCGTTGGCTGCCGTCCGGCAGGGTTTCTTCCGTCAGCTGGCCCAGGCGACTGCGGGTGAA
>NZ_RQJK02000060.1:0-767 GCF_022342325.2 Pseudomonas sp. AF32 | reverse complement strand
TACCAGCCGGTCAGCGTGCTGCTCGGCGGCGAAGCGATCAATGCCGCGACCTGGGAAAAGCTGCGCAACTGCCAGACCATCCGCTTCTACAACATGTACGGCCCCACCGAATGCACGGTGGACGCGACCATCGACCTGATCCGCGACCTCGGCGAGCGCCCGAGCATCGGCCGGCCGTTTGCCAACGTGCAGGTCCACGTGCTGGATGCGCGGGGTGAACCGGCGCCGCTGGGCGTGGCCGGGGAAATCCACATCGGCGGTGTCGGCGTCGCCCGGGGTTACCTGAACCGGCCGGAACTGAGCGTCGAACGCTTCATCGCCGACCCGTTCAGCAATGACCCGAATGCACGCCTGTACAAGACCGGCGACCTGGGCCGCTGGCTGGCCGACGGCACGCTGGAATACCTGGGCCGCAATGACTTCCAGGTGAAGATCCGTGGCTTCCGTATCGAATTGGGGGAAATCGAAAGCGCCCTGCTGGCCTGTCCCGGGATTCGGGAGGCCGTGGTCATCGCCCGCGAAGACAGCCAGGGCGACTCGGAGAATAAACGCCTGGTGGCCTATGTCTGCGGCGAACCGGTCCCGGCCGAGCAACTGCGCGGTGCCTTGCTGAACGGATTGCCCGAGTACATGGTACCCAGCGCCTTCGTGCACCTGGACCGCCTGCCCCTGACCGCCAACGGCAAGCTCGACCGCCGCGCATTACCGGAACCGGGCCAGGATGCGCTCGCCAGCAAGGCCTACGAGGCGCCGCAAGGCGACACCGA
>NZ_RQJK02000059.1:0-783 GCF_022342325.2 Pseudomonas sp. AF32 | reverse complement strand
CGCGTCAGGCGTGATGGCAAAGCCCCAGCTGCTGATGGTCTGGGCCACGGCCACGGCATCGCTGCCGACCACCGCCGCCGGGCTGTTCATGGCGAAGTACACGCCCGGCTCGATCACCGACGCGGCTACCATGGCCATGATCGCCACGAACGACTCCATCAGCATGCCGCCGTAACCGATGTAGCGGGCGTTGACTTCGTTATCCAGCAGCTTGGGCGTGGTGCCCGACGAGATCAGGGCATGGAAGCCCGACACCGCGCCGCAGGCAATGGTGATGAACAGGAACGGGAACAGGCCGCCCTTCCACACCGGCCCCATGCCGTTGGTGAACTGGGTCAGCGCCGGCATTTTCAACTCGGGCATGGTGATCAGGATGCCGATCGCCAGGGCGACGATGGTGCCGATCTTGAGGAACGTCGACAGGTAGTCACGCGGGGCGAGGATCAGCCACACCGGCAGCACCGCCGCGACGAAGCCGTAGCCGATCAGCATCCAGGTGATCTGGATCCCGGTGAAGGTAAACGCTTTGGCCCAGACCGGGTCGGCGGCAATCTGCCCGCCCAGCCAGATCGAGCCCAGCAGCAACAGCACGCCGATGATCGAGATCTCGCCGATGCGGCCCGGACGGATGTAGCGCATGTAGATGCCCATGAACATCGCGATCGGGATGGTTGCCATCACCGTGAAGATACCCCAGGGGCTCTCGGCCAGGGCCTTGACCACGATCAGCGCCAGCACCGCGAGGATGATGATCATGATCAGGAAGCAGCCGAACAGCGCGAT
>NZ_RQJK02000058.1:0-784 GCF_022342325.2 Pseudomonas sp. AF32 | reverse complement strand
GTCGGCGTGGCGGGCGAGTTGTACATCGGTGGCGACGGCGTGGCGAAAGGCTATTTGAATCGTCCGGAGCTGACCGCCGAGAAGTTCGTCGCCGACCCGTTCAGCGCCGATCCATCGGCCGTGCTCTACCGCACCGGTGACCTGGCGCGCTGGCGTGTCGATGGAACCGTGGACTACCTGGGCCGCAACGACGACCAGGTGAAGATCCGTGGTTTCCGGATCGAGCTGGGCGAGATCGAAGCCCGGTTGGGGCAATGTGCTGGCGTAAAAGACGCCGTGGTCCTGGCCCGGCAGGACGAAACCGGGCCCAAGCGCCTGGTGGGCTATGTGATTGCCGAGCCGGGCATCACCCTGTCGGTGCATGAGCTGCGCAGCCAATTGGCAAGCACCCTGGCCGAGTACATGGTGCCGAGCGCCTTTGTCGTGCTGTCATCGTTCCCGCTGACCGCCAACGGCAAGCTGGACCGCCGTGCGTTGCCGGCGCCGGACGCCGAGGCCTATGCCAGCCGCGAATACGCAGCCCCGCAAGGCGAGGTCGAGAACACCCTGGCGCAGATCTGGGCCGATGTGCTGAAGATCGAGCAGGTCGGACGGCATGACCACTTCTTCGAACTGGGCGGCCATTCGCTGCTGGCGGTGACGCTGATCGAGCGCATGCGCCAGGCCGGCCTGAGCGCCGACGTGCGGGTGCTGTTCAGCCAGCCGACCCTGGCGGCGCTGGCGGCGGCGGTGGGCAGTGGCAAGGAAATCAGCGTGCCGGACAACCGTATTCCGGCCGATTGCG
>NZ_RQJK02000057.1:0-799 GCF_022342325.2 Pseudomonas sp. AF32 | reverse complement strand
CCGACTACCAGTGCCTGTAGCTGCTCAGGATTGAGTTCCATCTGGTCACCATGACGATTGCTCGGCCAGGAAAACTTCCCTTGATGCAGACGACGTGCCGCCAACCAAATGCCCAAGCCGTCGTGCACCACCACTTTCATGCGATTGCCTCGGCGATTGGCAAACAGATAAGCGCAGTGCGGCTGCGCCGCACCGAAGACAGCCACGACACGGGCGAGCGCTTTTTCAGTGCCGGCGCGCATGTCCATCGGCTCGGTGGCCAGCCAGATTGTGTCGATGCGGATCACGAGGCAAGTCCACGGACAAAACGGGCGCAGCCTTCGGGATCGCAAGACGGCCATTTCACCGTGATGGTTTGCTCGCCAAATGGCAGCTCGATGATCGCCGACGCTTCAGCCGGTCTTTTCGGTGCGACTTTTACCGGAACGAACGCCGGCAGCGTTGCGGGCGGTTGATCTCGGTAAAGCGGTAGCCACTTACGAATCACGTTGGCATTGATACCGTGACTGATGGCAACGCTGGAGATGGATGCGCCGGGTTGCAGGCATTCCTGAACAACCTGGGCTTTGAATGACTTGGGATAAGAGCTTCGTTGGCGCATTTAAGGGTTATCGCGTCCGCTTAAAAATAGGCGGACACCATCGCCCTTAATTCCGGAGTTCGGTAGACGTGTTTGCCGTTCGCTTACGCACGAACAGCAGTGGAATCGATCATCCAGGTTTCCAAGTCGATCAAGCCTTGCTCGTTCAACCGGATGTGAAGTCGCTTGAGCATCTGCTCGAAAGTCCCGCGGTTACGC
>NZ_RQJK02000056.1:0-856 GCF_022342325.2 Pseudomonas sp. AF32 | reverse complement strand
TCCCCTAATGAAATGGTCCTCTCAGACCTCCCCCAGTGAAAGCTAAGCTTTCACTGGGGGATCTAATCGGAGACCGCCGCCATGAATACTGACAATCTTGCTCTCACTAGTTTGGATTTAGGCAAAAACTGCTTCCACTTCTACGGTCAAGATAACCTTGGACGCCACCTGTTCCGTGCCAAGGTTTCACGTGCTCAGGTTTTTGCCTTCATCGCCCAACTACCGCCTTGCACCCTGGCCATGGAAGCCTGCGGTGGTGCGCATTTCATGGGGCGATTCGCAGTCAGTTGTGGTCATCAACCCAAACTCATAGCGGCCCAACATGTACGCCCTTATGTCAAAAGTAACAAGAACGACTATGTCGATGCGGAGGCTATTGGCGAAGCCGCCAGTCGCTCTGCAATGCGCTTCGTTGCGCTAAAAACCGAAGCTCAGCAAGCACTAAGCATGCTCAATATGACCCGTGAAGCGTTTATGCGAGACCGGACCGCCACGGTTAATCGAATTCACGCTTTCCTGCTGGAGTGGGGGGTTAGCTTGAAGCCGACTGTCAAATCAATCAGGGAACTGCCCAAAGTCTTGGAAGAGCTCCGTGTACCTGTGCCAGTCATTCGTCTGTTCGAGCAATTTCACGCTCATTTCAACTACCTCGATGAGCGCGTCAAGGCGTTAACCAAAGAGCTGGAAGGCCAGGTCGCTGAAGATGATCTGGCTACACGGTTGATGACGATACCGTGTGTCGGCCCGATCACCTCCAGCGCCCTGGCTGCAGAAATAGGTGACGGCAAACAGTACAAACGGGGCCGTGACTACTCCGCCTCGATAGGCCTGGTACCCAAGCAGCTTTCTACAGGCG
>NZ_RQJK02000055.1:0-1022 GCF_022342325.2 Pseudomonas sp. AF32 | reverse complement strand
ACCCCAGACGTAAGCGCGATGGGTTTTCTTCTCGCCCGGCGCCAGCATCTGCACCGGCGTTTCATCGACGTGTACCACGTTGTGTGCAAGCACCACTTCGCGAAGGGCGTCGACCAGAGGCTGCAACTCAACGCCGCAAGTACCGACCCAATTAGCCAAGGTTGAACGAGGGATCGCAAGGCCAGCACGTCCGAAGATTTTCTCCTGGCGATACAGCGGTAAATGATCGGCGTATTTCGCGATCATCACCTGGGCCAGTAGCCCGGCAGTTGGGATGCCTTTGTCGATCACCTGCGCCGGTATCGGGGCCTGGATCAAGATTTCGCAGTCATCGCAGACCCATTTACCACGGATATGCCGCTCGACACTGAACACGCCTGGTGTGTAGTCGAGTTTTTCGCTGACGTCTTCTCCAATGCGCTTGAGTGCACAGCCGCATTGGCATTGGGTGTTTTCAGGCTCGTGATGGATCAGTGTGCGAGGAAATTCGGCAGGTAAGGTGGTGCGTTTGGGTTGCCGGCGGACTGGCGATTGCGCAGGCTTTGGTACCAGTACTTCTAACTCGGCTTCGATGGCGGCCAGGTCAGTCTCAATCAGGTCGTCTAGCAAACTCGCCTGACTGGGACTAAATGACTCGGCGCGCTTGGCGAAGCGATGACGTTTGAGCTGGGCGATTTCGTGGGCGAGTTGCTGATTCCGGGTTTTGTGGTGCAGCACTTCTTTATCAAGACGCTCAAGATGTTGAAGCAACTGCGCAGCGAGGCTGCGCAGTTGTTCGGTGTCGAGCTGATTGAGAGGAGGAGTCGGAATCATGGCGATGACTCTGCCCGATCGACTGATCGATGTATGTCATCCATTTCCTTTAATGGGTACGGATAGCTCCGTCAGATCCAAGGCGTTGCCAGGGAAGACCGACTACCAGTGCCTGTAGCTGCTCAGGATTGAGTTCCATCTGGTCACCATGACGATTGCTCGGCCAGGAAAACTTCCCTTGATGCAGACGACGTGCCGCCAACCAAATG
>NZ_RQJK02000054.1:0-1088 GCF_022342325.2 Pseudomonas sp. AF32 | reverse complement strand
CAGGACCTGTCGGGGGGCCATCTGCAAGTGCTGGTGGTCGAGGGACGACTGGAAGGCTTGAAGGGCGCCGAGAACAGCCAACTGTCGGACCGTGAGCTGGCAATGGCATTTCCCGGCAAGACGGGTGACTTGGTCAACTTGCGAGAAATCGAGCAGATGGTCGACCAGCTCAATCGCCTGGCATCGAACCAGGCCAAGATGGAACTGACCCCCGGCCAGAACGTCGGCGGCAGTGAAGTGCGCGTCACCAACGAGCCGAAAAAGCCCTGGCGCGCCGGGCTGTCGCGCAGTAACGATGGCCAGCGCAGTACTGGCGAGCAGCAGTGGGGCAGCAGTTTCGAGTGGGACAGTCCGCTGGGTCTGGCTGATCAGTTGATGTTGCGTGGCGGTCACGACGCGATGACCGACCACCAGCACACCTCCCGAAACGCCATGCTCTATTACAACCTGCCCTTTGGCTGGTGGAACGTCAGCTACACCTATAGCCAGAGCGAGTACCGCTCGCGGGGCACGGTCGACGGGTTCAACTTCAAGCAGACCGGCGACAGCCAGAACCACCAGGTGCGGGTCGAGCGGGTGGTCCATCGTGACGCGATGAGCAAGACGTCCCTCAACACCGGCCTCGCTTATCTGCGCACCAACAATTTCATCGAAGACAGCAAGCTCGCCGTGAGCAGCCATCGCCTGAGTGAAGCGCAGTTCGGCATCAACCATGGCCGCCGTGTCGGCAGTGCCTTCGTCAACCTGGACGCGGGCGTGCAGCAAGGCATCGGCGCCTTCGATGCCCAGGACGACAACGATCCGAAGCCCGGCCAGGCCGACGCCCGCTATCGCAAATACACCGCCACCCTCAGCTACCTGCAACCGTTCCAGCTGTGGGGCGAGTCCTTCAGTTTCAGCAGCCTGATGACCGGCCAGCGCAGCGAAGACGTGCTGTTCAGCCCGCAACGCATGAGCCTGGGCGGGCAGTCCTCGATTCGTGGCTACAAGGACCAATCGCTGTCCGGGGACAGCGGCGGTTACTGGCGCAACGACCTGCGCTGGAGCCGCCCGGTCACCCTGGAGTGGCTGCGCCCGGTGTTCGCCGA
>NZ_RQJK02000053.1:0-1140 GCF_022342325.2 Pseudomonas sp. AF32 | reverse complement strand
ATTCGCTCTGATTTTTCATCAGAGCGAATGCAACTCGGCAGAGCTTACGGGCAAGCACCACCAATGCCTGAGTTTTTGAAAAGCCTCTTGCCAGGTATGACTCGTAGAAGGGTTTCCATCTAGGCGAGCGAGAGGCCGTCATCGCAGCGATGTGAGCTAATCGCCTTATCTCTGGATCGCCTTTCTTGGTTAGATACCGAGGGCCATTCTTTTTGCCAGAGTCATCCACCCTCAGGTCCATTCCCAAAAACGCAATAAATGCATTGCTGTTCGCAAAATTGCCCCGCATGTAACTGGTGGCCAGTCCGGTTGCGACCAGCTCGCCTACGCCTTCGATGGCTTTACAGCGGACGATGTTTTCTGCAATTCCTGAGTCTTTGCTGACTTTTCGTAGCAGTTTCTGAATAGCCTTGATCGCTTGCTCAAAGGCTGTTTGCTGAGTGGCCAGCGCTTCCTTCAGCAGAGGCTCGTCGGTCCAGCTCAACATCAGAGCGGTATGATTTCTGACCAGCGTCGCACGTCTATGGAGCAAGCTCTTTAGCGTTGTGTAGGCCTTTGGAGGCGGACACCAGAGCCGCAGCTCGTGCTGTTCATTGGTCAAATACCGCGCTAACAAACGAGCATCACAAGGATCGTTCTTGGCTCGCTGCCCAATGCCGCGACGATAGTTACTTACCCGATAAGCGTCCACGACATAAACCTGATGCCCCATCGCATGAGCCAAGTCGACGGTGTCCAGGTGATAAATGTTGGTAGCTTCAATGGCAATGGCGCTTTGGGCGGGCAACGTTTTAAGCCAGCGTTTTAGGGTTGTTCGATCATTCTTAACGGTATCTATCGTTTGCAGATCAGAGCGATATACAGCGATTTCGGCCTTGGCGACATCAATGCCGACAACCGTTTGCGAGGTAAGGATTGTCATAACAAATCCTCGGGGCTAGGGTTTAGGTGCTTGTCGGGGTCTACCTTTGCGCTGGCTTGCATCTATCGTCGATCTTGTCGATGAATTCCTTATTGGCGCTTTGGGTAGAAGGGGCGGGACGAGAAGTCTCCCACGGTCCGTACTGGCTAGAGTCGGAATCGAGCTTTTAGTCCCGCCCACCCCTTCAAGTCTAAACATACAAGCGAGCCTGCTCGCGA
>NZ_RQJK02000052.1:0-1185 GCF_022342325.2 Pseudomonas sp. AF32 | reverse complement strand
GCTTGTATGGTAGGACTTGAAGGGAGGAGGAGGGACAAGGCTCGATTCTGACTGTTAGCCGCAGTACAGACTGTGGGAGATTTCGCCCCTCCTCCTTTCACCCAAGCGCCGATAAAGAATGCATCTGGCCTAAACCGACGATAGGAACAAGCCTGCGCCTCTGGGTGAACCCTTCAAGTGTTCAAACCTTAGCCCGGAGAATTTTCAATGGCAATGCCGGTTTCTGTCACAAAGCCGATTGTGGGCGTGGATGTCGCCAAGAACGAACTGGTGATCTATCACGCCGAACTTGACGTACTGAAAGCGATTCCCAACGACAAAGCGGCCATCAAACGGTGGTTGAAAGCATTGCCGGGGCCCGTCGCTGTGGCCATTGAGTCGACTAATATCTATCACCTGGAATTCGCTGATCTGGCCTATGAGGCTGGCTGCGTGATCTACATGGTGGGCGGTTATGAACTTCATCATTACCGCGAAGGCGTAAAAATCCGCGCCAAAACCGACGCACTGGACGCCAAGTTGCTGGCTCGTTACCTGAAGAACGAAGGGCATGAGCTTCACCCCTGGACCCCGCCATCCCCGCTGTATCGCCAGCTGCTGAGCCTTTTCCGCCGTCGTGCAGCCTTGGTTCAGGCTCGAGTGGCCCTGGTACAAAGCTGGGCTAACGAGCCGCTGCTGAAGACCGCTTTCGCTGAACAAATTTCAGCCATGCAAAGGCTTGAGACATTGATCGAGAAGGCCATCAAGGATCATCTGAAGGATGCCGGTTTGCTAGGCCAGTTGAACCGGTGCCTGAAAGTTGAGGGCATTGGATTTCTAACCGGAGCCCGCTTGCTTACGGCATTTCAGCGGGGCGACTTCAGAAATGCAGATGCTTTTATTGCCTTCTTGGGAATGGACTTGCGAGTGTCGAAATCAGGACAAAAAGACGGGCGCCGCAGCTTGAGTAAACGAGGTGACCCAGAAGTACGCCGGCTTTTGCACAATGCGGCCATGTCAGCAAGCCGTACGTCCGCCTGGAAAGGCTTCTATGAAAAGCAAAGAGCTCGCGGTTTCACTACCACTCAGGCGTTGGTAATGCTGGCTCGCAAGCTTGCTCGGATCGTATTCGCTCTGCTGAAAGGGCAAAGCGAATACCAACCAAAAGCGGCTTGAGGGCTTCCCCTCAACCATAGAATCTCCCAC
>NZ_RQJK02000051.1:0-1381 GCF_022342325.2 Pseudomonas sp. AF32 | reverse complement strand
GATCGTGTCCCAGGAAGTGGTGTAACTGAACCAGCCGAAGGCGCCCTGCGGGCGAAAGAGGATGGTCATCGTGGTTCTTGGCTAACGTTGAGTTTGCGAAGACCAAACACTCACCAGAGAAACCACGATGACCAAGCCCACTATCGCATTGACCGAGTTGGTTGAGAAAGGGGCAGACGCTGATCTGCTCAAGCAAATGATCCAGTTCGTTGCCCAGCGCATGATGGAGTTTGATGTCGAAGGCCTGTGTGGCGCCGGCTTCGATGTCAAAAGTCCAGACCGGACGAATAGCCGTAACGGCTACCGGGATCGCCTCTGGCAAACCCGCGCTGGCGACGTTGACCTGAAGATCCCCAAGCTGCGCCAAGGCAGCTACTTTCCTGGCTTTCTCGAACCTCGACGTACTGCAGAAAAGGCCATGGCGGCGGTGATCCAGGAAGCCTACATTCAAGGCGTGTCAACGCGTTCAGTGGACGAGCTGGTCAAAGCCATGGGCATGACCGGTATCTCCAAGAGCCAAGTGTCACGCCTGGCCGGCGAGATCGATGAACGTGTCCACGCCTTTCTTGACCGCCCACTTGAGGGCGATTGGCCTTACCTCTGGATCGACGCCACTTACGTCAAGGTACGGGAGGCCGGGCGTATCGTCTCGGTCGCCGTCATAATCGCCGTGGCTGTGAACACCGATGGTGGTCGCGAGGTCTTGGGCATGCGGGTTGGCCCTTCAGAGGCAGAACCGTTCTGGACAGACTTCCTGCGTAGCCTCATGCGGCGTGGCCTGCGTGGTGTGAAGCTGGTCATCTCCGACGCCCACGAAGGCCTCAAGGCGTCGGTTTCCAAGGTCTTCAACGCGACCTGGCAGCGCTGCCGCGTGCACTTCATGCGTAACGCCATGGCCCACGTCGGCAAGGGACAACGCACCATGGTTGCGGCGCTACTGCGCACGGTCTTCGCTCAGGACAGCCGTGCCGAATGTCATCAGCAATGGCGCTTGGTAGCTGATCAGTTGCGCGAAAAGTACCCCAAGATCGCGGCGCTCATGGATGGCTGCGAGGATGAAGTGCTGGCGCACATGGCATTTCCCAAGGCACACCGTCAGCAATTGCACAGCACCAATCCACTCGAACGGCTTAACGCCGAGATCAAGCGGCGTACCGATGTCGTGGGGATTTTTCCCAACGATCCGGCCATCACGCGGCTGGTAGGCGCGATGCTGTTGGAGCAGAACGACGAGTGGTGTCTGCAACGACGTTACATGCAGTTGGAGGCCTTTGAAGCAGTCAGCGATAATCCACAGGCCAAGCTGTCGGCCGTGATCAACTAAACGGCAAACTCAGTGGCCAGAGCCATGATGAGTTACACCACTTCCCGGGACACGATC
>NZ_RQJK02000050.1:0-1431 GCF_022342325.2 Pseudomonas sp. AF32 | reverse complement strand
GCAATGCTGTTCACTTAAGCGGAGCAGCATTGCGATCCACGGGATACCGGGTTTTTGACATCTTCACCGCCCTGGGCCTCGCCGGTCTGGGGCGTTTTGTTATGAACAGCACACCAATGCTCCCGCGCAACTCCTCCAAACGTCTAGGCGTGTGCGACGGGGATACCGCGCCAGCCATCACCACGAGGTGGCTGGCGATGTGCTGACAAGCAAATTTGAAGCTGACTTCGCTGGGAGCGCGTTTATGGGCAACCGCTGCTTGGCTGGCTTCTCGGCGAACAACGTTGTAAGCCAGTAGCAGGCCCCATAGCTCCTGATACACCAAGTCGACGGTCTTACTGCGAAGCGTCAAGGCATTTTCCTGCATCGAGCATTTGATATCTCTGAAGCCCAGTTCTATTTCCCAGCGCTCGTGGTAAAGCGTAGCGACCTGCTCAGTACTGAACTGTGATGCGGGCAGGGAAGTAAAAACGGTCTTCTCTTTTCCCTCAATTTCGTAGGTTACGGACCGCACTTGCCAGTATTCAGGCAGTAGCGGGTTCTTTTTCCGGGCTTGTGGTGAGACCTTCATCTGCACCAGGCAATCGCCGGCGCCATAGCGCTCGATCTCCGTTCGCACCGTGCCCTTGCGCTCAGGGATCAACCAATGTCGATTCTTTGCGCCGTCTTGGAGGCTCAACAATAAGTCGGCGCTGAAAAAGCCTTTGTCCAACAAGGTCACAGAGTGATCTGGGATGGCGTCGACAAAATCACGAGCCAGCGGGATTTCGCCTTTGCGATAGGGGCTGATGGCCGCGTTGGCGATAACGTGAGAGCGGGCATTCATCAGTGCGACAAGGCGCAGCACCGGATAAGGCGTCTGCCGATCAGAAGGGGTATTGCCGGAGCCGAAGTGGGCTCGGAGTTGCTCTGTTTCCGGTGTCCGGAACAAAGCGCCATCGACGGCAAAAACCTGAAGCCCATGCCAGTCATCCTGCGGATAACGCTCGTATCCCCAGACACTGGCGCACTGCTGAAACAGCCAGGCTACGGGTTGATCACCCAAGCGCTGCCTGGCTTGGGAAAGTCCGCTTTTTGCCAAAAGAACTTCATTGGCCAGGCCTTCAGCGCAGATATTCAATCGACGAGCGACCTCCACAATTGGCTCACCCCTGAAGAACGCCATGCCGACTACCAGCCAAAGAACCATGTCAGAAGGCAGGCGCCGACGGCGGATCGTGGCCTTATCAGCAAGTGTGGCTGCAACCTCGATCCACTCTTGGGGAATGTGCTCGGTGAGCACCTCAAGCCGTGATAGCGGTTGTTCGGTGCAGTCCTGAACAGCGCCTAAGTCCTGTGCAACGGGCATAAAAAATCCGGAATCCTTTGTCAGATTCCGGATTTTCCTGCTGCTCAGGGATTAGTCAATAATCCTTAACTGAACAGCATTGC
>NZ_RQJK02000048.1:0-2471 GCF_022342325.2 Pseudomonas sp. AF32 | reverse complement strand
GTGTTTGGTCTTCGCAAACTCAACGTTAGCCAAGAACCACGATGACCATCCTCTTTCGCCCGCAGGGCGCCTTCGGCTGGTTCAGTTACACCACTTCCTGGGACACGATCGCCTTAAGCGCCGCTATTTGCAAAGCCGGCAAAATCTGTCCGACTTAATTCGCTCATTGCCGATCGTGAGTCCGTCTGCGGAGCACTATTCCCTCTCTACGTCATTATGGATAGCAGGTGGCTCCCGATTAGCTTGTAGGCAAATTCAGTGAGTTACGTGCGAAAGAACTCGACAACTTCCCCATTGACGATTCATTAAGTAAACACCTTGGAACTAGATGTTTAAAAACACTCGTTATTACTTCCAATCGCCTACGAAACCTTGTGCCAATGCCTACGGCTGAGCCAGAATCCGCTGGCTTTTACGATTATGGGGCGGGCTATATCGTTTTCCCTGTCACTGGAAAACAGTGATCGGGTTTGGTAGCCCGCTTTAAATCAGTCGTATGGCATCACCATATGCAGTCTCTTTTGGGACTGTGCTTTATATGGTGGCTATGCGTGGGGCTCCTTCGTGAGCGCCGGGTTTACTGCTTTGACCGGTCTACCAACCTGCGTATGGCCGCCACCTTTCGTTTGGTAGCGAGAGTGACGGTTCCTCAATTTTATAAGCAGAGATTCGTCCAATGTTCAAAGTTACGCCCAACCCTCCAGATCCCAATCCGATCCCCTATGATGCAACGCTTGACATGCTGAATATAAAAACAGCGCAGGACCGTGCAATCGACCTCTACCTCAATCCTGCGGCATCCAGGACGGCTACACCGTCGCGCAAACCTGGCAGCATCTTTGTCGTCGATCCCAGGGTGGATAATGAAACACTGCTCGTCGAGGCCTGTGATTCGCTATCGTCGGCCAGCGACATGGTGCGGGATATCGCAGCGTCCGTGGATGATTCACAACGCAGAGCCGTGCTGGTGCTGCAACAGGTGATCATGTTGAGCGAGCTCGCGGTGAATCGAGTGCTGGACACACAGCGCGTCCCGCGGTAGTTGCCCAGGCAGCGAAGCAACGCGCTGCCCCCACTCCAAAGCGCTTATGCCCGGCTCAAGCAATACCGGGCAAAAGCGACACATTCAGGGAGCAATCATAAAAGCGTGATCGCCTTGGAACGCTTCCTCCAGTGACTCATATCAAGCGGCAAGAGACACCGGCTCAGCTGTTCAAATAAACAAATCCACGTTGCCTCCCCCTACGCCCGACAGATTGATCAGCTGCATATCAGCTGTCTGGATCTGTTCGATAGTGTTGTGACCTGCATACCACCCCTCAAGACGCACACCCTCCTGTGGCGTCTGCCCTGGAGCAAAGCTTGATCGGTGCAGATAGAGGTCATCGCCGATGCGATCGGCCAACAGTTCAGAGCTGCTGATATATGACAGTACCAGTTTGTCGCCGCTGCTGACGCCGTCATCCTGAATCGTCACTAATTTTGGAGTATTGATGGTGTAGGTATCGTCACCTTCACCACCATTGGCGAAACCTCCGGCCTGCAACACCAACCTGTCATCCCCCAGGCCTCCTGACAATGAAAAGCCCGCGCCTGTCCCGGTCAACAGGTCATTGCCTTCACCACCATCAGCCATGCCAAGTGCCACAGTAATCGTGTCACTTCCGGCCTCGCCGTAGGCTTGAGTACCCTCGTCGTTAGCTGCCGTGACGATGGTGTCGTTACCGGTGCCGCCATACAAAATGTCTGCCTGCGGCCCATTGGCCGAGCCATCGATTTTGAAAGGCCCTGTCCAGGAAGTCAGCCCGCCGTAGAGGAAATCATTGCCGTCCCCGCCGTCAATGACGTCGTTGCCCAATCCACCCTCCAGGTAATTAACACCCGTGCTCCCAACCAAAACGTCATTGAAGTGACTGCCCAACACGTGTTCGATGTTGAGCAATACATCACCTTCGGCATCGCCACCCTGATTGATTTGAGTCTGCAAGTTGATCGAGACGCCTGTTGTGCTTGTTATGTAAAAAGCACTGTCCATAGCCTCGCGACCATCAATTACATCCGCTCCGGCTCCACCAATGAAGATGTCCTTTAAACGAGAGCCCGACAGGGTGTCGTCAAAATTGCTGCCTTGGAACATTTCAATGTTGGTGTAGGTATGGCCGGCAGCCTCCCCTATGTTGGTGCCGTTGGTCAGGTCGATGGTCACTGCGCTGCTGGACTGCTCATACGTGACTAAATCCTGGCCAGCCGCGCCATCCAGCGTCATGGACGAACTACCGCCATAGAAAATGTCGTTAAAACCTGATCCTCTGATTACCTCAATACCCGTATAGGTATCGCCTGTGGCGATCCCGGAATGAACACCGGTCTTGAGGTTGATGGTCACCGCTTCCTTGCTGTCGAGATACCCCGCCACGTCATAGCCGGCACCGCCGATGAACTGATCCGCTCCCGCGCCACCGTACAGCGTG
>NZ_RQJK02000047.1:0-2572 GCF_022342325.2 Pseudomonas sp. AF32 | reverse complement strand
CTTGCCGCTGACCCCCAACGGCAAACTCGACCGCAAGGCCTTGCCGGCGCCGGACCAGGATTCGGTCATCAGCCGCGGATACGAAGCCCCTCAAGGCGAGATCGAAACCACTCTGGCGCAGATCTGGCAGGACCTGCTCGGTCTGCCACAGGTCGGCCGCCACGACCATTTCTTCGAACTGGGCGGCCATTCGCTGCTGGCCGTCAGCCTGATCGGGCGCATGCGCCAGCTGGGCTGGTCGGCGGACATCCGCGTGTTGTTCGGCCAGCCGACCTTGAAGGCACTGGCGGCCGCCATCGGCAGCGGTCGCGATGTCCAGGTGCCGGACAATGGCATCCTCCTGGGCAGCACTCGGATCACCCCGTCGATGCTGCCGCTGGTCGATCTGGACCAGCAGGCCATCGACCGCATCGTGGCAACGGTGCCGGGTGGTGCGCGCAATGTGCAGGACATCTATCCGCTGGCACCGCTGCAAGAGGGCATCCTCTATCACCACATTGCGGCGGCCGCGGGCGATCCCTATGTATTGCAAGCCACGTTCAACATGGCCGACCGTGAGCGCCTGGATGCCTTTGCCCACGCGCTCCAGGCGGTCATCGATCGCCATGACATCCTGCGCACTTCCGTGGTCTGGGAAGGTCTCGACGAACCGGTGCAGGTGGTCTGGCGCAAGGCGCAATTGGCTGTGGAAGAGGTGACACTGGCGGCCGAGGCGGGGGATATCGTCGCTCAGTTGCGTGAGCGTTTCGACACGCTGCACTACCGTCTCGACATGCAACAGGCGCCGCTGATGCGCATTGCCTTTGCCCATGACACCGCGAACCAGCGCTGGGTCGCGTTGCTGTTGTTCCATCACATGGCTCTCGACCACACGGCGCTGGAAGTGGTGCGCCATGAAATGCAGGCGCATCTGCTGGACCAGGCCGATCAACTGGGCGAAGCGGCGCCTTTCCGCAATTACGTGGCCCAGGCGCGCCTGGGCGTCAGCCGCGAAGAGCACGAGGCCTTCTTCCGCCAGATGCTCGGTGACATCGAAGAACCGACTCTGCCTTTCGGCGTGCAGGAGGTACGCAACGACGGTAGCGACATCGAGGAGGCCGGGTTGCAGCTCTGCGCCGACTTGAGCCGCCGTCTGCGCGCCCAGGCCCGGGTGCTGGGCGTGAGCACGGCGAGCCTGCATCACCTGGCCTGGGCGCGTGTCCTGAGCCAGGTGTCCGGCAAGCGGGACGTGGTGTTCGGCACGGTGCTGATGGGGCGGATGCAGGGCGGCGACGGCGCCGAACATGCGCTGGGCATGTTCATCAATACCTTGCCGCTGCGAGTGGACATTGGCGAGCAGGATGTGCGCGGCAGTGTCAAGGCGACCCATGCCCGGCTGACCGGCCTGTTGGGCCATGAACACGCTTCGCTGGCCTTGGCCCAGCGCTGCAGCGGCGTGGTTGCGCCGATGCCGTTGTTCAGCGCCTTGCTCAACTACCGGCACAGCCATGTGGATGTGACCTCGGCCGATACACGGGCGGCCTGGCACGGCATCGAGATCCTGGGCAACGAGGAACGCACCAACTATCCACTGACCCTCTCGGTGGACGACCTGGGCGAAGGTTTCAGCCTGACCGCGTTGGCGGTGCCGCAGATCGGCGCGCAGCGGGTCTGCGGCTATATGAACGTGGCGTTGGAAAACCTGGTGGCTGCCTTGGAGCAGGCGCCCCATACACCGGTGGCGAGCGTGTCGATCCTGCCGCCGGCCGAGCGTCGCCAACTGCTGCTGGACTTCAACGCCACCACTCGTCGGTACCCGCAGGACAGAACCGTCCACGGGCTGTTCGAGGCCCAGGCCCAGGCCAACCCCGAGGCGTTGGCAGCGGTGCATCAGCCCCACAGCCTGACGTACGCCGAGCTCAACGCCAGGGCCAACCAACTGGCTCGTCATCTGGTCGGCCTGGGTGTGCAACCGGGTGAGCGCGTGGCGATCCTGCTGGAGCGCTCCCTTGAATTGCTGGTCAGCCAATTGGCGGTGCTCAAGTGCGCCGCGGTTTTTGTGCCGCTGGATATCCACGCACCCTTGGAGCGCCAGCAGTTCATGGTTGAAGACAGCGGGGCGAAAATTCTGCTGGCCCTGAGTTCTGCGACTGTGGCGCAAGGCCCTGTGCGGGTCGACCTGGACCGTGTGACGTTGGATGAAGCCTGCGACAACCTCGATTTGCCCCAGAGCGCCGAGTCGGTCGCCTACATTATGTACACCTCCGGTTCCACCGGTACGCCGAAGGGTGTACTGGTGCCGCACCGGGCGATCAATCGCCTGGTGATCAACAACGGTTATGCGCATTTCACGGCTCAGGATCGGGTGGCATTCGCCTCGAACCCGGCCTTCGACGCCAGTACCCTGGACGTCTGGGCGCCGTTGCTCAACGGCGGTTGCGTGGTGGTGGTCGAACAGGATGTGCTGTTGACCCAGGCGCGTTTTGCCCAGTTGCTGACGGAGCAGCGGGTCAGTGTGCTGTGGATGACCGCCGGGCTGTTCCACCAATATGCCGACGGCATGCTGCCGGTGTTCAAGCAACTGCGCTACCTG
>NZ_RQJK02000046.1:0-3220 GCF_022342325.2 Pseudomonas sp. AF32 | reverse complement strand
GAGCAAGCGTACGAATTTTCGGCGAATGTCGTCTTCACAGTATAACCAGATTGCTTGGGGTTATATGGTCAAGTGAAGAAGCGCATACGGTGGATGCCTTGGCAGTCAGAGGCGATGAAAGACGTGGTAGCCTGCGATAAGCTTCGGGGAGTCGGCAAACAGACTTTGATCCGGAGATCTCTGAATGGGGGAACCCAACCAGCACAAGCTGGTTATCTTGCACTGAATACATAGGTGCCAGAAGCGAACCAGGGGAACTGAAACATCTAAGTACCCTGAGGAAAAGAAATCAACCGAGATTCCCTTAGTAGTGGCGAGCGAACGGGGACTAGCCCTTAAGTGGCTTTGAGATTAGCGGAACGCTCTGGAAAGTGCGGCCATAGTGGGTGATAGCCCTGTACGCGAAAATCTCTTGGCCATGAAATCGAGTAGGACGGAGCACGAGAAACTTTGTCTGAATATGGGGGGACCATCCTCCAAGGCTAAATACTACTGACTGACCGATAGTGAACCAGTACCGTGAGGGAAAGGCGAAAAGAACCCCGGAGAGGGGAGTGAAATAGATCCTGAAACCGTATGCGTACAAGCAGTGGGAGCAGACTTCGTTCTGTGACTGCGTACCTTTTGTATAATGGGTCAGCGACTTATTTTCAGTGGCGAGCTTAACCGAATAGGGGAGGCGTAGCGAAAGCGAGTCTTAATAGGGCGTCTAGTCGCTGGGAATAGACCCGAAACCGGGCGATCTATCCATGGGCAGGTTGAAGGTTAGGTAACACTGACTGGAGGACCGAACCGACTACCGTTGAAAAGTTAGCGGATGACCTGTGGATCGGAGTGAAAGGCTAATCAAGCTCGGAGATAGCTGGTTCTCCTCGAAAGCTATTTAGGTAGCGCCTCATGTATCACTGTAGGGGGTAGAGCACTGTTTCGGCTAGGGGGTCATCCCGACTTACCAAACCGATGCAAACTCCGAATACCTACAAGTGCCGAGCATGGGAGACACACGGCGGGTGCTAACGTCCGTCGTGAAAAGGGAAACAACCCAGACCGTCAGCTAAGGTCCCAAAGTTATGGTTAAGTGGGAAACGATGTGGGAAGGCTTAGACAGCTAGGAGGTTGGCTTAGAAGCAGCCACCCTTTAAAGAAAGCGTAATAGCTCACTAGTCGAGTCGGCCTGCGCGGAAGATGTAACGGGGCTCAAACCATACACCGAAGCTACGGGTATCACGCAAGTGATGCGGTAGAGGAGCGTTCTGTAAGCCTGTGAAGGTGAGTTGAGAAGCTTGCTGGAGGTATCAGAAGTGCGAATGCTGACATGAGTAACGACAATGGGTGTGAAAAACACCCACGCCGAAAGACCAAGGTTTCCTGCGCAACGTTAATCGACGCAGGGTTAGTCGGTCCCTAAGGCGAGGCTGAAAAGCGTAGTCGATGGAAAACAGGTTAATATTCCTGTACTTCTGGTTATTGCGATGGAGGGACGGAGAAGGCTAGGCCAGCTTGGCGTTGGTTGTCCAAGTTTAAGGTGGTAGGCTGAAATCTTAGGTAAATCCGGGGTTTCAAGGCCGAGAGCTGATGACGAGTTACCCTCTGGGTGACGAAGTGGTTGATGCCATGCTTCCAAGAAAAGCTTCTAAGCTTCAGATAACCAGGAACCGTACCCCAAACCGACACAGGTGGTTGGGTAGAGAATACCAAGGCGCTTGAGAGAACTCGGGTGAAGGAACTAGGCAAAATGGCACCGTAACTTCGGGAGAAGGTGCGCCGGTGAGGGTCAAGCACTTGCTGCGTAAGCCCACGCCGGTCGAAGATACCAGGCCGCTGCGACTGTTTATTAAAAACACAGCACTCTGCAAACACGAAAGTGGACGTATAGGGTGTGACGCCTGCCCGGTGCCGGAAGGTTAATTGATGGGGTTAGCTAACGCGAAGCTCTTGATCGAAGCCCCGGTAAACGGCGGCCGTAACTATAACGGTCCTAAGGTAGCGAAATTCCTTGTCGGGTAAGTTCCGACCTGCACGAATGGCGTAACGATGGCGGCGCTGTCTCCACCCGAGACTCAGTGAAATTGAAATCGCTGTGAAGATGCAGTGTATCCGCGGCTAGACGGAAAGACCCCGTGAACCTTTACTATAGCTTTGCACTGGACTTTGAATTTGCTTGTGTAGGATAGGTGGGAGGCTTTGAAGCGTGGACGCCAGTCTGCGTGGAGCCATCCTTGAAATACCACCCTGGCAACTTTGAGGTTCTAACTCAGGTCCGTTATCCGGATCGAGGACAGTGTATGGTGGGTAGTTTGACTGGGGCGGTCTCCTCCTAAAGAGTAACGGAGGAGTACGAAGGTGCGCTCAGACCGGTCGGAAATCGGTCGCAGAGTATAAAGGCAAAAGCGCGCTTGACTGCGAGACAGACACGTCGAGCAGGTACGAAAGTAGGTCTTAGTGATCCGGTGGTTCTGTATGGAAGGGCCATCGCTCAACGGATAAAAGGTACTCCGGGGATAACAGGCTGATACCGCCCAAGAGTTCATATCGACGGCGGTGTTTGGCACCTCGATGTCGGCTCATCACATCCTGGGGCTGAAGCCGGTCCCAAGGGTATGGCTGTTCGCCATTTAAAGTGGTACGCGAGCTGGGTTTAGAACGTCGTGAGACAGTTCGGTCCCTATCTGCCGTGGACGTTTGAGATTTGAGAGGGGCTGCTCCTAGTACGAGAGGACCGGAGTGGACGAACCTCTGGTGTTCCGGTTGTCACGCCAGTGGCATTGCCGGGTAGCTATGTTCGGAAAAGATAACCGCTGAAAGCATCTAAGCGGGAAACTTGCCTCAAGATGAGATCTCACTGGAGCCTTGAGCTCCCTGAAGGGCCGTCGAAGACTACGACGTTGATAGGCAGGGTGTGTAAGCGCTGTGAGGCGTTGAGCTAACCTGTACTAATTGCCCGTGAGGCTTGACCATATAACACCCAAGCAATTTGGGGCTCGACAGAGACCAGATTGCGGTGCGGTGAAGACGAGATGAACCGAAAGTTCGGCCAGCTTAAAAGCAGCACACAAACTATCGCATGCCCATTCGCTGGAACGTGACCGTATGGCACGCGCCGGCTACCGAATTTCTTGACGACCATAGAGCGTTGGAACCACCTGATCCCATCCCGAACTCAGAAGTGAAACGATGCATCGCCGATGGTAGTGTGGGGTTTCCCCATGTGAGAGTAGGT
>NZ_RQJK02000045.1:0-3650 GCF_022342325.2 Pseudomonas sp. AF32 | reverse complement strand
CTCGCGTTTGAATTCAGCGGAAAAGGAACGACGTTGCTTGGTCATCAGACACCTCTATCTGGCGAGCATTCTCGCCTAAATGGGTGTCCGGTTTCATTAGACCACTACAGAAGATCATCAACGCCTCAATGGCTGCGCTTGGCGAGGAGCGTGATTATTGTGGTGTGGAAGGTGCCTCAGAGGGAAATTTAAGCTTTTTTCCGGTTCCGGGAGGCCTTGACCAGCAAGCGTCGTATATCGCCAAAACCGTCTTACCCCATCTCATAGCAAGTGGGTTTCAAGCCGAACAGGTCGCGATTCTCTACCGCGCTGCCTGGCTCGGTGACAAGGTTGCGGTTGCGCTTGAAAGTGCAAACAGCACCTTTGTCCGTACTGACGGCAACGCGCTGGTGAAACGCAGTTCCTACCTTGCTCGCTTCATAGAGTCCTGTGCCGGCTGGGTTACTGGCGGGTGGTGTGTTGCAGCTCCACCTTATGGTCGACTACTCAGCCAGGCGCGCTCACTTGTCTACGGAGGACGTGCGAATGAGGCAGAGGAGGATGCACTATCACTCCAGCTGATGGCATTTCTGCGCAGCAGCATTGATGCAGGCGAAACCACTCATACTTGGCTACACCGTGCTTATCAGGAGTTGATCGTGCCTTGGCGGGCCATTGCCCGAAACGTCCACCAGGAATGGGAGGTTTGTTCCGAGATGATCGCGCGAACCGATCCGGCGGAGGGTCGTGACATTCCGCTCAACACCTTTGCCGGCCGATTCGACGGCACTGGCCGAGTGACCTTGAGCACGCTGCACAGTGTCAAAGGCCGCGAGTTCGACGCTGTCATCCTGTTCGGTATCAATCAGGGCGATATTCCCAACGCGCGAGACAACCGAAGTACTTCTGCACTGCGTGAAGCCCGGAGACTCTTCTATGTCGGCGTCACGCGCCCTCGTAGAGAGTTGTGCCTAGTGTATCAGGGGAACAATCAATCGCCCTGGGTTGATGAGCTATATCGGCGCAGTCTGAGTGGTTGATATCCGCCTCGCTCGCTTACATCTTGCTGACGCAAGATCTGACCATTAAGAGAAGTATCAAAGCCCAGAAGTCATAGGTGGCCATGAGAAAACACAATCAGCGCTTTTTGGGCGGCGCCGCTCTTGCGTTCGGCCTTGATCGTTTGCCGCACCTGCTGCTCCAGGGCTTCAACGGTAGATCGGCAGACCGCCGCCGCCTGCTGACGATGCTGGGCGGCATCCCGGTGATGCTTGATCCTCAACTGCCGCGAGCGGCTCTCTCTAGGTGAGTAACACCTGCCGCTGTTCGGACAGCGCTTGTTCGGCTGCGCCCTAGGCCAAGTGGATCGCCTGTTGCCACGACTGCCCATTCGAACCGTATCCATATCCTCACTACAGCCGGCGAGCTCGATCATCTAAGCAATCAGCGCCCGCTCGACCTGCAGCTTGGAGTGCCTCAGGACCAGATGGCAGAAGGATGATACAGGTGCACTCCCCCATCACTGCTCATCCTCATGTCCTCGTCAGTTGTTCCGGCGCGTCAACCATCCCCCGGAAAAGTCTCATTCTTGGCAAATCACACAGCCAAATGCACCTACCTCTGCACAGGCAGCAAAGAACGAGGACAGCAACCAATACAGCTGCACAAAGTAGGGATCGGCATTACCTCCCGCCTGAATACTTTTGAAGGCATCACTGACGGCCGCTTTGCTGAGGGATGAGGTGACAATGGCGACTCGCTTCATGGTATGCGGGGCGTCGCGGCAAAGGTTCATGCCGGCGACAGCGGCTGCAGCATCGCCCTTGCAGAACCGACTGATATTCGTGGTTGTACTGTCATTTTTGTAGGGCTTTCGCCATTTGCGGTACTTCGATCGCATTTTAGCTGCTGGGAGTCCGAGGCTTCCCAGGTTCTTGATAGCTTGGCTGACCGAAATATGGAACGGGCTTGCTCCCAAAGAGAGAGCACCGTGCTTGGCATGATAGAACGTGATGCGGGGCGCTCCCGGATCAGTCTTTAAGCCAATGAAATCAGCCCATTCGTCGCCCAGGTCATCACAGACGACGATGTCGTCCTCAGCGGCGATCGTTGCCAAAATCACTCCAAACGTGGAGTCTGAGTCGAATGCGACCTGGGTTGCCTTGAAGTCCCCTTTCTCATCCGTAACCTTAGCAAGCTCTTTATCCTTGAACAGGTATCCGAGGAACGAAGCCCCACCATTGGTCAGCGAATCATCCTGGTACAGGCTGCCATCGATGTACGCGAATTGGGGTGCATCAAAAAGAACGATGAATGTGTCAGTACGATCAATAAATCTTCTCAGGGGAATACGGTCGGCATCTGTGCCTACAGGCAGATCTGCCCTTTCCACGGCCACATCTTTGATCGCGGGCAAGTCCAACTGCTTGAACGAGATCCGAGATTTGTTTACGACGATTTCACCGACCTCAGCGCCGCTTACCGGATCCTTGAGAAGAAGCTTGGTCTTCGTCTTCTCCACCAAGAACACAGTACTCAACTCCTGCAGCACCTCTTCGGTTTCCAGCCGGTTCAGTTCCCGATGACCCGCTCCATCTGGCTTGACGAACCTAATCTCGTTGAGCTCAAAAATGGCGTCCTGCAGGAGTGCCGTGTCTACCCCAAGCTGATTGGGCACCGCCTTGAGTTGCGACAGCTCCATGGGTCGAGCGAATGCACTCAGGAAGCCAGCAGACGCCACTTCGCCCTTCAGCTTGATTTGATCAATGATTTCGCAGGCGAACCTCACTAGCTGCTCATACCCGGAACGGTCTGAGCGCTGTGAGATGCGGCCAGTACGAGGAGTCGTCGAGTAATGCTCCCCATCTTGCAGGAAGCTATATCCCAATGGCGCGAAGCGGCCGGATGACGCCATACCTACAGCATTCCGTAAATCCGGGGCTTCGAGGGTTTTGCTGCGCAGCGCCAGTCGTGACGTCGTCATATGACGCAACCGTACGCGGTCAAATACAGCGTCTTCAGAGGTGAGCCCGTTATCAATATTCTGCGCGCTCATCCGCACCAGGTGCGTTTTGACAAACTCCGCGGGCAGATCGAGCTGCGATTTGAACACCGCGACATGGTCTTCGTACTCCACGATCAGCAAGTATCCGCTCACCCTCTCCATAATCGACGTGGAGCCAGCCAGGAACGCCGGCTTACGATCAAACTGAAAGCAGAGCGCAGACCAGTAGGCATTCCCGTATTGCTCGCGGTTGTAGCTAAAATGGTTATTGGATGGCGCAATCTGGCCTGCCCGGACCGTCCGAAACACGGCAGAGATGGCCTTGGCAGTAATGGGACGGTGTTGCTTATAGAAGTAGCAAGACTTACTAGCTTGGAGCTCATTGATCATAACCGCATCCTTACCCATGATCGCCAGGTAAGCTGACCCGGCCACAGCTTGGCAAAAGGTAGCCCAACGCCATCATTGGCGTCTACTTAACTTTAGGATGGAGCCCGACCCTCTTTTGTCCCGCCGCGATGCATGCCAACGGCTGACTCAAAAAGTGCGCAACCCCCTAGGCTCTGTACGAAAAGTAATGTCGCAAACACCGCATGGCACAAGCCAGTGAGACCATCGCCGCATAACTTTTCGCGAGTTTGTCAAAGCGCGTCACGATGCGGCGGTT
>NZ_RQJK02000044.1:0-6227 GCF_022342325.2 Pseudomonas sp. AF32 | reverse complement strand
GCATGTGAATCTTGGTCGTCAGGCCGCCCCGGCTGCGCCCGAGAGCATGGTCTTGCGGTTCTTCAGGCCCCCTTTTTTCCCGGCGCCTGATGAGGCTCGGGTTGCACGAACAGCAGTGGAATCGATCATCCAGGTTTCCAAGTCGATCAAGCCTTGCTCGTTCAACCGGATGTGAAGTCGCTTGAGCATCTGCTCGAAAGTCCCGCGGTTACGCCAGTCGCGAAAGCGTTGATACACCGTTGACCACGGGCCGAAGCGCTCGGGCATGTCACGCCAGGCGGCGCCTGAACAGAGTACCCACAGCACGCCGTTGAGCATCAGTCGATCATCTGCCCGTGGGCGTCCGTTGCGGCGGGTTTCACTGAAGATGTCTGCAACCAAATCCCAGGCTGCGTCGGGAAGTTCGTACCGCTTGGCCATCGTGGGCTCCTGCCATTGATGGACGCGGACTCTACTGATTCCTGACGGTTGTGGGAGTCAAATGAGTTTCGGCGGATTTCGTACAGAGCCTAGCATGGTCGCCAACGTCGCAGACTATGCATGGTCGAGCTATCGAAGCCGGGTAGATAATGAGTCTGGTGGGGGCTGGTTAGATGCTGATCCATGCTTTATGGCCTTGGGTGATACCTCGATGGAGCGGCGGCTTCGGTATGAAGAGTTTGTGCGCCAGGCCATTCCGACTGATCAGCTTCGATTAATCCGCGATGCTTTGCAGCGAGGTCAACTAACGGGTACAAGCCGTTTTTCGTAGATGAGGTCGAGCGGATTGAGGGTGTGCGGGTAGAGCAGCGAGGGCAGGGGCGGCCGAGGGCAGGGTCTGGAAAATAAATCTGTCCCCTTTTTACTGGGATTGACGTTTCGGTCAACACGGTCAAGAGGATTGAGGCTTCGGTTGATATTGACGTCATCAAGACTCGGATCAATAAGCTGGAGGAGCTTAATCCGGATTCGGATGTGCCGGATCTTGATCCGCCGAAGCCAGTAACGCCGCCGAAGATTACAAATTCATCGGATTACGTCGATCTGCTCTCGGATGAATCGAAGAAGCATATTTTGTATGGTGATGGGCCGGGAAGCGGTGGTCATCTCTGGCCCGGACAACCGGGGAAAACTGTATTCCCAGAAAGCTGGTCTGCGGAGAAAATTATTCATGAAGTAAGTGATATTCTGACTTCGCCGGATACAAAGTGGTATGCACAGACCGGAACGGGTGGATTGTATACAAAAAATGGCGATCCAGCTAAGTGGGTTTCTTACGAAACGCGGGATGGGGTTCGTATGCGTGTTGTATATCAACCGGCGGTGCAGAATGTCATAACTGCATTTCCTGACGATGCGCCTATACCCCCTTATAAACCGATAAAGTAGGTTGATATGTACTCTCAACAGATATTAAATCTGGGTGCGAAATTCAAAGGGCGATTGGAGGCGGTCCTTCTTGATGGTGCATTGGACTATGTGAAATATAACGAGGAAAATTTAGCTTTAGAGATTCTCTGCGACCATATTTGTGAATACGACGTGGCTCTGTCTATTGATGAGCTTAAAGAGATCCAGTTGTTAGCGTCAGTCATGGGGTTTGATCTCGGAAACGCTCCTTTTAAGTATTTGCAGGCGTTGACGATGCCTGAAATATAAAGAGCTGGGTAGGGTAGAAAAGGTGATACCCATTAGCCGGTCTCAAGTCAAGGCTAATGGGTGTCCCCTTTTTGAGGTGTACAGGGACGGATGCAGTTATAGTGGTCAATACTGAAGGTAAAGTGGTTACAGGTTGGGGGAAATCATCTTCGGGGACTGGAAAATGACCGGAGTATTAACTGATGCCCAAACGCAGCTTTTAGTCGCGTTATGTTTTTTTGAGGAAAAAATCAAACTCCTACCTGATAAAGTACTTTATGGTTCGATATCGTCGAGTGAAATAGATGAGCTATGCGAATTGATTTCGAATGAGTTTTTGATGAGGGGCATAGAGGAGAGTTTTGAGCCTAATAGTTATGGCCTTGAATTGGAATCGCTTCTGGACGCTGTCAATAGGATGAGGCCAAGAATCACAAGTTAGGCAGCGAAAAGAGAAAAAAGGGACACCCATTAGCCGGTCTCAAGTCAAGGCTAATAGATGTCCCCTTTTGCTCTCGTATAGAAAAAAAGGGACGGATTTATTTTTCACAGTCGGATTCATATTTTCTCGCTTGTAGTCGTTAAATTGAATTGAATCCTGTGCGCGCTCGCATGCTCGCCAACGTCGCAGATTATGCATGGTCGAGCTATCGAAGCCGGGTAAATGATGAGCCTAGTGGGTGCCTGTTAGATGCTGATCCATGCTTCATGGCGTTGGGTGATACCTCGATGGAGCGGCAGCTTCGGTATGAAGAGTTTGTGCGCCAAGCCATTCCGACTGATCAAACTCAATTGATCCGCGACGCTTTGCAACGAGGCCAATTGACGGGTAAAAACCGTTTCGTAGATGAAGTAGAGCGGATTGTTGGTGTGAGGGTAGAGCAGCGAGGACAGGGGCGGCGGTGGGCCAAGGCTGGAAAATAAATTTGTCCCCTTTTTCGTGCTTTTTCTGCTTTTTCTGTGTGTATTTTGATTTTGGGAATTGTGGATTTAGAGATTTTTGAATCTGAGGATGGTTTGTCTATCGTTGATGGTGTGGTTCGAGTTTCTGATGACGTGGCTTTATGTGGTTTAAAAATTTAAAGAATTGCAAAAAACGAGAAAAGAGAAAAAGAGGATAGATTTATTTTTCAATCATCTGCTACGCTCAAAGCTTCCAGGGATGGGGGGCTGAGTAGGGTATATTGTTTTACCGAGCTACCCATCTAACGCAGTGTAAGGCACAAGTCGTTTTGCGGATGAGATAGAGCAGATGGTCGGTGTGTTAGTACAATAGCGAGAAGAAAGCAGGGGCGGCTGAGGGGTGAGTCGGGAAAATAAATCTGTCCCCTTTTTCTTCCCGAAAAGCCACCCGACAGGAGGCCAAATATTATGTCGAAAACATCGAAAACTGACTGGGGACGCCTGGCCAATATGGACGACCAGGACATCGATACCAGCGATGTTCCTGAACTGGGTGAAGATTTTTTTCGCCGGGCCGAGTTGCATGTGCCGGTAAAGAAGGCCGTGACTATTCGCCTCGACGCCGATGTGCTTGAGTGGTTCAAGGGGCAGGGCACAGGTTATCAGACACGTATCAATCAGCTCCTGCGCCAGTACATGCAAGCTCAACAGAGCCACCGGTATTGAACAAGTGGCGTTGAAATGGGCGACCGACGGCCGCCCGTTTCCATTTATTCCCCAGCTTGCGCCCGCAACCGCCGCCCAATCACATCCATCACATCACACCCATCGCGCAGCGCTATCGTCAGCATCTTGTAGAAGTCGGTCAGCACCACCGTCTCCGAGTCAGTGAGCGATGTGAGGCCGAGCCGCCATATCGACGCCAAGCGCTTTCATGACCGCCAGGAGTGTCTTCAGGGTGGGATTGCCCTGTTCGCTGAAGGATCGGTATAGCTGTTCGCGGGATAGGCCAGTTTCCCGGGCCAGTTCGGTCATTCCCTTGGCGCGTGCGACTACTCCCATTGCTTTGGCGACATAGCCTGCATCTCCAGTTTCAAGGGCATCGCTCATGAATTCAGCAATGGACTCGGGGGTGTTGAGGTACTCAGCAGGGTCGAATTCTGTAAAGGTCTCAGTCATTTTGTGCTCTCCACGCTTGCATTATCTGGTGGGCGGTATCGATGTCGCGGCCCTGACTGCTTTTGTTGCCGCCGCACAGCAGAATTACCAACAGGTCGCCCTGTTGGTGAAAATACACTCTATAGCCAGGCCCATAGTGAATTCGTAGCTCGCTGACGCCATGCCCGACTGGCGCGACATCGCCGGGTAATCCCTCCATCAGTCGATTGATCCGCGCTGTGATGCGCGCTCTACCGGTTTCATCTTTTAGCTTTTTAAGCCAGGATCGGAACTTGCTGGATTCGATCTTTTTCATGAAATGTAGTCTATAAAATACTATGAAGGCAAGGCCGTGCATTCAAGCTCAAGCGCACGCTTGTATTAGTCTGTCCACTAGAATGTGAAACGGGCGACTCGCAGGTCGCCCGTTTCCATTTATTCCCCAGCCTGCGCCCGCAACCGCCGCCCAATCACATCCATCACATCACACCCATCACGCAGCGCTATCGTCAGCATCTTGCAGAAGTCGGTCAGCACCACCGTCTCCGAGTCGATATCCGAACGAAAGGCAATGTTTTCCAGTACCTGGGTCACGGTGCGGATGCGGTAGTCGGCGGTTTCGAAGAGGACGTCGAGAGGGGCTTCGGTGTCGATGAGCAAGGTAGCGGGGGTGCAGTCGATGCCGGTGATGGGCATGTATCGATTCATATTGAAGATCTCTGTTTGATTGGCTGAAAGCCTCCTCTCAGTCGTCGCCAAACGATTGGGTGGTGGCTGTACGCAGGTTGGCGAACCGGTTACAGAGAAAACCGGCAGATCCGAAGATCTCCCGCGCACAGCCGCCGTGGAATATAGCGGCTTTGCGGGTGCGTCGGTACCTGCAATGAGCTGGTAGCTTTCGCATTCTCTGTAGTCAGGTCGCCAAACCCGAATCGCCATTTTGGCGACTTGAGGACTATAGGGCGACCCGTTCCAAGCCCACAAGCCACCGCTTTCCGAGCTTTATGTAGGACCTTTAGTCTAGCTATGGTCAGGAAAAGCGGCGCCTGCTGCGCAGTCGATCGGGAGCAAGCCCCCTCGCCACAAGGGGGCGGTGTTTGATTTGGATTTCAGTTGTGGCAGCAACTATGGGGCTTGGCCTCATCATATTTATCGTGATGCCGCACCCAATCCATGATCTCGTCCTCGTTGCGGCCCTTGGGCGTCAGATCGAGGTAGTGGTAGGCGCCGACCAGCATGTCCAGGCCACGGGCATAGGTGGAGTAGGTGTGGAAGATGTCGCCGGCTTCGTTGCGATAGAAGACGCTCAGGCCTGGGAGTTCGCCTTCCGTGGTGTCGGTTGTTTCGTAGTTGTAGGTGGCTTTTCCTCCGGCGGTGTCTTCGGCTTTGAAGCTGACACCGAAGTCGTAGTTGAAGTCGCAACCGTTTGAAGAGACCCAGTCGAAGGCCCAGCCCATGCGGCGTTTGAACGGTTGGAATTCAGCGAACGGGGCGCGGGAGACGGCGACCACCGCGACGTCGTGGTGGGCCAGGTGTTGGTTGGCGCCGTCGATGTGGTCGGAGAGGAAGGAGCAGCCGTGGCAGCCTTCTGTCCAGCCGGGGCCGAACATGAAGTGGTAGACGATCAGTTGGCTGCGGCCGCCGAACAGGTCGGCCAGGCTCAGTTCGCCGTCCGGGCCCTGGAAGCGGTAGGGCTTGTCGATTTTCACCCAGGGCAGGGCGCGGCGTTCGGCGCTGAGTTTGTCCCGTTCGCGGGTGAAGGCTTTTTCGCGGGCCAGATGTTCGCGGCGGGCGGCGAGCCATTCTTCGTGCGAGACGACGGGGTGATTTTCTACGTTCATGGCGATTTCTCCTGTAGGAAGGCGCTTCAGCAAGTGGTCGTTTGGCCCAGGCCGGATTCGACAGACCGTTGGTCGGCGCGTGAAATGACCCGCCCGGAAGCTCGGCTGAACGGTGACGTAGCGTCTCGGTCACACCTTGAGTAGGCATCTCACTCTTTGGAGGATGGATCAGGATGACGACTTATAACTGGGACTTGATCGAAAAGTTGCTGCACGAAGTGCAGAACGGCGCCGGCCACAGCTTCACCCCTCGGCCTTACGCGGAGGAGTACGCAGCGCGGAGAGCGGCTGCTGGCGAGGAAATCGACAACCTCGATCATCTGAAAGCGGTCGCCGCCGAGTATGAAAAGTTACTGCTGGAACGTGGCTTCATCGAGCCTCGGCCGGAGGAAGAGGGCGGTAACGGCGAGAATTTCGTGCTGACGATGCGCGGCTCGCGGTTGTTGAGCCTGATCGACAGCAGTATCCCCGGCAATGATCATCCGCGTCAGGTGCTGGATGAACAGGAGGATGCGCTGGATGAGTTTACGTTTGATGATCTGGCTTCGAAGGCGCAGATTGCATAGAGATTCAGCTCAGGCTTTGTGGGAGCGGGGGTGGGGGGGGGGGGGGGGGGGGGGGGGGGGGGGAGGGGGGGAGGGGGGGGGAGAATTCGCGGGAGCACAAGACCCCCAAAGAACGGGGGGGTTATTTGTCGTTTTCTTCTCT
>NZ_RQJK02000043.1:0-6871 GCF_022342325.2 Pseudomonas sp. AF32 | reverse complement strand
ATGCTGGCTCGCAAGCTTGCTCGGATCGTATTCGCTCTGCTGAAAGGGCAAAGCGAATACCAACCAAAAGCGGCTTGAGGGCTTCCCCTCAACCATAGAATCTCCCACAATGGATTTGCGGCATAGGCAGATCAGCGTGGGAGCGAGCCTGCTCGCGATGGGGCCCTCAAAAACACCCGCTAAACCGGCGGCAATCGCCAATCGATCGGCGCCTCGCCGTGCTGTTCCAGAAACTTGTTGGCACGGCTGAAATGCCCGCAACCCAGGAAACCACGATAAGCCGACAACGGCGACGGGTGGACCGAGGTCAGTACCAGATGCTTGGTTGTATCGATCAGTTTCTGCTTGCTTTGAGCATGGGCACCCCATAGCAGGAACACCAGGTTCGGCTGATGTTCGCTGACCACCTCAATGACCCGATCGGTAAAATGTTGCCAGCCCTTGCCCGCATGGGAATTGGCGTTGGCGCGCTCCACCGTCATGGTGGTGTTGAGCAGCAATACGCCCTGGTCGGCCCAGCTCTGCAGATAACCGTGGTTGGGGATGTCGATGTTCAGGTCGCGTTTGAGCTCCTTGAAAATGTTCACCAGCGACGGCGGCGCCGGCACGCCTGGTTGTACTGAAAAGCACAGACCATGTGCCTGGCCTGGGCCATGATATGGATCCTGGCCCAGGATCACGACCTTGACCTTGTCCAGGGGTGTCGAATTGAGAGCATTGAAAATCAGGGACGCCGGTGGATAAATCTGCTTGCCGGCCGCGTACTCCTGGCGCAGGAATTCGCGCAACTGAGCCATGTAGGGTTGGTCGAACTCGGCGCGCAGTGCCTGCTTCCAGCTCGGCTCGAGTTTGATACGGTCGTCAGCAGTCATGATTGCACCCTGTAAAAACAATGGGCGCACCCTAGGAAAGCCCACGAGGCTTGTCAATTGATCCGACAGGGCTTTGGGGTCCGATCCGGCATTTTCCTGGGCAGCAGTCATACTGACTATTCAATTTTCTGATCGAGGTCACGATGAATCTGCACTTCGAAGAACTCATCGGCATCGACGGTGCCCGTATCGGCATCGCCACCCTGGATGCCGAAAAATCCTTGAACGCCCTGTCCCTTCCCATGATCAACGCGCTGCGTGATCGTCTCGATGCGTGGGCCCGAGAGCCACAAGTCGTCTGTGTGTTGTTGCGTGGCAAGGGCACCAAAGCGTTCTGCGCCGGCGGTGAAGTCCGCAGCCTGGTGGAAGCTTGCCGTACCCATCCCGGCGAGGTGCCGACGTTGGCGGCACAGTTTTTCGCCGCGGAATACCGCCTGGACTTCAATCTGCATACCTACCCCAAGCCATTGATATGCTGGGGTCACGGCTATGTACTCGGCGGCGGCATGGGCTTGCTGCAAGGTGCAAGCACGCGAATCGTCACGCCCAGCAGCCGCCTGGCGATGCCGGAAATCAGCATCGGGCTGTATCCGGACGTCGGCGCCAGCTGGTTCCTGTCCCGCCTGCCGGGCAAGTTGGGCCTGTTTCTTGGGTTGACCGGCGCCCATATGAATGCTCGAGACGCCATCGACCTGGGACTGGCCGACCGTTTCCTGCTGGACAATCAACAGGACGATCTGATCGAAGGGCTGCTTCAGCTCAACTGGCAGGAACAGACCGACATGCAGCTCAACAGCCTGCTCAAGGCGTTGCAGCAAGAGGCGCTCGATCAACGGCCCGAGGCCCAATGGCTACCGCGCCGGCAGCAAATCGACGAATGGCTGGATGTCAGCGACGTGCGTTGCGCCTGGAAAGCCCTCAGCCTGCTGGTCGAACATCAAGACCCGTTGATTGCCCGGGCAGCCAGGACCATGACCGAAGGATCGCCCTTGACCGCTCATCTGGTATGGGAACAGATCGAACGGGCCCGGCATCTGTCGCTGGCCGGCGTGTTCCGCATGGAATACACGATGAGCCTCAACTGCTGCCGACATCCCGAATTCAGCGAAGGCGTGCGGGCCCGGCTGATCGACAAGGACCACAAGCCACGCTGGCACTGGCCGGACATCAATTCCGTACCTGAGGCGGCGGTGCAAGCGCATTTCTATAAGGCCTGGGAGGGCCGGCATCCGCTGGCGGATCTGACTAACGAGTAAAAGCACTGGATGAAATCCTGTGGAAGCAAGCCCGCTTCCACACGTTTGGTTGCACGCAAAAAAAGCGGCGCTCAATGCGCCGCTTTCAACTGTCTGAAGATCAGCGGTGACTGCCCCGTCCATCATGATCGCCCCGTCCCCGATGATCATGCCCGCCACGCCGGTTGTCATCCCAACCGCCTCGGTCACGGCCATCCCAGCCGCCCCGATGCGGGTAGGACCGATAGGCTGCCCGCGGTGGAGAATAGTAGCGAGGGCCGTGTTGGTAATAGCGCGGAGCCGAGTAGTAGCGTGGCGCCGGTTGGTAATAGCGTGGTGCGTAATAGCCACGCGGAGCCGAATAGTAATAACTGCCGCCGCCGTAATAGACCGGCGCCGGTGAGGTGTAGACTTCGGAACGGTAATAGCTCGTGTCTCCGTCGTAATAAGGCACGCAGGCCGAAAGAGTCAAACCGAGAAACGCAGTAAGCAACAGTCGTCGATACATGGCGGCCTCCTGGACCGCGGATGGGCCACATCAGCGACGCTGATGGGCGGCAGTCATTTGTGGGTGACTGACGCATAGTCAGACAGCAAAAATGACATCTGGTGCGTTTTAGCAATAAGTTGAAACATGTAGCGTTTTGCCCATTCGCATTCTCGCTGCGGGCACAAATCCCGTCGCCATTTGCCACGAGCCACTAAACTGATTGCATCCATCGCCGTTCAGGGAATTGCCATGTCGCCTCGTTCGCCGTTGTATTCCCAACGTAAACCGCTCCTGATGCTGATGGCCCTGTTGAGTGTGGGTTTCCTGGTGGTTTCATTGCTGGGCTATTACCTCACCCCTACCTCGGTGCGGGACAATCTACTCAAAGTGCTGTATCTGAACCTCCTGATTGGCCTGTTGATCACGGTGACGGTGATGACAGTCCTGTATCGAATGCTCAACGGCTTTCAGCTACGCATCGACGCCCAGGCCACGCTTGACAGCCTGACCGAACTGCCCAACCGCCGAGGCTTCGATCTGCTGGCTGTGCAGGCACTCCACGAAGCACAGCGCGAGCCCAGGCCCTTGACGGCGCTGCTACTGGAACTGGACGATTTCAAACGACTGGACGCCGTTCACGGTCACGTGGTCAGTGACCAACTGTTGAACGGGTTTGCTCGCGACCTGTCCGACACCCTTCGGCATTCGGACATCGTCTGTCGCTGGAGCACCGAAGCCTTTGTCGTACTGCTCAAAGACACTGACGGACAGACCGGTCTGAAGATCGCCGAGAAAATTCGCCAACACATCGAAGGCCAGCGCTATTACTGCAGCGGAAAACAGCTATTGGTGACCGTTAGCATCGGCGCTACCACACTGCAGGACGAAGACACCTTGCAGAACCTGCTGTCTCGGGCCGATCATGCGTTGCAACGCGCCCGACAGATCGGAAGCAACCGGACCTGCATGGAAATGCCCCACTCCAGCTATGAATAAATCTGATCTCTGCCCAGCCTGCGGCGCCCCCAATGACTGTTCCCTGGCTAACCCGATAACAGCCGACCGGGCCTGTTGGTGCTACGGGGTGAACATCGACCCGGCAGTGCTCGAAGCCTTGCCAGCCGAGCTGCGCGACAAATCCTGCCTGTGCCCGCGATGCGCCCGGGTGGACGACCAATTGCGCGCCGATGCCCGACCGATCGCGTAAGATGCACGCCCTCCGCTTTCTTGTCTGAACTGCCCCATGCGCGTTGACCGTTTCCTCAGCAATCTGCCCCGTTTCAATCGCCAACAGGTCCGGCTGTTGCTGGTGGAGGGTCGAGTGCGGATCGACGGCCAGGTGGTCAGCGACCCTCTTGCTCAAGTCCGAGCGTTCAGCCATGTCGAGGTCGACGACGAACTGCTGCAGGCAGGCCGACCGGCGCGCTATTACATGCTGCACAAACCTGCCGGCTGTGTCAGCGCCACCCGTGACCCGCAGCACCCGACCGTGCTCGACTGGCTGCAGGAACCGGACAAGGACGAGCTGCACATCGCCGGACGCCTGGACTTCAATACCACGGGGCTGATGCTGATCACCAATGACGGCAACTGGTCACGACGCCTGACCCAACCCCAGACCAAATTGCCAAAGGTCTACTACGTCGAGACCGAGCAAAGCATCACCGCCGAATACGCGGTCACCTTCACCCGCGGCCTGTACTTCGCCTTCGAAGACCTCACGACCCAGCCGGCGGAGCTGACGTTGCTGGGGCCCAATTCGGCGCGGCTGAGCATCGTTGAAGGGCGTTACCATCAGGTCAAGCGCATGTTCGGCCACTTCGATAACAAGGTGTTGCGCCTGCACCGGGAACGCATGGGCCCCTTGGTGCTGGACGCCGATCTCGAGCCCGGCCAATACCGCGCGTTGAGTCCCGAGGAAATCCGCTCGATCTGATCGATGACCGCTTGGCAGAAAGTGTCGAACAATTTCCAGAAGACCCCTTGCGCAACGGCAATACCCCTGCTTGAATCAAGCCGTCGGCCGAAATGTGACCGATGAGTCACCCCATACCTCTAAGAAACTTTTTGTCGGTCCGAACCCTTTGGTTCCGCCTTGCCCACCGACAATCTGCCCGCCTATAACAACACCCGTCGACCGGCTTCTGTGGATCGACATGGGCCTTGATCATTCAGGCGTATGCCTACCTGTCACATTGCCCGTGCAATCTCATTGCGCGCATACCCGCTTGCCAGGAGTTCTATGACATGAGGCCAGAAATCGCTGTGCTGGATATACAAGGTCAGTATCGGGTTTACACGGAGTTCTATCGCGCAGACGCCGCGCAAAAGACCATCATCCTGGTCAACGGCTCGCTGGCCACCACTGCGTCGTTCGCGCAGACCGTCAAAAACCTCTACCCACAATTCAACGTGGTGCTGTACGACCAGCCCTACGCGGGCAAGTCCAAACCCCACAACCGGCACGAGAAAATGCTGACAAAGGAGGATGAAGGCCAGATCCTGTTGGAACTGATCGACCATTTCGCCGCCGAGCACGTGCTGTCGTTTTCCTGGGGGGGTACGGCCGCGCTGAACGCCTTGGCTCAACGCCCACGGCGCATCGAAAAAGCTGTGATCAGCTCGTTCTCCCCGGTGCTCAACACCCCAATGCGCGACTACCTGGAACGTGGTGTCGACTACCTGAGCAATCTGGATCGCGACCGGGTCGGACACTTGGTCAACAACACCATCGGCAAGCATCTGCCGCCGTTGTTCAAGCGCTTCAACTATCGTCACGTCAGCAGCCTGGCCGAACACGAATATGGGCAGATGCACTTCCACATCAGCGAAGTGCTTCACAGCGACTTGCGGTGCTACGTCAGCGCGGCGAAGAAGATCAACGTGCCGGTGCTGTTCCTCAACGGCGAGTGGGACGAATACACCACCCCCGCCGACGCCAGGCTTTTCGCTGACCACGTGCAGGACAGTTCCTTCAGCACGGTGCAGGCAACCGGACATTTCCTGGACATGGAACACAAGGCCGCCTGCCGCGACAGCCGCAACGCCCTATTGAACTTTCTCCAGCCTACCCACCATGGGAGCCGGCCACGCTACAGCTACGTGCAGGACTACCATGCACTGGCAATCTGAAGTCGAGTCTTCGCGAGCAAGCCCCACGCCTGTTTGCCAGGGGCTTGCCTGCGAACGACCGCTCTGGCTAATGCGCTGGCAGGACGGATGGACTCGTCGCGGGTAAAGAAAAACTTCAAATCCGCGCCTACATCTGGTACAAAGTCAGCCGCCCAGAGCGGGTGTCGTATAATGGCATTACTCCAGCTTCCCAAGCTGATAACGAGGGTTCGATTCCCTTCACCCGCTCCATATCGACCAGAACGATGATTCATCTTCCGCGACGCCATCGAGAAGGGTGCTCTTCTGCATACCGACTCTCCAAACGATTCCGTATACAGCCCGCCTGTCATAAAGCAGCTCCCCTTCAGATGCCCATAAGCCGTAACGCTGCTCGATCAGTTATGGACGGGAATTGCCGAGCTACAGCTGGAGATAGCAGCCAGGGAACGCACAGTGACAAGGTTGTTTCGGAACCTTCGGTAGCATGAAAACGCTATCGGAGCGACAGGGAATCAAACATGCTTTGCAACAAAAACGACGACGGCGAATAGAGCCAAAGCAAACGCTGCCCCGATGCTGAACGGCAACAGTGTCACGCGGAAACTGTTTGGGACCGGGCGGCTCATTTCCTCTGCTAAAGCCTCTACCTCGCGATGTAGCTGTTCGATGTTTGCTTGGTTACTTCGATGTGTGGACACGTCTTTTTCTCCTCCGAGGTCGCGGGCCCCGCTGCGTCGGTGAGCCCTTTCCAGCAATGTGAGCTGTGTGATAGCAAAACCCAAGAAGGGGTGGACATCGGCGCATTGTGGCGAACCTGCTCTCAGACTCTGATCCAAACACTCGCAATGGCGACAAACGCGGTCACCACCCCTGCCCCTACTGCGTATGGGTACCAGAAGGCTTCGTGCTTCAGCTTCGTTTCTTCAGCCGTGAGCTTACGCGCCTCAGCCAACAATTTTCGGGTTTCGACGAGGAGTTTATCGAGCTCTGAATTGTCGCGGTCGTTCTGGAGCATTGATCCTCCTTCTAGCGTCTTGGCAGCCGCCTTAAGGATCGTGTCCCGGGAAGTGGTGTAACTCATCATGGCTCTGGCCACTGAGTTTGCCGTTTAGTTGATCACGGCCGACAGCTTGGCCTGTGGATTATCGCTGACTGCTTCA
>NZ_RQJK02000042.1:0-16126 GCF_022342325.2 Pseudomonas sp. AF32 | reverse complement strand
TTGCCGCTCGGCGTCAGGCAGCACTTCCAGGCTGCTGGCGAGGCGCTCGGGCGCCTGTTCCAGGGCTTCGACCAGGGCGGCCACGGCCTGGCCGAGGTAGGCGGCAATGCGCTGCGGGTCGATGCCGGTGATGGACTGGGCGGTTAGGGAGAACCCGCTGCCCACGTTCGCCACGGCAATTTCGATCGGGTAGTTGGTCCGGGTTTCCGACGCGATGAAGTGCATGCCTTCATGTTCGCCCATGTCCTCGACGTTTTCCCCGGATGCATTCACCAGGTCACCATGCCGGCAGTTGAGAATCACCGTGAACAGCGGCAGCGAGGCGTCCACCGCGCTGCAACGCTGGGCCAGGGCCAGGGAGGCCTGTTCGTGGGTCAGCAGTTCACTGAGTTGCTGGTAAGCGTCCTGGACAATGTCGCGGACGGTGTTTTGCTGCAAGCGAATGCGCATCGGCAGCGTATTGATGAACATCCCCAGGGCATGGTCGGCACCGGCGGTGCCTTGGGAGCGGCCCGACAGCACCGTGCCGAAAATTCCGTCGTCGCGACCACTGGTCGCGGCCACCACCAGGCCCCAGGCCGCATGGAACAGCACCGATGTCGGTACCCCTTGCTGGCGCGCCGTACGATGCACCCGGGCACTGAGCTCGTCGCCCAGGTGTTGGACCGCACGCTTGATCCCGGCGCCGTTGCCCCGTACGTCCAGCACGCCGTAGGGCGCGGTGGTGGAGTCGACGTCGGCCAGCAGGCGGCGGAAGTAGGCCTCATGCTCCGCCTGGGACACGCTGGCGGCCTGGGCGATGAAATTACGATAAGGCTGAGACGGCGGCAGGCTGTCGGCCTGGCCGGCCAGGACCGCCTGGATCTCCAGCATGATCAGGCGCAGGGTCACGTTATCGCTGACCAGGTGATGGTCGAGCAGTGCCAGCAACCACTGTTCCCGAGGCGCGTCATGGATGATGTAGGCCGCGATCAGCGGTGCCCGTTGCAGATCCAGTCGCAGGTGATGGGTGTCCGTATGGTCACGCAAGATCTGCAAGGCATCTTCGCCAGGCAAGCAAACCAGGGTCACCACAGGTAATTGCGCCTGGCGATGGACCACCTGCACGGGTTGCGGCAGCCCCTGCCAGCGCAGGGCCGTGCGCAGGATATCGTGGCGATCGATCACCACCTGAACGGCCGCCAGGAAGTCATCGAGCAACTGGCGACGATTGAAGGTCACCACGGTGCGCATCAGGTAGGCGTCGCCTTCGGACTGCAAGAGGTGGTGGAACAGGATGCCTTCCTGCAACGACGACAGCGGGTAGATGTCCTGAACATTGCTGGCGCCACCTGGGACATCGGCGACGATCTGCTCGATTTCCTGCTGGTTGAGGGTCACCAGCGGCAGCATCTGCGGCTCGATGGCCGTGCAGTCGGCGGGAATCAGGTTCGCCGGGACGACCCGCTGGGCGCTGTCGCCGCCGGCGAGCACGGCGGCCATGGCCTTGAGAGTCGGGGCGGAGAATACCGTGCGCACGTCCAGTTGCAGGCCGGCCTGGCGCAGGCGCTCGATCAGGCTGATGACCAGGAACGAGTGGCCGCCCAGTTCGAAGAAATGGTCCTGGCGACCGACCCGTTCAACCCCCAGCAACTCCTGCCAGGCATTCGCCAGTGTCATCTCGACGGCCCCCAGCGGGGCTTCGTAGTGGTGGCTCGCGGCGGCGGACGCGTCAGGCACCGGCAAGGCGTTGCGGTCCAGTTTGCCGTTGGTGGTCAGCGGCCAGGCGGTCAGGGTCACGAAGGCGCTGGGCAGCATGTGCTCGGCCAGTACGCTTGCCAATTGGCTGCGCAGGGCCGACGACTCGGGGACGACGCCTTCATGGGCAATCAGGTACGCCACCAGGCGCTTGTCACCCGGCGAGTCCTCGCGAACGATCACCAGCGCTTCGCGGACTTCGGCGCAAGCCATCAGTTGGGCTTCGATTTCCCCCAGCTCGATGCGGAAACCGCGGATCTTGATCTGCGAATCGTTACGACCCACGTACACCACGCCACCGTCGGCGCGATAGCGGGCAATATCGCCGGTGCGATACAGGCGTGCGCCTGGTTCGACGGCGAACGGATCCCGGATGAACCGCTCGGCATTGAGTTCGTCGCGATTGAGGTAATGCCGGGCCACACCGGCGCCACCGATGTAGATCTCGCCATTGACGCCTACCGGCACCGGTTGCCCGTGATTGTCGAGAATGCGCAGGCACAAGTCCGGCAGTGGCAGTCCGATCAGGCTTGGCGCGCCGGTATCGATTTCCTGCTGGCTGACCGGGTAATACGTGGCGTGCACGGTGATCTCGGTGATCCCGTACATGTTGACAAGGCGGGTCCGGGACAGCGGCGTGCGGGCCGTCCACGGTCGCAGGCTGCGGAAATCCAGGGCTTCGCCACCGAAAATCACTTCCCGCAGGCCGTGCTCCCGGTCGCTGCGCTCACGGGCCTCGATGAACTGGCGGAAGGCGCTCGGCGTCTGGTTCAGCACGGTGACCTGCTGCTGGCAGACCAACGCGTAGAAATCATCCGGCGAACGAGCGATGTCGCTGGGCACCACCACCAACTTGCCGCCGTAGGTCAGCGCGCCCCAGATCTCCCAGACCGAGAAATCGAACGCAAAGGAATGGAACAGCGTCCACACGTCGTCGCTGCCGAAGCTGAACAGCTCGGCGGTGGCGTCGAACAGTCGGGCGACGTTGCCATGCTCTACCAGCACGCCCTTGGGCAGCCCGGTGGAACCCGAGGTGTAGATGACGTAGGCCAGGTGCCGGGAGGTCAGGCCAAGGGCGTCGGCTTGCGGATCCAGGTCCAGGGCATCGTCGAGGTCATCGGCCGCGGTGTAGTCCTCCAGGCTCACCACCGGTACTTGGTGTTCGGGCAGGGCGTCGAGGCAGGCGGGCTGGGCCAGCAGGGCCACCGGGGCACTGTCGTCCAGCAAGTAGCCGAGGCGTTCGGCAGGGTAGGCCGGGTCCAGCGGTACGTAGGCCGCGCCCGCCTTGAGCACCGCCAACACGGCGCAGACCATTTCCACACCACGACGGGCCAGGATTGCCACCCGGTCATCGGGCCTTACGCCTTCGGCGATCAGCGTCCGGGCGATGCGGTTGGCCCGACGGTTGAGGGCCTGGTAGCTCAGCTCCGTTTCGCCAAAGACCAGGGCCGTGCGCTGGGGCTGGGCCGCGGCGATTTGTTCGAAGCGCTGATGCACCAGGCGTTCGGGCGTGAAGACTGCCTTGGGTGCCAGTGCCGCCGGCGACGCCAGACACTGCGCGGGGGTGAGCAAGGGCAAGCTCAGCACCGATTGTCCGACATCCGCCACCATGGCGTGCAGCAGCACCAGGAAATGCTGGGCGAAGCGCTCCACGGTGGCGCGGTCGAAGAGGTCGCTGGCGTATTCGATCACCCCGGCCAGCGTGCCGCCGTCGTTGCCCAGCGTCAGCATCAGGTCGAATTGCGAGGTTTCATGAGCCTGGGCCACCGGTGCCAGGGTCAGTCCGGGCAGGCTCAACTCGCCGCCGCCAGGGGTGTTGTCCAGGGACAGGGCCACCTGGCACAGCGGGTTATGGCTCAGGGAGCGGGGCGGTTGCACGGCTTCGATGACTTGCTCGAACGGAATGTCCTGGTGTTCATGAGCGGCCAGGGTGGTCTGCCGGACCTGCTCCAGCAGTTGGACGACGCTCGGGTCCTGCGTCAGGTCGACCCGCAGGGCCAGGGTGTTGACGAAGAAACCGATCAGGTTTTCGGTCTCGGTGCGGCTGCGGTTGGCCGTCGGCACGCCGATGACCACGTCGCGCTCGTTGCCCAGGCGGGCCATGAGCACCGACCAGGCGCTGAGCAACGCCATGAACAGCGTGACATTGTGGGCCTGGCAGAAGCGTTCCAGGCGTTCGCGCAACGCGGCGGGGATTTCCACCGGAACATCGCCACCCCGGTAGCTTTGCGTCGCCGGACGTGGACGGTCGGTTGGCAAGGACAACAGCGCCGGCGCCCCCTTGAGGTGCTCACTCCAGAACTCGGCCTGGCGGTCGAGGCGCTCGCCCTTGAGGGCCTGGTGCTGCCAGGCGGCGTAATCGGCGTATTGGATCGGCAGCGCCGGCAGGGGATCGGGCTGCTGCTGGCTGAACGCCCGGTAAAGGGCGGCCAGTTCCCTGACCAGGACGCCGACCGACCAGCCGTCGGAGATGATGTGGTGCTGGGTGATCAGCAGGATATGTTCGTCATCGGCCAGGCGCAGCAGGCGGCCGCGAATCAGGGGGCCCCGGCTGAGGTCGAACGGGGCCAGGGCCTCGCTGTTGCCGATGCGCGATGCGCTGAGGCTGGCCTGCTCGTAGGGCAGCGAGCGCAAATCCTGTTCGGCCAGTACGAAGCCGCAGTCTGCCGGGGCAATGATCTGCACCGGCTGTTCGCCACGGCGCTCGAAGGTGGTGCGCAGGCTTTCGTGCCGCGCCACCAGGCGATCCAGCGCCGCCTTGAGCGCGCCACGGTCGAGGTCGCCCCGCAGCAGCAATGCCGCCGGCATGTGATAAGCACTGCCCGCGCCGGTGTCGAGCTGGTCGAGGAACCACAGCCGTTGCTGGGCGAACGACAGCGCCAGCGGTTTGTTGCGGTCGGCCTGGCCGATGACTTCGGCCTCGGCGGTGTGCAGATTGCCCACGACCCGCGCCAGTTCCTCCACGGTGGGATGGCTGAACAGCTCGCGCAGCATCAGGTCACCGCCCAACTGCTGACGCACCCGGGTAACCAGTTGCGCCGCCAGCAGGGAGTGCCCGCCCAGTTCGAAGAAACTGTCGCGGCGGCCGACGCGTTCAAGACCCAACAGCTCCTGATAGATCTGCGCCAGGGCGATTTCAGTGGCGCCTTCGGGGGCGACATAGCCGCGCTCGGACATGGCATCCAGGTCCGGTGCGGGCAGGGCATCCTGATCCAGTTTGCCGTTGGCCGTCAGCGGATACGCGTGAAGGCTGACGAAGGCCGTCGGGATCATGTAGTCGGGCAGGGTTGCGCCCAATTGTTTGCGCAGGGCGGCCACTTCCAGGACGGCGCCCGGACGAGCAATGAGGTAGGCAATCAGGCGCTTGCCCTGGCTGGCGTCATCGCGGGCCAGTACCCGCGCTTCACGCACACCGTCGCACGCCAGCAACTTGGCTTCGATCTCGCCCAGCTCGATGCGGAAGCCGCGGATTTTCACTTGGGCGTCCATCCGGCCCAGGTGCACGATCTCGCCGTTGTCCAGCAATTTGCCCAGGTCGCCGGAGCGATACAAGCGCTCGCCGGGACGGAACGGGTCGGCAATGAAGCGTTCGGCGGTCAGTGCCGGACGGTTCAGGTAGCCACGACCGACCCCCAGCCCGCCGACGCAAATCTCCCCGGCCACACCCACCGGCAGCAGGCGCTGGCGAGCATCGAGCACATAGGCCACGGTGGTGGGAATCGGCCGGCCGACGTTGGAAATACCGGCGGCGATGTCCGCCGCGCCGATGGCCTTGTAGGTGACGTGGACACAGGTTTCGGTGATGCCGTACATGTTCACCAGCGCCACGTGGCCGAAGGCGCGATGAAAGGCGTCGAGCTTGCCCAGCTCCAGGCTTTCGCCACCGAAGATCACGTACCGCAGCCGCTCCAGGCGCACCTCCGGTGTCGCCAGGGCGGCGGCGCTGAGCTGATGGAACGCCGATGGGGTCTGGTTCAGCACCGTCACCTGTTCGCTTTCAAGGAAACCCAGCAAGGCTGTCGGATCACGGCGCAGCGCGTCGGGAACCAGGGTCAGGCGTGCACCGAAGAGCAGCGCGCCGAAGATCTCCCAGACCGAGAAGTCGAAGGCGTTGGAGTGGAACAGCGACCAGACGTCGTCGGCACCGAACTGGAAATCCGGCCGGCTGTTGTGCAGCAGTCGCACCACGTTGCGGTGTTCGAGCAGCGCACCCTTGGGTTCACCGGTGGAACCGGAGGTGTAGATCACATAGCAGAGGTGGTCCGGGGCGTTGACGTTGGGTGGGTTGACGACGCTGGCGTCAACGTTGCCGAGGGTTGGATCGAAGACCTCGATACCCAGGGCCTGCAACGCCGGCGCCATGCCCGGACGCGCGATGGCCTTGCGCGCGCCGCAGTCGCGCAGCACATAGGCGATGCGCTCCTGGGGCGAGGCCGGGTCGATGGGCACATAGGCGCCGCCGGCCTTGAGCACCGCCAGGGTGGCGACGATCATCTGCACCGAGCGTTCGAGCGTGATGGCCACCAGTTCCTGGGGACGCACCCCTGCGGCGCGCAAACGGTGCGCGAGGCGGTTGGCCTGTTCGTTGAGCTGGCGATAGCTCAGCTGCTCCTGGCCGAGGTTGACGGCAATGCGGTCAGGCGCCTGGCGGGCCTGCTCCTCGAAAATCTGTTGCAACGTCAGGGTGTCGGGCCAGGCCGCTTCGCTGTCGTTGAAATCGATGATCTGCCGCTGGCGCTCGGTCGCGTCCAGCAGTTGGACGTCATCGACGCGCTGCTGCGCATCCTCGACAAAGGCTTGCAGCAGGCGCACGTAATGACGCATCAGTTGCTGGATGAAGCCGGCATCGAAGAATTCGGCGTTGTAGACCAGGTGCCCGGACCAATGCTGTTCACCGGCCGACACCAGCAGGTGCAGGTCGTTCTTGCCGTAGCCCAGGTTGGTTTCCAGCGTGTTGATCGCCAGCCCGGCCACCGGTGGCTGGGTGTCGCTGCTGCGCTGGAAGTTGAACAGTACGTCGAACAGCGCGGTGCGGCTCATGTCCTTGGCCGGATTGAGGGCCAGCACCAACTGGTCGAATTGCATGTGGCGATGGCGCAGGCCCTGGGTAAGGTTGTCGGCGGTCTGTTCCCAGAGCTGTTGCAGGCTGGTGTCGCCAGCGCAGAAGGCGCGCATGACCAGCAGGTTGTCCAGCGGGCCGACGACGTCATTCAAGGCCGGCTCGCGACAGGCGGCGGTGGTGCCGATCACCAGTTCGTCGTGCCCGGCGTAGCGGCGCAGCAGGGCGGTGAAGGCACTCAAGGCAAGGCTGTCGGCGCTCACGCCGACGTCCTGGGCCAGCGCTTCGAGACGGCGTGCCAGCGCCGGTTCGATCCTGAAGTCGTGAGTCGCTTCGGCGAACACATGCACGGCCATCCGTGGGCGGTTGAGGGGCAACTCCAGGGCTTGCAGTTTGCCGCGTAACTGATAGGTCCAGTAGGCCCGCAGGTTCTCCAGCACCGCGGCCGGCAGCTGGCGTTGCCAGGCGGCGAAATCGCTGTAGCCCAACGGCAACGCCGGCAACTCGGCACTGCGTTCGGCGCAGGCGGCTTCGTAGAGGGCCAGCAGGTCACGCTTGAGCAACTGCATCGAGGTACGGTCGGCCAGCAAGTGATGCACCGCAATCGCCAGGACGGCGTGGCGCTCATCGGCTCGCACCAGTGTGGCGCGTACCAGCGCGTCCATGGTCAAGGGCCGTCGTGTCTCGGCCAGGGCTCGGGTCGCCAGCTCGCTCGACGTTTCCTGGATCACTTCCAGGGCCAGGCTCGCGGGGCTGTCGAAACGTTGCCAGGCCGTGGCGCCGTCATCGCTCGACACCCGGCAGCGCAGGATCGGATGACGGGCCAACAGGCCGTCGAGGGCGGTCTGCAAGGCCGATTGGTTGAGCTCGCCCGTCAGCTCCAGCAGCAACGGGATGTTGTGGTAGACCGGGTTGGCGTCGTACAGGTAACCGGTTTCGAAGGTGTCGACGAACCAGAGTCGTTCCTGGTGGTAGGACAGCGGCATGGGCTGCGGCACAGGTTGCAGTGCGGTGACGGGCGGCAAGGCCAGCGCCGGGTCCAGTTCCAATGCGCCGATGCGGGTGTCCGGTGCTTCGGTGAAGCAGCGCAGCAGGCGTTCGAAACGCGCCGCCAGGCGTTCGACGGTGGAGGCATCGAACAGCGCGGTGGAATACGACAGGCTGCACGACAGGCCAGGGCCGCCTTCGTCGATGTGCAGGGACAGATCGTGTTGGGTGTTGTCCTTGCGCGACGGCAGGAACTCCAGGTCCAGGCCCGGCAGGTGCAGCTGGCCGCCGCCCCCCCCGGCGTTGGTGTAGAACATGGTCTGGAACACCGGGCTGTAGCTGGCGCTGCGCGGCGGCTTGAGGGCCTCGACCACCAGTTCGAACGGCGTGTCTTGGCGGCTGGAGGCATCCAGCATCAATTGCTTGACCTGTTGCAGTACCTGATCGAGGGTCGGGTTGGCTTCCAGGCGAATGCGCAGGGCCAGGGTGTTGACGAAAAAGCCGATCAGCGACTGCACATCCTGGCGGTCACGGTTGGCGGCGACGGTGCCGATCACCAGATCCTGCTGGCCGCTCACACGCGCCAGCAAAATCGCCCAGGCGGCCATGAGGGTCATGAACGGGGTCGCGGCGCGGGATTGGGCGAACCGGACAATAGCGCTGGACAGTGATGCAGGCAGGTCGAATGTCAGGGTTTCGCCCCGGTAGCTCTGGACCGCCGGGCGCGGCCGGTCGGTCGGCAGCGACAGCAGGGCCGGGGCGCCGACCAGTTGGGCACGCCAGAACTCCACCTGCTGTTCGAGCCGCTCGCCTTCCAGATGGCGACGTTGCCAGGCGGCGTAATCGGCATATTGCAGGTCAAGCGGTGGCAGCGGATCGGCCTGCCCATTGCTGAAGGCTTCATAGAGCGCGGCGAACTCCTTGACCAACAGGCCGATGGACCAGCCGTCGGAGATGATGTGGTGCTGGGTGATCAGCAACCGGTGCTCATCGTCGGCCAGGCGCAACAGGCTGCCGCGGATCAGGGGGCCATGCAGCAGGTCGAATGGCTGCGCCGCCTCGCTATCGGCCAGGCGCTGTGCTTCACGCCCGGCCTGTTCCCCGGGCAGGTGGCGCAGGTCATGCTCTTCGAGGTGGAAGCCGCAATCGGCCGCAGCGATGACTTGTACCGGGTGCTCACCCTCGCGACGGAAGGTGGTGCGCAGGCTTTCATGCCGCGCCACGAGACGGTCGAGGGCTGCCTTGAGCGCGCTCCGGTCGAGGGTGCCGCGCAGTACCAGGGAGGCGGGTATGTGATAGGCGGCGCTGGCCGTCGGGTCCAACTGATCGAGAAACCAGAGCCGTTGCTGGGCGAAGGACAGCGCCAGCGGACCCTCGCGGTCCGTGGGGGCGATGTCGTCCTGGGGCGTTTCGATGACCCGTGTGGCGCCGCGTTGCTTGAGCAGACGCAGGAGCGCGGCACGTTTCAACTGGTCGAGACTATCGTTATGTTCGTTCAATTGTTAAGCATCCTTGGAGACGATAGCGAGCAGTTCGCTTTCAGACAGCGAAGCCATTTCTTGTTGCAGGTCCATCAATTCATCCGACTCGAACTGCGCCAGTTGCAGGGTGGTGACCAGGTCGGCCAGCGCCAGCAGCGACGGGTGCTCGAAGACGCTCCTGAGCGGTAGCTCGACGGCGAAGGTCTCCCGTGCTCGCAGAGTGACTTGCACCGCCAGCAGCGAATGACCGCCGAGTTCGAAGAAGTCGTCATGCCGGCCGATCCGTTCCAGGCCCAGCAGGTCGGCCCAGATCTGCGCCAGCAGTTCTTCGGTTTCGCCGTTGGGGGCTTCGTACTGGCGCAAGGCGAAATCCTCGCTGCGGGGCGCGGGCAGGGCGCGGCGGTCCAGTTTGCCGTTGGGGCTCAATGGCAGCCGTTCGAGCACCACGAACGCCGCGGGCACCATGTAGTCCGGCAACTGCGAGGTCAGGTAGGGGCGCAGCGTGCTGCTGGCATTGCGACCGGCCAGATGCGGTTCGACACTCAGGTAAGCCACCAGGCGTACCGCCCCCGGTGTGTCTTCGCGAGCGATGACGGCGGCCTCGCGCACACCTGGCAACGTCAGCATCAAGGCTTCGATTTCACCGGGTTCGATACGGAAACCGCGGATCTTGACTTGCTGGTCGTTGCGCCCGAGGAATTCGAGCACGCCATCGGCGCGCAGGCGCACCAGGTCGCCGGTGCGGTACATCCGCGCCTCTTCGCCCGGGCCGAACGGATCGGCGAGGAAGTGTTCGGTGTTGAGTTGCGCGCGGTCCAGGTAGCCTCGGGCAACACCCGCGCCGCCTACGTACAGTTCGCCCGGTACGCCGAGCGGCACCGGTTGACGTTGTTCGTCGAGTACGTACAGGCGACTGTTGGGAATGGCACGCCCGATCGGCACGGTCCCGGTGTCCTGGGCGGTGCAGCGGTGCACCGTGGCCCAGACTGTGGCTTCGGTGGGGCCGTATTCGTTGTACAGGGTAATCGCCGGTTCCAGGCCGGCGCATTCCTGCACCAACTGCGCAGGGCAGGCTTCCCCGGCGACGATCATCTCCCGCAGGCTGCCATGTCCGTTTCCGGCGGCGAGGCTTGCCAGCACCAGGCGTCCCAGCGAAGGCACGCACAGCAGCGAGGTCACGGCCTGTGCGTCGATGAAGCGGGCGATGGCTTCCGGATCGCGGGCGGTTTCGGCATCCGGGATGCACAATGCGCCACCGCTGACCAGGGTCCCGAAAATACCGGCGACCGAGCTGTCGAAGGCAATCGACGACAGCAGCAGGAAGCGTTTGTCGGTCGCCGGCCCATAGACCGAGACACGGGCCAGCGTCGAAGCCACCAGGTTGCGATGCTCGATCATCACTCCCTTGGGCTTGCCGGTGGAACCGGAGGTGTAGATCACATAGGCCAGGTGCGTCGGAGTCAGCCCCGAGCCATCCAGCTGCGGGTCACGGCTGTTCGACGTGGTCAGGGCCTGCTCCAGGGCCAGGTAACGGGTGCCCTCCTGCAACGTGCCCACTGCGGCGCGACCGACCGGGTCGGCCAGCAACAAGCGTGGCCGGGCATCCTCGAGAATCGAGGCCAGGCGTTCGGCCGGATAGGTCGGATCCAGCGGCACGTAGGCGCCGCCGGCCTTGAGGATGCCCAGCAGACCGCTGATCATCGCCACGCCGCGTTCGACGCAGATCGCCACCAGATCGCCCGGCTGCACACCCGCCGCGATCAGGTGATGGGCCACGCGATTGGCCTGGGCGTTGAGTTCGGCATAACTGAGATGTCGATGGCCGTCGAGCAGTGCGCAGGCGTCCGGAGTCCTGCGCACCTGGTCCTCGAACAACTGCTGGATGCACAGGTGCGTCGGGTAATGCGCTTGGGTCTGGTTGAACGTCTCCAGCAGCAGGGTGCGCTCTTGAGGAGGCAGAACATCCAGTTGCGTGAGGGGAATCTGCGGTGTGTACATCAAGGCCTGGGCCAGTTGCTCCAGGGCGCGTTGCATCAACGCACAGATGCGCTGCGGGTCCACTGTCCGGACACTCTGTACCGTCAACCCGAGGGCATCGCCATAATCATTCACCGACAGAGTCAGTGGGTAGTTGGTCCGCTCGGCGCTGCCCAGGATACGCAGGCCCGGCCATTGCAACTGGCTGTCATCGCGCTGGTGCCTGTAATTGAGCAGGCTGGTGAATAACGGCAAGGCACTGGGCACGCCACTGCAACGTTGGGCCAGGGCCAGGGATGCCTGTTCATGGCTCAGCAGTTCGACCAGGTCGCGGTGGGTGGCCAGCACCTGTTCATTGGCACCGCCTGCCTTCAGTTGGACGCGTACCGGCAAGGTATTGATGAACACACCCAGGGCCCGTTCGGCGCCCGCCGAGCCTTGCAGGCGCCCGGCGACCACGGTGCCGAACACGACGTCGTCGCGCCCGGTGCAACGGGCCAGCACTTGCGCCCAGGCCACATGGCACAGCGTCGCCGGGGTAATGCCCCGTTCCCTGGCCTGGGCCCGCAGGCGCAGGTTGAGTTCGACGCTCAGTTGCACACTGGCTTCTTCGATGTGGTTGCCGTCCCCTTGTACTTCAAGCAGATCGAAGGGAGCGGTTGGCGCATCGACATCGGCCAGTCGGCGGCGGAAATACGTCTCGTGGACCTGGGACGGAACGGCCTGGGTCTGGGCGATGAAGTCGCGATAAGGTTGCGGTGTGCCGAGGCTTTCGCCTTGTCCGTGAAGAATCGCGTGGATTTCTTCGAGAACGATCTCCAGGGTCACGTGGTCGCTCGCCATATGGTGATTGAGCAACGCCAGCAGCCAGCGTTCGGAGTGTGGATCACGGGCGATGCAGGCACGCATCAGCGGGGCCTGGCGCAAATCCAGGCGCAGCTGTCGAGGGTCGCTCAGAGCCTGGAGCTGACTCAGGGGATCCTGATGGTTGTCGAGGGTGACACTGTGCACCGGCAGCCGCGCATGACGTTGCACCACCTGGACGGCCTGAGGCAGGCCATCCCAGTGCACACAGGTACGCAGAATGTCGTGGCGGTCGATCACCTGTTGCAGGGCATCGATAAAGGCATCGAGGCGCTGGCGGTCATCGAATTCGAGCATCGAGCGCACCAGATAGGCATCGCCTTCGTGCCCCAGCAGGTGGTGGAACAGGATGCCCTGTTGCAACGGTGCCAGGGGGTAGATGTCCTGGATGTTGGCCGCACCGCCGGGTACGGCGGCGACGAGCCGTTCGAGTTGCTCCGACGTCAGGTGCACCAGGGGCAACATGTCCGGGGACAGGGCCTGACAATCGGCCGGAATGCGGTTGGCCGGGGCCTGGAACACCGAATCCTTCGCATCGCTCAAGGCCACGGCCAACTCCCGCAGGGTTGGCGCGCTGAATACGCTGCGCACATCGGCGTTGAGGCCCTGTTCGCGCAGGCGCTCGATCAGGCTGACCGCCATCAGCGAGTGTCCGCCGAGCTCGAAGAAACCGTCGTGGCGCCCGATGCGCTCGTGCCCCAGCAGTTGCTGCCAGATCCCGGCGATGGTCACTTCCACCGAGCCTTGCGGCGCCTCGTAGGCCCGGCTGGCGTAGGCGTCCTGGCCCGGTTCGGGCAGGGCGCGACGGTCGAGCTTGCCATTGGGTGTGAGCGGCAATGCATCCAGCACCACGAAAGCGCTGGGCACCATGTGCTCGGGCAGCCGGCGCAAGAGTTCGGTGCGCAGTTGTTCAGCGGCTGCCGGTTCGCCGCACAGGTACGCCACCAGGCGTTTGCCACCGGCCTGGTGATCGCGGGCGATGACGGCGGCTTCGCGGACCCCGTCGAGGGCGGCGAGGGCGGCCTCGATTTCTCCCAGTTCCACGCGCAAGCCGCGGATCTTCACCTGGTCGTCGTTACGTCCCAGGTATTGCAGTGTGCCGTCGGCCAGCCAGCGGCCGATATCGCCGGTCTTGTACAGGCGCGCATCGACCTGCGCACTGAACGGATCGGCAATGAAACGTTCGGCGCTGAGTTGCGGCAGGTTGAGATAACCGCGCGCCACGCCGACGCCGCCAATGTGAATCTCGCCGGGTACACCCACTGGCAGCAACTGGCCGAGGCTGTCGAGCACATGCAGCTGCATGTTGCGGATGGGGCGGCCGATGGGGATCGAACGGTTCCGATAGGTGTCCGGGTCAGCATCCAAGGCATGCCAGGCGACCACGTCGCTGCACTCGGTCGGGCCATAGCTGTTGATGATCGCCGGCCGTGGCTCGGGCAGTTTTTGCAGCATCGCGACCTGGATCGGTTCGCCCCCCAGTACAGCCCGTTTCAGGCAGGTCATCGCCCCGTGCCGGTCGGCGTCCACCAGCGCGTGGAAAGCGCTGGGGGACATGTTCAGGTGCGAGATGCCCGCCTCGGCGATCTGCGCAACGATGGCGGCCGGGTTGAACGGTTCTTCGGCCAGGTGCAGGGACGCACCGACCATCAGTGGCGCGAGGATGTTTTTCTGGGTCAGGTCGAAGTTATAGGACGAAGCCAGCAGTACCGCATCGCCGGCATGGAACGCCAAGTCTTCGAGGTACCAGTCCAGCAGGTTGCGCAGGCCGCGATGTTCGACCATCACGCCCTTGGGCAACCCGGTGGAGCCGGAGGTGTAGATGACATAGGCCAGATGGCCGAAGTTCAGGTCCGTCACCTGCGGGTTGTGGGTCGGGCTTTGCGGCAACGCCGGGCTGCCCAGTTCCAGGGTCGACAGGCCATGGGGCAGCGGCAATGCGTCGAGGCCATGCTGATGAACCAGCGCCTTGGGGGCGCTGTCGGCCAGCATGTGGGTCAGGCGTTGCGCCGGGTATTGGGGGTCGAGGGGCACGTAGGCCGCCCCGGCTTTGAGGATGCCCAAGAGGCCGATAACCATCTCCGGACTGCGGCGCGCACAGAGGCCGACGGTGTCGTCGGGCCGCACGCCCAAGGCGATCAGACCGTGGGCCACGCGGTTGGCCTGGGCGTTCAGCTCGGCATAGCTCAGGGTCTGCCCGTCACCGACCAGCGCCACAGCGTCCGGCGTGCGGCTTGCCTGTGTTTCGAAGACGACATGGGGGAAGCGGCTTGGGCTTTCGTCCAGGGCGATGGGGGCGGGGTTGAACGTCTCCAGCAACTGTCGACGTTGGGCGTCATCCAGCAACGGCAAGGTCGCCAGCGCTTGGCTGGCATCGTCCAGCATCGCCTCGAGCAGGTGCAGCAAATGCCGGCCCCAACGGGCGATGGTGGTTTCCTCGAACAGGTCGGTGGCGTACTCGAACTGGCCGCTGATGACGTCGCCGTCGTCGTTGAGCGACAGGCTCACATCGAACTGGGTGGTGCCGGTGGGTTGGGCCAGCGGGGTCAGGTTCAGTCCCGGCAGGGCCAGGGCCTGGTCGTGAGGGGTGTTGCCGAGCACCAGCATGGCCTGGAACAGTGGGCTGTGGCCGAGGCTGCGCTCCGGTTGCAGGGCTTCGACGACCTGTTCGAAAGGCAGGTCCTGATGGCTGTAGGCGTCGAGGGTGGTGGCCTTGATCCGTTGCAGCAGTTCATCGACGCGATTGTGGGCCTGGACGTCGATGCGCAGGGCCAGGGTGTTGACGAAGAAGCCGATCAACGCCTCGGTTTCCCGGCGGGTGCGGTTGGCGACCGGGGTGCCGACCACGACCTGCGGTTGGTTGCTCAGGCGCGAAAGCAGGATCGACCAGGCGCCGAGCAAGGTCATGAACGGGGTCAGGCCCTGTTCCTGGCTGAAGCGGCGCAGCTTGGCGCTCAACGGCGCAGGCAGTTGCAGCGCCAGGGCGGCGCCCCGGTAGCTCTGCACCTGGGGCCGTGGATGGTCGGCGGGCAGTTCCAGCAGGGCCGGAGCCCCGTCGAGGTGCTCTTTCCAGAAACGGGTCTGGGCTTGCAGGCGTTCGCCTTGCAGGTGCTGCTGTTGCCAGGCGGCGTAGTCGGCGTATTGCAGCGCCAGGGGTGGCAGCGGATCGTCGAGGCCTTGGCAGAATGCGGCATACAGGGCGTTGAACTCCCCGATCAACACCGCCACCGACCAGCCGTCGGAGACGATGTGGTGCTGGGTCACCAGCAGGATATGGTCGTCGTCGGCCAGGCGCAGCAGGCGTCCGCGAATCAGCGGGCCCTGGCTCAGGTCGAAGGCTTCGCGGGCTTCGTCCTGGGTCAGTTGCTCGACGGCGTGTTGCCGGGCGTCGGTGTCCAGCGCGCGCAGGTCGTGTTCGATCAGGGTAAAGCCGATGTCGGCCGGGGCGAAGCGTTGGCGGGCTTCACCGTCCATGTGCTGGAACGTGGTGCGCAGGCTTTCGTGGCGGGCGACGACGCGGTCCAGGGCCCGTTGCAGGGCGATGCGATCCAGATGGCCGCGCAGGTGCAAGGCGGCAGGCATGTGGTAGGCGACGCTGGCGGCGTGGTCCAACTGGTCGAGGAACCACAGGCGTTGCTGGGCCAGGGACAGCGGCAGCGGTTGGTCGCGGGGCACCACGGCAATGGCCTGGAGCTGCGAGGTGCCGGCCTGTTCCACGTGCCGGGCCAGTTCGCTCAGGGAGGTCTGGGCGAACAGGGTGCGCAGGTCAATCTCGACCCCCAGGTCCTGGTGCAGGCGGGCTTGCAGTTGCACGGTCAGCAGCGAGTGCCCGCCCAGTTCGAGGAAACCGTCGTGACGGCCGACCTGATCCAGGTGCAGCAGGTTTTTCCAGATCTCGGCAATGGCGACCTCGGTGTCGCCTTGCGGCGCCTCGTAGGCCTTGCTGGCGAGCGCATCCTGGCCCGGTTCCGGTAATGCGCGGCGGTCGAGCTTGCCGTTGGCGGTCAGGGGCAGGCGGTCC
>NZ_RQJK02000041.1:0-19159 GCF_022342325.2 Pseudomonas sp. AF32 | reverse complement strand
TCTTCCTTCGGGTGACGCGGCAGCTCAAGGTCCTCGACCTGCCCTTCCTGGTAGTTGTTGACGACCACCTTCATCTTCCCCCCCCCCCACCCCCCCCCCCCCCCCCCCCCCCCCCCCCCCCCCCCCCCCCCCCCCCCCCCCCCCCCGCTCCCACAGGGATGGGTGTCAGGCCGGGCTATTTGGGCCCGAGTATCTTCACCAGCTTGTCCGGCGACGGGGCGCCTTGCTGCTGTTGCAAGTCGCCTTTGTCGTCGAGGTAGAAAATCGCCGGGGTGGCGGACAGCTCCAGTTCGTCCATCAATTGCTGGTTGGCGTCGAGTTTGGCCTGGATGGCTGGCGGTATGTCCTTGAGCGGCTTGAGCGCGCTGCCCTTGCCGGCCTTTTCATGGGCTTCCAGGGTTTTCTCCGGGTCCTTGGCGGCCAGCAACGCGGCGGATTTGCCGGGGCTGTCTTCGCGGATGATGCCCACCATGATATGCCGCAACTGCACCTTGCCGGCCTTGACCCAGGGCCGTGCCTGTTCCCAGAACATGTTGCAGTACGGGCAGTTCGGGTCACTGAACAGGTACACCGTGCGCGGTGCGTCCTTGCTGCCGTCGGCGATCCAGTTGCTCGCCTCCATTTTTCCCCAGATCTCCTTGGCCATGGGCGCATAGACCAGTTTCTGCAACGGCTCGGCGCTCAGGTCCTTGCCATCGGCGTCGTACAGGTTGCCCAGCAGGACGTGCTGGCCGTCCGGCGTCAGGTACAGCGTCATGCCACGGTTCTGGTACTGCGCGGCATAGCCGCGAAGCCCGTTCGGGGCCTCGAAAGTGCCAACGATTTTCGCGCCCTTGGCTTCGATCTTCTTGATGGCGGCGGGCAGTTCTTCGGCCTGCAGCAATGGAGCTTGCGTGAGCGCTGTGGCGACGACCAGCGTCAACAAGTGGCGGAGGCGGGGCATGGCGATTTCCTTATGGCGGGATGGGAGGCTGTGGTCGAGCCCGGCGTTTCGAAGTTCTCCAGGGCGCGGGCCAGGCTCGCCTCCGACAGTTCGCCCAGGTGGCTGCCCAACAGGCTGCCGTCGGCGCTGTAGAACAAGGTCGTCGGCAAGGCCATGGAACCGACGGCCTGGCCGAGGCGACCGCTGCCATCGAACAGCACGTTGTCCAGGCTCAGGCCCTGGGTGGCGAGAAAGGTACTGACGCTTTGCATACTTTCGGCCTGGTTGACGAACAGGAACGTCAGGTCGGGGCGTTGCCGTTGCGCCTCTTCCAGCACCGGCATTTCACGCCGGCAGGGCGGGCACCACGTGGCCCAGAGATTGATGACCAAAGGGCCGCCCTGGTAATCGGTGAGTTTCACCGTCTCGCCGTCGGCGTTGCGCAGGCTGATGTCCGGCAGCCGGGTGCCTTGTTCATAGATCGCCAGCGACATTGTCGCCGCCAGCCAGAACAGCAGGCCGCTGCCGACGCCGAAACCCAGCGGCCGGCGCAGGGCAGGGCGACGTCGCGCCCACAGCAACGTGCCGATCACCAGCGCGACGATGCCGGGCCAGGCCAGGAACCCGCCATCGCGCAGGTCGACGATCTGCCACGGATCGTCCTGGTAGTGGTCCCAGTAGGCGGCGACAAAGCCGATCCGCGCCGCCAGGAGCCCGAGCAGGAACAGCACGAACAACACCGATTCAGGGTTCTCGCCGCCACGCCGGGCCACCCGCCAACCGACGAACGTCGCCAGCACCAGCGCGCTGATCAACAGCAGATGATTAAGGGCAATGGCGAAGGTGCCCAGGGTGAGCGTCAGCATCAGCGCGCGTCCCGGGTGGCGTTCCAGCGCGCCAGGAAGCCCTGGGCATCAACTTCCCCGGTGATCCGCTGGCTGCGGCGTTCTTCGCCGTCGGCGCCGATCCACAGCAGGCTCGGGGGGCCCGGCACCTGATAGCGGCTCAGCAGCTCACGGCTGACCGGGTTGTCGGCGGTCACGTCCAGGCGCAGCAGGCGCACCCCCTTCAGGGCGTCCAGCACCTCGGTGCGGCCGAATACCTGTTTTTCCATGATCTTGCAGGACACGCACCAGTCGGCGTAGTAGTCCAGCAACACCCATTGGCCCTGGGCCCGGGCGGCATCGAGTTCCCGTTGCAAGGCGGCGGGTTCGCTGACGGTGACGAAAGCCTCATGGGCCGTGACGGCCGCGCCGCCCTGGCCGCCGGTGTAGACCTTCAAGGGTTGGAAGAAATCATCGCTGCCGCCCGCCGCGCCGATCACCAGCAGGCTGCCCCACAGGCCGAACAACAGCGACGCACTGCCGCACACATAGGCGATGCGGCCGAACCCTTCGGTCTGCCGCCAGGCGCTGTAGGCCGCAATCAGCAACAGCACGCCCCACAGGCCGATCCACAGCGAATCGTTGATGACGGGACGAATCATCAGCAACGCGGTGCCCAGGAACAGGAAGCCGAACACGCCCTTGACCAGGTCCATCCAGGCGCCGGGCTTGGGCAGGAAGCGATTGCCCACGGTCACCAGCAGCAACAGCGGCAGACCCATGCCGATGCCCATGACGAACAGGATCAGCCCGCCGTGCAGCGCATTGCCGCTCTGGGCGATGTACAGCAGCGCGCCGGCCAGCGGAGCGGTCATGCAAGGTCCTACCAACAGGCCGGACAGCGCGCCGAGGATGCCGGCGCCCAGCAGGCTGCCGCCGCGTCGCTGGCGACCGGCGTGTTCCAGTCGATCCCGCAGGGCCGCCGGCAACTGCAGTTCGAAGAAACCGAACATCGGCAGGGCCAACAGCACGAACACCGCCGCGAAGGTACCCAACAGCCATGGCTGTTGCAGCAGCGCCTGCAGATTGGCCCCCAGCAGCGCGGCGAGCACACCCATGGCGGCGTACACCAGAGCCATGCTGATCACATAGCTGCCAGCCAATGCCAGGCCGCGCCGGGGCCCGGCACCACTGCCCACCACCAGTCCGGCGAGGATCGGCAGCATGGGCAGGGAGCAGGGCGTGAATGCCAGCAACAGCCCAAGGCCGAAGAACACCAGCAGGCTCCAGCCCAGCGCCCGCTGTTGCAGGCCGCTGGCCAGGGCCTGGTCCGCCGCCTCGCCACTGGCGGCCGCGGGTGCGTTGCCACCCAGGTCGACCACCTGGGTCTGGGGCGGGTAGCACAAGCCTGCGTCGGCGCAGCCCTGAAACCCCACCTTGATCTTGCCGGTTGCACCTGCCGGAATCTTCAGTTCCAGCGCCTGGCGGTAGACCTGTTGGTCGCCGAAGAACTCGTCGCTGTGGGCTTCACCCTCGGGCAACTTCGGTTTTTGCGCCTCGGCCAGGCCGTCGAACCTGAGCCGTTGCTGATACAGGTAATACCCGTCGGCGATCTGCCAGAACAGCTGGGTTTCACCGGAATCAAGGCGCTCGGAGGTGAACACGAACGCTTTTTCCACCGGCAGGAAGTCGGGTTTGGTTTCGAAGGGATTGGCGGCCTGGGCCAGGCCCGAGAGCAGGAGCAGCCACAGCAAAAACAATCGACGCATGTAGGGAAGCCTTAGAACGAAGCAAGTGAGGGCACAATGGCGGCTGGCGATTAACCGTCGATTAACCCGGCGACAACGGGTTTGCCGCAATGATCGCCCATAGGGCGGTGCTCGTCGCATAATGTCGGCTTAATCGGCCGGCGGCCTAATGTACCTTTTTCCACGAGGCTTACCATGCACGTACTGGTCTGTGAAGACGATGAGTTGATCGCCAGCGGCATCGTCGCCGGCCTGACGGCCCAAGGCCTGGTCGTCGAGCACGTGGCGACGGCGTCGGCGGCGCGGGCGATACTCGCCGTGGCCACATTCGACGTCATGGTGCTGGACCTCGGGTTGCCCGACGAGGACGGTCTCAGGCTGCTGCGACAATTGCGCCAGCAAGGCCTGGAAATTCCGGTGCTGATCCTCACCGCACGGGACTCGGTGACCGATCGGGTCGATGGATTGCAGGCCGGCGCCGATGACTATCTGCTCAAACCCTTCGACCTTCGCGAGCTGGCGGCGCGCTTGCATACGCTGCTGCGGCGCGTGGCGGGGCGCAGTGTCAACCTGATCGAGCATGGCCGCCTGACTTATGACCCCAGCAGCCGCGAAACCACCCTGGATGGCCAGCCGGTGGACCTGTCGCGTCGCGAGCAGTCGTTGTTGCAGGCGCTGTTGCACAACCGCGGCAGGGTGCTGTCCACCGAACAACTCAAGGACAGCGTCTACGGTTTCAGCGACGAGCTGGAAAGCAATGCCCTCAACGTTCATATCCATCACTTGCGGCGCAAACTGGGCAACGGGATTGTCGAGACGGTACGCGGGCTGGGTTATCGACTGGGGCCGGCCGATGGCGGGGAGCCTTCCAAGTGATGAGCCTGCGACTGCGCCTGAGCCTGACATTGGGTGCCGCCTTCATCCTGATCTGGACCCTGGCCGCGGCCTGGATGCTCAGCGATCTGCGCAACCAGATGATGTTTTCCCTCGACCAGCGCCTGGTGGCGTCGGCGCGGATGGTCGCCGGGCTGCTGGAACAGCTGCCCCCCATATCCAGCAAGGGCGAGGGCACGCACTTCAGCGCCGAGCAACTGAACATCCCGGGTGGCATGGCCTGTCAGGTCAGTTCCCTGCGCGGTGAGATTCTGGCTCGCAGCCACAGCACTCCGGAACAGACCCTGGAAGCCGAGAAGATGGGGTTCCACGACCAGATCATCGACGGCGCGCCGTGGCGCAGCTTTACCCTGGCCCGAGGTGACGTGCGCATCACCACCGCCGATCGCCAGATCGAACGCGAAGCCTTGAACATGTCGGTGCTCCTGGCGGCCTCGGTGCCGGTGGGCGTGGCGCTGCTGGGTTGCCTGTGCCTGCTGTGGCTGGGCATCGGTCAGGGGCTGGCGCCACTCAATCGCATGCGCGATGCGCTGATGCGGCGCAGTGCCGACTCCCTCGAACCGTTGCAGATCCATCCGCTGCCCAGTGAGCTGCGACCGTTGCTGGAAACCCAGAACCAGCTGTTCCAGCGCATCGGCAAGACCCTCGAGCGCGAGCGCCGGCTGACGGGGGACGCTGCCCATGAGCTGCGCAGCCCGCTCACCGCCATCAAGACGCACCTGCAAGTGGCGCGCATGACCGATGGCGTCGCCCGGGATCAGTCCCTGGCCCGGGCCGAGGAGGGGGCCGACCGGTTGCATCGTACCCTTGAGCAGTTATTGCTGCTGGCCCGGGTCGAAGGCAGCCTGTCGTTCGACGACGGTGTGCAATGCAGTGCCGAACAGGTGGCACGGCTGGCGATCCAGGACGCGGCCGGCGGGGCTCGCCAACGGATCAAGTTGCAGGTTTCTCCCGGTGTGTCCGAGGCGCCGGTGCAAATGCCGTCGGTGCTCTCCATCGCGGCACTGCGTAACTTGCTGGACAACGCCCTGCGCCACACCCCGGACAATACCGATGTGGAACTGAACCTGGAGATGATCGGCCAGCGGGTGCGCTTCCAGGTCCGCGACCATGGGCCCGGTATTGCCGCCGACGATCTCCAGCACCTTACCCAGCGTTTCTGGCGTAATGGCCAGAGCACCGGCTGTGGACTGGGGTTGGCGATTGTCCAGGCCATCGTTCAACGCTGCGGCTGCGGGCTGCATTTCGACAGTCGCGCAGATGGCTTGCGGGTGGAGTTGACGGTGCCGGTGCAATCGCTGCCCGGCTTCGCGCCCAAAGAGTAAATTCCTCCCTCGCTGATGCGTTTCCCTAGCAGGAAACCTGCACATGTGTGCACAGCGAGGTCGAGAGATGTCAGTCGCCAACAGTTTTATCGAAGCACAACCGGCGCGGGTCAGCCCCGTCCCGGCCGAGACGCTCTACCAATTCGATGAATCGCCTCTGTTGGCTCGACAGAGCCGGCAAGAATCCAATGCCCGTAGCTATCCCAGGCGGATTCCCCTGGCCCTCAAGCGGGCCCGAGGGCTGTATGTCGAAGACGTCGAGGGCCGCACGTTCATCGACTGCCTGGCCGGCGCCGGTACGCTGGCGCTGGGACATAACCACCCGGTGGTGATCGAGGCGATCCAGCAGGTGCTGGCCGATGAGCTGCCCTTGCATACCCTGGACCTGACCACGCCCGTGAAAGATCGCTTCGTCCAGGACCTGTTCGGCCTGTTGCCGGCGGCGTTTGCGGCCGAAGCAAAAATCCAGTTCTGCGGCCCCACGGGCACCGACGCGGTGGAAGCCGCGCTCAAGCTGGTGCGTACCGCCACCGGACGCAGCACCGTGTTGTCGTTCCAGGGCGGTTACCACGGCATGAGCCAGGGCGCGTTGAGCCTGATGGGCAGCCTGGGGCCGAAAAAGCCCCTGGGAGCCTTGCTCGCCAACGGTGTGCAGTTCATGCCGTACCCCTACGATTACCGCTGTCCGTTCGGGCTGGGCGGTGCCGAGGGCGTGAAGGCCAATCTGCATTATCTGGAGAACCTGCTGAACGATCCCGAAGCCGGCGTGCAGTTGCCGGCGGCGGTCATTGTCGAGGTTGTGCAGGGCGAGGGCGGGGTGATACCGGCCGACATCGACTGGCTGCGCGGGTTGCGCCGGATCACCGAGCAGGCCGGGGTTGCCCTGATCGTCGACGAAATCCAGAGCGGCTTTGGCCGCACCGGCAAGATGTTCGCCTTTGAACACGCCGGGATCATTCCGGACGTGGTGGTGCTCTCCAAGGCCATCGGGGGCAGCCTGCCGCTGGCGGTGGTGGTCTATCGCGAGTGGCTCGACACCTGGCTTCCAGGGGCTCACGCCGGAACATTCCGTGGTAACCAGATGGCCATGGCCGCCGGTTCCGCAGTGATGCGCTATTTGCTGGAGCACGACCTGCCGGCTCATGCCGCGGCCATGGGCCGACGCTTGAGCGAGCACCTGCGCAGCCTGCAACGGGATTTCCCTCAATTGGGCGACATCCGCGGCCGCGGCCTGATGCTCGGCGTCGAGCTGGTGGATCCGGCAGGTGCGCCGGACACCCTCGGCCATCCGCCGGTGCATGCACGATTGGCACCCCGGTTACAACGTGAATGCCTCAAGCGCGGGCTGATCCTCGAGCTGGGGGGACGGCAGGGCGGTGTCGTGCGTTTCCTGCCGCCGTTGATCATCACCGCGACGGAAATCGACCGGGTCGCGGACATCTTCGGGCGTGCCTTGAAGGCGGCCGTCACCGAGGCTTAATTTTCGTCCGGCCCAAAACGTTCCTTTCATATCCCGCTTGCGCGTGCCGCGCAGCGAACCTCGAGCAAAGATGGAGAGACACCCATGACGTCAGTATTCGACCGCGAGGACATCGTTTTCCAGGTCGTGGTCAACCACGAAGAACAATATTCGATCTGGCCCGACTACAAGGCCATCCCGGAGGGCTGGCGTACCGTTGGTAAAAGCGGTTTCAAGAAGGAGTGCCTGGCCTACATCGAAGAAGTCTGGACTGATATGCGGCCCTTGAGCCTGCGCAAGAAGATGGAAGAGCAGGCGGCTGCGGTTCATTGATGGCGCCATCGCATTTTTGGGGGAGCGAGCCTGCCTGAACCGATGATGCGCTCCTTGTGGGAGCTGGGCTTGCCCGCGATAGCGGTCTGTCTGCACCGATGATGTTGGATATGCCGCCATCATCGCTGGCAAGCTGGCCTCCCACAGTGGTCCGACGTTGATCGTGATTTCGGATTCAGCCCTGTCCCACCAGAAAATCGATCAACGCCCGTGCCGCCGCCGGCAACTGCCGGTGGGGCGGGTAGATCACCGAAAACGGGCGGCTGCGGCCGCCGAATGCCTCCAATACCTCGACCAGTTCTCCGCGTTCGATCCGCTCTCGGACGATGAAATCGTAGGTCTGGCAGATCCCCAGTCCAGCCAGCGCCAGCGACACGATGCCCAATACATCATCGGACACTTGCACGTGACTCGCCGGCATCCATTCCCGATGTTCACCGTTTTCGCAAAACAACCAGGGTGCGATACGTCCGCTGCTGGGCATGACGAACGGCAGGCAACTGTGGTTGATCAGTTCATCGACATGCCGGGGTATGCCTGCTCCATCCAGGTACTTCGGAGCGGCCACCAGGCAGAGCCGGGCGTCTTCGAGCTTGCGCCCCACCAGGCCGCTGTCCGGCAACTGACCGAGGCGGATCGCCAGGTCATACCCTTCTGCCACCAGGTCGACATTGCGGTTGGTAATACTCAGCTCGATGCGAACCTGTGGGAAAGCCTGGGCGAAGCGCGCCAGCAACGATGGCAAGCGGTAATGGCCGTAGGTGGTCGGTACGCTCAGGCGTACCCGGCCGGTCAAGACACCCTCCTGGCCCTGTATCCGTCGTTCGGCGTCATCGATCAAGGCAAAGGCCGAACGTGATTGCTCCAGATACAAGGTGCCAGCATCGGTCAGGTTCAGCCGTCGGGTCGTGCGGCGTAACAACTGCACCCCGAGCCGGGTTTCGAGGCGAGAGATGGCGCGGCTCAGTACCGAAGGCGTGGTGCCCAGGGCCACGGCGGCGGCGCTGAGGGTGCCTTGTTCCACGACAGTGACGAAGGCTTCCACGTCGGCCAAGTAATCGAATCGACGGGCCATTATTGCCTCCAGAGGCCAAGTGATGTTCTCGCCGGCAAGTTTATCGCCTGTGACGGCATCAATACAGTGAGGGCTGTCTTCCTCATCAGCCTTCGGAGTCATCATGAAAAAGCTTTCCGCCCTCGCGTTATCCGCTGCACTGGCTGCCACCAGCGTCGCTGCCCAGGCCGACAATGTGCTGGTGGTCCTGTCGGATGCCGATCATCTGGATCTGCGCGACGGCAAGGAGTTTTCCACCGGTTTCTACCTCAACGAACTGTTGCAGCCGGTCAAACTGTTGCTGGACGCCGGTCATCAAGTAACGTTCGCCACCCCCCAGGGCAAGGCCCCGACCCTGGATCGGTCGTCGGTGGACAAGATGTATTTCAACAATGATGGGGCGGAACTGGAGCGCTACCAGGCGCTGCTGGCGCAACTGAAGATCACCTCGGCCACCGAATCGCCCGTGGTCAGTCTGGCCCGTGTCGAACAGCAAGGCCTGGACCGTTTCGATGCCCTGTACGTTCCTGGCGGCCATGCGCCGATGCAGGATCTGCTCACCAGCGCGCCACTGGGCCGGGTGCTGGCGCATTTTCATGATAGGGGTAAAGCCACAGCACTGGTCTGCCACGGGCCGATAGCGTTGTTATCGACTTTGCCCGATGCCCAGGGTTTCGTTGGTCAATTGACCACCAAAGGCCAGGCCTCGGCCCCGTCGGACTGGATCTACGCCGGGTATAAAATGACCGTGATCAGCAATCAGGAAGAAGAACTGGCCAAGGGACTGCTGGGCGGCGGGAGCATGAGGTTCTACCCACAGACCGCGCTGCAACAGGCCGGCGGGCAGTACAGCGGCAACACCACGCCGTGGACTGCTCATGTGGTGAAGGATCGGGAACTGATCACAGGCCAGAATCCGGCGTCGGCGCTGGCGGTGGGGCAGGCGTTGGTCAAGCGGTTGAGTCACTGAACTCAGAGTAAACCTTGATCCCTTGTGGGACCGAGCCTGCTCGCGATAGCGGTGGGTCAGCCAGCACAAATTCTGCTGACACTGCGCAATCGCGAGCAGGCTCGCTCCCACAGGGTCTTGTTTTGTGCAGGTTTACTTGAACCGCCGCTCCACCCCTTTCTCCACCAGAATCTTCGCCGAAATCTCTTCCACGGAAAAATGCGTGGAATTGATGTGCGGAATGTTCTCCCGCCGGAACAGGTTTTCCACTTCGCGCACTTCGAATTCGCACTGGGCATAGCTCGAGTAGCGGCTGTTGGGCTTGCGCTCGTTGCGGATCGCCGTGAGGCGGTCCGGGTCGATGGTCAGGCCGAACAGCTTGTGCTGGTGGGCACGCAGGGCGCTGGGCAGTTGCAGGCGCTCCATGTCTTCTTCGGTCAGCGGGTAGTTGGCCGCGCGGATGCCGAACTGCATCGCCATGTACAGACACGTCGGCGTCTTACCACAGCGCGACACTCCCACTAGGATCAGGTCGGCCTTGTCGTAATAATGCGTGCGGGCGCCATCGTCGTTGTCCAGCGCAAAGTTGACCGCCTCGATCCGCTCCATGTAATTGGAGTTGTGGCCAATGGAATGGGATTTGCCGACCGAGTAGGAGGAATGCTCGCTCAGTTCCTGCTCCAGGGGCGCCAGGAAGGTGGAAAAAATGTCGATCATGAAACCATTGGACGTTGCGAGAATCTCACGGATGTCCTGATTGACGATGGTGTCGAAGATAATCGGGCGGAAGCCGTCTGTTTCGGCGGCTTTATTGATTTGCTGTACCATCGCCCGCGCCTTGTCGACGCTGTCGATGTACGGGCGTGTCAACTTGGTGAAGGTAATGTTTTCGAATTGCGCCAACAGGCTTTGACCTAGCGTTTCGGCCGTAATGCCGGTGCCGTCGGAGATAAAGAAAGCGGATCGTTTCATTTGCGCCTTGGGCCCTAGTGAGCTAGTGACGATTCTTGGATATGATAGGCGCGATTTGCCGGCCGCCGATGGCCCGCATTCTCACTTATTTTCCAGGTCCAGGCCATATCGCCGGCACTCGCTCCCCTGGAGCAACCGGTGCCTTGAGCTTTTCCAACACAGTTAGTGGAGAGATCACCTTGGTAGAGTACGTAGTTTCCCTCGATAAGCTCGGCGTCCATGATGTGGAGCATGTGGGGGGCAAGAACGCATCCCTGGGCGAGATGATCAGTAACCTCGCCGGCGCCGGCGTCTCGGTGCCAGGTGGCTTCGCCACGACGGCTCAGGCTTATCGTGATTTCCTGGAACTGAGCGGCCTGAACAAGCAGATCCACGATGCGCTCGATGCCCTGGACGTCGATGATGTCAATGCCCTGGCCAAGACCGGTGCCCAGATCCGCCAATGGATCATGGAAGCCGAGTTTCCCGAGCGACTGAACAGCGAAATTCGCACCGCCTTCGCCAAACTGTCCGAAGGCAACCCCGACATCGCCGTTGCCGTGCGCTCCTCGGCGACCGCCGAAGACCTGCCGGATGCGTCTTTCGCCGGCCAGCAGGAAACCTTCCTGAACATCCGTGGCGTGGACAACGTCATCCGCGCGGCCAAGGAAGTCTTCGCTTCCCTTTTCAACGACCGTGCCATTTCCTACCGCGTGCACCAGGGCTTCGACCACAAGCTGGTGGCCCTGTCGGCCGGCGTGCAGCGCATGGTTCGCTCCGAAACCGGCACCGCCGGGGTGATGTTCACCCTCGACACCGAGTCGGGCTTCCGTGACGTGGTGTTCATCACCGGCGCCTACGGCCTGGGTGAAACCGTCGTCCAGGGCGCCGTGAACCCGGACGAGTTCTACGTTCACAAGAGCACTCTGCAAGCCGGTCGCCCGGCCATCCTGCGCCGTAACCTGGGCAGCAAGGCCATCAAGATGATCTACGGCGACGAAGCCAAGGCGGGTCGCTCGGTGAAGACCGTCGACGTGGACAAGGCCGATCGCGCCCGTTTCTGCCTGACCGACGCCGAAGTCAGCGAACTGGCCAAGCAGGCGATGATCATCGAGCAGCACTACAAGTGCCCGATGGACATCGAATGGGCCAAGGACGGTGACGACGGCAAGCTGTACATCGTGCAGGCCAGGCCGGAAACCGTGAAAAGCCGCACCCAGGCCAACGTCATGGAGCGCTACCTGCTCAAGGAAACCGGCACCGTGCTGGTTGAAGGCCGTGCCATCGGCCAGCGCATCGGCGCCGGCAAGGTGCGGATCATCAAGGACGTTTCGGAGATGGACAAGGTCCAGGCCGGCGACGTACTGGTATCCGACATGACCGACCCGGACTGGGAGCCGGTGATGAAGCGCGCCAGCGCCATCGTCACCAACCGCGGCGGCCGTACTTGTCACGCGGCGATCATTGCCCGCGAACTGGGTATCCCGGCGGTGGTGGGTTGCGGTAACGCCACCGAACTGCTCAAGGACGGCCAGGGTGTGACCGTGTCCTGCGCCGAAGGCGATACCGGCTACATCTTCGAAGGCGAACTGGGCTTCGACGTCAAGAAAAACTCCGTGGACGCCATGCCGGAGCTGCCGTTCAAGATCATGATGAACGTCGGCAACCCGGACCGTGCCTTCGACTTTGCGCAACTGCCGAACGCCGGCGTAGGCCTGGCCCGCCTGGAGTTCATCATCAACCGCATGATCGGTGTGCACCCCAAGGCACTGCTGAACTACGATGGCCTGCCATCGGAGATCAAGGACAGCGTCGACAAACGCATCGCCGGTTACCACGATCCGGTCGGCTTCTATGTCGAGAAGCTGGTGGAAGGCATCAGCACCCTGGCGGCGGCGTTCTACCCGAAAAAGGTCATCGTGCGCCTGTCGGACTTCAAGTCCAACGAGTACGCCAACCTGATCGGCGGCAAGCTCTACGAGCCTGAGGAAGAAAACCCGATGCTGGGCTTCCGTGGCGCCTCGCGCTACATCAGCGAATCGTTCCGCGACTGCTTCGAGCTCGAGTGCCGCGCCCTCAAGCGCGTGCGCAATGAGATGGGCCTGACCAACGTCGAGATCATGGTGCCGTTCGTGCGTACCCTGGGCGAAGCGAGCCAGGTGGTCGACCTGCTGGCGGAAAATGGCCTGGCCCGTGGCGACAACGGCCTGCGCGTGATCATGATGTGCGAGCTGCCGTCCAACGCGATCCTGGCGGAAGAATTCCTGGAGTTCTTCGACGGCTTCTCCATCGGCTCCAACGACCTGACCCAGCTGACCCTGGGCCTGGACCGTGACTCCGGGATCATCGCGCACCTTTTCGACGAGCGGAATCCGGCGGTCAAGAAGCTGCTGGCCAATGCCATCGCCGCCTGCAACAAGGCCGGCAAGTACATCGGCATCTGCGGCCAGGGCCCTTCGGACCACCCGGACCTGGCCAAATGGCTGATGGAGCAGGGCATCGAAAGCGTTTCGCTGAACCCGGACTCCGTGCTGGAAACCTGGTTCTTCCTGGCTGAGGGGCAGGGCGCGGTCTGATCGAGTGAAGGGGCTGATCAACAACTGAAGCCAGTCATGTAATACCCCTGTGGGAGCGAGCCTGCTCGCGATAGCGGAGTGTCAGTCAATATGGATGTTACTGGCTCACCGCAATCGCGAGCAGGCTCGCTCCCACAGGTTTCGTGGCTTACCGGACTGGCACTGGTCCCTTTTGATTGAAACAGGGCGGGCTCCCGAGGGAAGCCGCCCTTTTTTGTGCAAGAGCATTATGCAAAGCAGCAGCAACCTATTTCCTGTCGCCCTGATCAGCGCCGAACGGCGGGGCGATCTGAGCGAAGATGTCTATCGTTTGAAACCTGGCAACAGTCCCGACTACACCGTCGAACTGGCCGTCACCCGGCTGGGCATGGCCGACGCCACCGAGGCCGCCCGCGGGGTCCCGGTCATCCTGTTGCATGGCAGCTTTTCCAACCGGCGCTTCTGGTATTCGCCCAAGGGACTGGGCCTGGGGGCGTATCTGACGCGGCTGGGGTTCGATGTATGGATTCCCGAAATGCGCGGGCACGGGTTGTCCCAGCGTAATCAGGATTACCGCAAGAACCGTGTGGCCGACTACGCCCGTTACGACTTGCCGGCCATCGGTGCCTTCGTGCGTGAGCAGACTGGGCAGGTGCCTCACTGGATCGGCCACTCCCTGGGTGGCATCACCCTGGCGGCGGCGCTGGGTGGTCATTACCTGGGCGAGCCGGCCGTGGCGTCGGCGGCATTTTTCGGGACCCAGGTCAGTCGCACCTACTGGCCGTTGAAAATTCCACCGGTGGAGTGGGGCGGACGGTTTATCCTCAAGCGGTTTGCTCAACTCTCCGGCTCAAGGCTCAAGCGCGGCCCGGAAGACGAGCCGATTGGCCTGGCCCTGGAGAGCATGCGTTGGTATGGCCTGTTCGGACGTTTCGGTGATGCCGAGAAAAACTGGTGGGCCGGCCTGGCCGATGTGCAGGTGCCGGTGCTGGCGGTGAGCGCCGTCGGCGACCATCAGGATCCGACCTGGGCTTGTCGCAAGCTCTTCGAGCAGATCGGTTCCGAGCACAAGCAGTTCGTCTGCCTCGGCCGGGAGCACGGCTTCAGTGACGATTTCGGCCATGTGGCAATGCTGGTCAGCAAGGCCGCGCAGGCCGAGGTTTGGCCGCTGATGGCGCGTTGGCTGGAGAATCAGCGTGCGCCATTGCCGGCAAGCCAGCCCATTCTGGCCGAGGCGGTTTGAAGCGAGGGCTCTGACAAGGGCATTTCGCTCTGCCCGGCTTGCGGCTAAGATATGACGCATTACGTTGTTCCGGTCATAAACGGTTGTTCATTCAGCCTGACGTTCAAGCCCTTGCAGGGCCCTTGCGGGAGTCATTCGATGAAGCATTACCTCACGCCCGACCTGTGCGACGCCTATCCGGACCTGGTTCAGGTGGTGGAGCCGATGTTCAGCAACTTCGGTGGTCGCGACTCCTTCGGTGGCGAAATCGTGACCATCAAATGCTTCGAGGACAACTCGCTGGTCAAGGAGCAGGTTGAGCTCAAGGGCAACGGCAAGGTGCTGGTGGTCGACGGCGGTGGCTCCCTGCGTCGGGCCTTGCTGGGCGACATGCTGGCCGAGAAAGCCGCAAAGAATGGTTGGGAAGGACTGGTGATCTACGGTTGCATCCGCGACGTGGACGTCATTGCCCAGACCGATCTGGGCGTCCAGGCCCTGGCCAGCCATCCGATGAAAACCGACAAGCGCGGCATCGGCGATCTTAACGTGGTCGTGACGTTTGCCGGCGTGACCTTCCGTCCGGGCGAGTATGTCTACGCGGACAACAACGGCGTAATCGTCTCGCCCAGCCCGCTGCAAATGCCTGAATGAAGCGTCAAAGTCGTAAGGGATGAGGATGTTCGAGGAAGAAAACGCGCAGTGGGGGCTGGTGCATGCCCTGGTGCTTGATGGTAAAGGTGGTGCGCGTTCCATAGCCCGGACCGAACTTGACGATCTGCAGCTGCAGGCGCATGAGAGCCTGTGGCTGCATTGGGATCGCAGCCATCCCCAGACGCACGCCTGGCTGCGCAAGTCCAGCGGCCTCAGCGAATTCAACTGTGACCTGCTGCTGGAGGAGAACACCCGGCCGCGCCTGTTGCCGTTGCCCGACGCCGAGCTGTTGCTGTTCCTGCGGGGAATCAACCTCAATCCAGGGGCCGAGCCGGAAGACATGGTGTCGGTGCGCATCTTCGCTTCCGCCCAGCGGGTCATTTCCCTGCGCCTTCGTCCGTTGCGCGCCACCGATGAACTGCTCGCGCACCTGGCCGAGGGTAAAGGGCCGAAGAGTAGCTCCGAACTCATCCTTTATATGGCTCAGTACCTGACCGACAAGGTGCAGGACCTGGTGTCCCAGCTTTCGGAAATCGTCGACGGTGAGGAAGAAAAGCTCGATGCCGACGAACGGTACACCCCCGAGCACGACGCCATTTTGCATATCCGTCGCCGAGCGGCCGGACTGAAGCGTTTCCTGTCGCCACAGCGAGACATTTTCGGACAGATGTCGCGCATCAAGTTGCCTTGGTTCGTCGAGGACGACGGTGACTACTGGAATGAATTGAACAACAGCCTGACCCGCTACCTGGAGGAGCTGGAATTGGCTCGGGAGCGCGTGGGGCTGGTGTTGGAGGCCGAGGACCGGCGCCTTTCGGTACGCATGAACCGCACCATGTACCGCTTCGGCATCATCACCGGGATTTTCCTGCCCATGAGTTTTCTCACCGGCCTGTTGGGCATCAACGTGGGCGGTATTCCGTTTTCCGACAGCCCTTACGGTTTCCTGGTCGCCTGCCTGCTGATGGTCTGTGTGGCCTCGGGGCAGTGGTGGCTGTTCCGCCGCTTGCGCTGGGTGTGATGGGGCTTTCATGTGACCCGACGAATTTTGATCGCGTCTTCCACAGACATCACGAGAGGTGCGTATGCACGATCCGTTTGAACAGTCTTTGCGCGACATGCTCAAGGCCTCCCCGTCCAGCCGGGACGACGACGCCTGCCTGGGGCGTGTACTGAAAACCGCCAACCGCCAGGTGGGCGCCGGTGATCTGTTCAGCCTGCTGGGCCGCTGGCTGCCCGCGCTGATGATCGCCTTGAACAACGGCTCGGCCCACGTCTTGCCGGTATCCCGTCGTAAACCCGCTACTCGCACCGCTCATAAGGCTGACTGAATATGGAATTGAATCTCTGGACCCAGAGCCTTGTCGCGGCAATGACTGCCTTGTGGACCAAGGTGGCCAACTTCATCCCGAACCTTTTCGGCGCCCTGGTGGTGGTGCTGTTGGGGTTCGTCGTGGCCAAGTTGCTCGACACGTTGCTGTCCAAGCTGCTCGCCAAGCTGGGGCTTGACCGCCTGATGGGCGGCACCGGCCTGACCAAGCTGCTGTCCCGTGGCGGTATCCAGGTGCCGATCTCGACCCTGATAGGCAAGATCGTCTATTGGTTCGTATTGCTTATTTTCCTGGTTTCCGCAGCCGAATCCCTTGGCCTGCAGCGAGTTTCGGCTACGCTCGATATGCTTGCGCTGTACCTGCCGAAGGTTTTCGGCGCTGCGCTGGTGTTGCTGGTAGGCGTCCTGCTGGCGCAACTGGTCAATGGCCTGGTACGCGGCGCAGCCGAAGGCGTGGGGCTGGATTATGCCTCGGGTCTTGGACGTATCGCCCAGGGCCTGGTGATCATCATCAGTATTTCCGTTGCGATCAGCCAGTTGGAGGTCAAGACCGACCTGCTCAACCATGTGATCGTGATCGTATTGATTACCGTTGGTCTGGCGATTGCGCTGGCCATGGGGCTGGGAAGCCGGGAAATCGCCGGTCAGATTCTTGCGGGGATCTATGTGCGTGAGCTGTATGAGGTTGGACAACAAGTGCGGGTGGGCGAGGTCGAAGGCCAGATCGAGGAGATCGGCACGGTGAAGACCACGTTGCTGACCGAGGAGGGCGAACTGGTGTCGCTCTCCAATCGGATCCTGCTGGAGCAGCATGTAAGTAGCCGCTAACCCGGCAAACTCTGCTAATGTATGCCGCCGCAAAATGCCTGCTACCGCAGGCTGCGGCGCACATTGACCTAGACCGTCGGCCCGACTTGTTTTGAACAAACCCCAATCGCTATTCACGCGCTATGACCCCCGTGATCTCTCCGATGAGGAGTTGGTCGCGCGCGCGCATACGGAGCTGTTCCACGTAACACGTGCTTACGAAGAGTTGATGCGTCGTTACCAGAGAACATTATTTAACGTCTGTGCACGTTATCTGGGGAACGATCGCGACGCTGACGATGTCTGTCAGGAGGTGATGTTGAAGGTGCTGTACGGTCTGAAGAACTTCGAGGGGAAATCGAAGTTCAAGACATGGCTATATAGCATCACCTACAACGAATGCATCACACAGTACCGCAAGGAACGGCGAAAGCGTCGCTTGATGGATGCGTTGAGCCTGGATCCTCTGGAGGAAGCGTCTGATGAAAAGGCGCCCAAGCCGGAGGAAAAGGGTGGACTCGATCGCTGGCTGGTTTATGTGAACCCGATCGACAGGGAGATTCTGGTGCTACGATTTGTCGCAGAACTGGAGTTCCAGGAGATCGCAGACATAATGCATATGGGTTTGAGCGCGACCAAAATGCGTTACAAGCGCGCTCTTGATAAGCTGCGTGAGAAATTTGCAGGCATTGCCGAAACTTAACTTCGGCGCAAATATCTCTTACGTGTAGGCAAGTTCTGATAGACTTGCCGCCGAGTTGTCCCCCGGTTTGCGGGACTGCTTCACAATCACCAGATGGGGATTTAACGGATGAAACTGAAAAACACCTTGGGCTTTGCCATTGGTTCTCTTATTGCCGCCACTTCGTTCGGCGCTCTGGCACAAGGCCAAGGCGCAGTTGAAATCGAAGGCTTCGCCAAGAAAGAGCAATTCGACAGCGCTCGTAACTTCAAGAACAACGGCAACCTGTTCGGCGGTTCGGTTGGTTACTTCCTGACCGACGACGTGGAACTGCGTCTGGCCTACGACGAAGTGCACAACGCTCGCACTGACGATGGTACCAACGTCAAGGGCGCCAACACCGCTCTGGACGCTCTGTACCACTTCAACAACCCAGGTGACATGCTGCGTCCTTACGTCTCGGCCGGTTTCTCCGACCAGAGCATCGACCAGAATGGCAGCAACGGTCGTAACCGTTCGACCTTCGCCAACGTTGGCGGCGGCGCCAAGCTGTACTTCACCGAGAACTTCTACGCCCGTGCCGGCGTTGAAGCTCAGTACAACATCGACCAGGGCGACACCGAGTGGGCGCCTAGCGTTGGTATCGGTGTGAACTTCGGTGGCGGCTCCAAGCCTGCTGCTGCTCCAGTCCCAGCTCCGGCTGAAGTCTGCTCCGACAGCGACAACGACGGCGTGTGCGACAACGTCGACAAGTGCCCTGACACCCCAGCCAACGTTACCGTTGACGCTGATGGCTGCCCAGCTGTTGCTGAAACCGTACGTGTTGAGCTGGACGTCAAGTTCGACTTCGACAAGTCGGTCGTCAAGCCAAACAGCTACGGCGACATCAAGAACCTGGCTGACTTCATGAAGCAGTACCCATCGACCAGCACCACTGTTGAAGGTCACACTGACTCCGTCGGTACTGACGCTTACAACCAGAAGCTGTCCGAGCGTCGTGCGAAAGCGGTCAAGGACGTTCTGACCAACCAGTACGGTGTTGAATCGTCCCGCGTTCAGTCTGTTGGCTACGGCGAATCCCGCCCAGTTGCCGACAACGCCACTGAAGCTGGTCGTGCGGTAAACCGTCGCGTAGAAGCTCAAGTAGAAGCCCAAGGCAAGTAATTAGCCCAAGGCTTTTGGAAAAACCCGGCTCAGGCCGGGTTTTTCTTTGCCTGCGATTTATGAAATGCAGGACAACTGGCTGTGGTGGGGGGATTCTGTGAGCGCAAACGATCAATTGTGGGAGCGAGCCTGCTCGCGATGGCGTCGGGTCAGCCAACAGTGATGTCGACTGGTCCACCGCTATCGCGAGCAGGCTCGCTTGTATGGTAGGACTTGAAGGGAGGAGGAGGGACAAGGCTCGATTCTGACTGTTAGCCGCAGTACAGACTGTGGGAGATTTCGCCCCTCC
>NZ_RQJK02000040.1:0-19879 GCF_022342325.2 Pseudomonas sp. AF32 | reverse complement strand
AACCGCCGCATCGTGACGCGCTTTGACAAACTCGCGAAAAGTTATGCGGCGATGGTCTCACTGGCTTGTGCCATGCGGTGTTTGCGACATTACTTTTCGTACAGAGCCTAGCGCGCACAGGATTCAATTCAATGCAGCGACTACAAGCAAGCAAATATGAATCCGACTCCACCACACTGGATTTGTAACGACTTTCCCACAATGTTCCTGAACGCCCTTCCAATCGATTTCGATAGCGCGTTGCACGGGCAGCCAGTGCTTTCATCAATTGCCCCAGTCCAGTGGTTGACTCCCCCAGGAGCTAGCAACAAATGGACATGATTCGTCATCAGGCAATAGGCGTAGACCTTATTCAGGACAGGACAGGATTGAAAAATAAATCTGCCCCTTTTCCTTTGAAATTTTGTGTTCAGGCATAACATGAGTAAGAGGCGCATGTATGCCAACAAAAATAAAAAAACGCTTCGAGAATCACCAAAGGTGCCAATCTATATTTTTTAAAACACTCAAAAAACATTATTGTAATCGTACATATACTCCTCATACTCTTCAAGACTCCAAATATGACCATCCAAGCGATCTACCATAAGCGTACCACCCGCTTTTTTTTCTTTAGAGCCTACAGAGATCAATCCAAAAGACCAGAATAATGGCGGGCAATGCGCTTGATCCCTCATACTTAAAACCCCATCCGGCCCGATATATCTCTTTGCTATTTCAAACGCAGCGTCAAGCGAAACACTACAATTTCGATACTCGACAGGAACACTAAAGCACAATATTTTTTCTTTCCGAAAAGCAGATACCAATGCCACGAGCTTCACTCTACTAATGCTTACAAGTAGATACCCAGCCAACATCGAATTTCCTTCTTCGGAAAAATTTTTATCAAACAAGCGCAGCACCTTAAGCCGTGATGCTTCAACTGGGGTACATAAATACAAATCACATTTTTTTTGCATAAACTCTAATCTCTATGGATGGACAATGACGCCACCGTTAAGAATTCCTTCTAATGAGCTAGCGGGGACAGAATATGTGGAGCCCACCCCCAGCGGCCAAGGATCCCGAATCCCGGCCAGTCCATTCTCGACTGAGTCGACTACGATCGCATGAAGGCCACCTAACTCAGTTTTGACATTAACGATCACGGAAGCACCATTTTCGGTGGCATTTTTAATTGATTGCACCGTTATATCTCTGGAGTACATAGCAGTCCCGGTAAATCCAAGATCCTTCAAACCTTCGGAACGTTAGAAAGAAGTGCACCATCTAACTCCGTCAAAATTGCCTGCCTAATGTAAGCCTCAGGTGTATCCATCAGATTAGCGGCCATCTTACAACTCGCGGCAACGCATGAAAAATCAAATGCCTGGCCGATGGTCGGTCCTTTTGGGGTGTAGGGAGTGCGGTTCACATTGGTGAACAAACCCTCTCCATTACCAGCCAAACCGCCAGTAGGCTTCGGCGGCTCGATCACCGGCACATCCGAATCCGGCGTCAGATCCTCCAGCTTGCTGATCTTAGTCTTGATGACGTCGATATCAACCGACGCCCCAACCCTTTTGACGGTATTGACCGAAACGTCAATCCCCATCCGCGACAGCGCCAACGCGCTCTCGGCGGAACCACTCCCCCCGCCAACCATCAACTGCACGACAAGCGCTACAGCCTGCCCCATCTGCTTGCCGAGATTCTCTGCGTTTGCATCGCCCCCTTCGACGATCGCTGTTCCAATCTGGTCGATCTGGGACTTGAACGCAGCCGCGACGGAATCACCCAGCAGTGCCCTGGCCTCTTCGGAGGATGCAAACTCCTTGACAGCTTCCCAGCTCTGCATAGGGTCGGTCATGAATGTGACCGCACTATCCAAGGCGCCTAAACCCGCACCGGCCATTCCATCAGTGAATCCTTTAAGAATCCCCGAGCCCGTTAGCAAATCCTGCTTCAGGGAAGTGATCTGCCACTTTGTAGCGATCGCCAATTTTTTGAGTGGATTAGGTTCGGCATCGATTTCTTTCTTCGCCTGCACGTACTGCTGGGTCGCCAACCAATTGTTATCGACGTTCGCCGTCGCCGCATTATTCGCAGTAGCCGCACCGTTCGGGTTGCTCATGACCGCAATGCCAGTCACGAGGCTGGTAATCAGGTTACGTTTGGCTTCTCGCTCCACTGCGGTTTCGTTTGGATCGGCGTCATCGAACAATCCAGCCAGCAGGCTGGCGGCAGGAGAAAAGGGGACAGATTTATTTTCCAGACCCAGCCCTCGGCCGCCCCTGCCCTCGCTGCTCTACCCGCACACCCGCAATCCGCTCGACCTCATCTACGAAACAGCTTGTACCCGTTAGTTGACCTCGCTGCAAAGCATCGCGGATTAATCGAAGCTGATCAGTCGGAATGGCCTGGCGCACAAACTCTTCATACCGAAGCCGCCGCTCCATCGAGGTATCCCCCAAGGCCATAAAGCATGGATCAGCATCTAACCAGCCCTCACCAGACTCATTATCTACCCGGCTTCGATAGCTCGACCATGCATAGTCTGCAACATCGGCGACCATGCGAGCCCGTACAGGATTCAATTCAATGTAACGACTACAAGCAAGCAAATATGAATCCGACTGTACCACGCTGGATTTGTAACGGCTTTCCCACAAGGTGCCTGAACGCCCTTCCAATCGATTTCGATAGCGCGTCGCACGAGCAGCCAGTGCTTTCATTAACTGCCCCAGCCCAACAGTCGACTCGCCTGGAGCTAGCAGCAAATGGACATGATTCGTCATCAGGCAATAGGCGTAGACCTTTACCCCGAACGCCTCCTTTAGCTCGCGCAGATCAGAGAGATAGCGCTGATAATCCTCTGCCGCTGCAAACACCACCTGCCGGTTATGGCCGCGTTGTACTACGTGATGTGGGTAATTCGGTAAAACAATACGTCCCATCCTGGGCATATTGGGTTCCTCCATCCTTGGAAGCTTTCAGCGTAGCAGAGGGTTGAAAAATAAATCTGTCCCCTTTTACTTCGGACGGAAGAGTTGTTGCCCTGACACGGTAAACAGGGCCTGTGTTTCTCCCAAATCGTTTACAAAGGTCTTTCCGGTATCAGATAGAAACGCTAATGCGGCACTGTCGTCGCCGTCGCTCAACAGTGAGCGCCATAAATAATCGGTGCTCTTCAAAGCCTGTTGACTGAGACGCTCCATCGCGGCCTGCTCAGTTATTCCCTCTTTTTGCGCGAAAACCTTGGCATTTTCCTTGAGCCACTGCTGCTCTTCGTAATGCAGTTGACGGTTGTATTGCGTTCCGTTCTGCGCAGCCCATGAGCCGGTTTGCAAGTCTGCCGCATCGCCACCGCCTGCTGCAGCCGCAAGTACCCCGATCAGTTGGGAAAAAGGGGACTGGGAAAAAGGGGACAGATTTATTTTCCCGACTCAGCCCTCGGCCGCCCCTGCCCTCTCGGCTCTACCCGCACGCCAACAATCCGCTCCACCTCATCTACGAAACGGCTTGTTCCCGTCAGTTGACCTCGCTGCAAGGCATCGCGGATCAATCGAAGCTGATCAGGCGGAATAGCTTGGCGCACATATTCCTCATACCGAAGCCGCCGCTCCAGCGAGGTATCACCCAAGGCCAAGAAGCATGGATCAGCATCTAACCAACAGATATCAGGCTCATCACGTACCCGATTTCGATAACTCGACCATGAATAGTCTGCGACATCGGCGACCATGCGAGCGCGTACAGGATTCAATTCAATGTAACGACTACAAGCGAGCAAATATGAATCCGACTGCACCACACTGGACTTGTAACGGCTTTCCCACAAAGTGCCTGAACGTCCTTCCAATCGATTTCGATAGCGTGTCGCACGGGCAGCCAGTGCTTTCATTAACTGCCCCAGCCCAACGGTCGATTCACCCGGAGCCAGCAACAAATGGACATGATTCGTCATCAGGCAAAAGGCATAGACCTTCACACCGAATGCGTCTTTTAGCTCCCGCAGGTCAGAGAGATAGCGCTGATAATCCTCTGCCGCTGCAAACACTACCTGTCGGTTATGGCCGCGCTGTACTATGTGATGCGGGTAGTTCGGTAAAACAATACGCCCCATTCTTGGCATATTTGCTTCCTGTATCCTTGGAAGCTTTCAGCGTAGCAGATAAATGAAAAATAAATCTGTCCCCTTTTTTTGTCCCCTTTTTTACTCTTCCCCAGCAAAATTCGACACCACCATTACCTCTCCACAGTATATATTGAATATATTTATGGCGCCTGGGTCTAGAGTACTGGCGTATCGGCCACCATCGGAGGCTCAACAAGCGCTGAGAGACAGAGTAAATGTTAACTCCGAGCGTTATGCGACAGATGCAGGGGCCGGGATAGAGTTGTGAAAATTCATCAGGGCTTACCTCCCAATGCATAAAAACTATTTCCTTATTGCAATCCAGACAAGATCACAACTTGAATTTACACCAAACCGAACTTTACCGGACTCATATACGAACTCAACAATATCGTCAGGCGAAAATAATATACAAAGGCAGTAATCATTCTCCATTACAGCCACATACCCAAGCTCGTCCCTATACCGATCAACTGGCCAATCATCAACATTCAATATAGGAAGCCCATCAATAGAACTCCCTTCTAAGTATTTCTCCCCATTGAAAAGCGGCTCCGACCCATCGAAAACAATAAGCCCCAGCTTCGCAATTGCACCACTTCTTCGATTAATTCCAATTTCAACTAGTGAGTTTAAAAAATCTCCTGTCCTCCAATAAAATGGAGCTGCTGGGATTCTTTCGCTATCGAACTCCACATTAAGCGGCACATACTCACCAAACTCAACCATTGCCAAGGAAGGCTCTTTGACACCTACAATTTTTAACATTCTTACCTCGACTTGAAAACAGCATGATACAAAGCTGGAAACTGATCAGAAGTTTTAGCCGGAGCGAATACCAGCTCCCATCCGTCGACATTTATAACTTCACGATATTTCAACCCAGCATTGACAGCTGTTTCTACGGCAGCCTTAAGGCTACTAAGCTGCACCTGGCTTGCCAACTTAACGGCCTCAGGCGCGTAACTCTCCGCTTTGTAAGCCGCATACTCAGCAATATGTTTTGTGGCATTTCCATCAACCCATATTTTTTCGCCACCTTCAAGACTCAATTCAAACGTTTTAGGAATTACTGAGCCAGGATACACCGGCCCCGCAGGCTTAATCGAATCCCAAACCGTGCCGGTTTGGCCCGATACTATGGGAGCGTCGGGTGCGTTCGGCAATGTACCATCAGTCTTCGGCGGCGTAACCGGCGTCGGCGGATCAAGATCCGGCACATCCGAATCCGGCCTCAGCTCCTCCAGCTTACTGATCCGAGTCTTGAGGACATCGATATCAACCGAAGCCTCAAGTTTTTTGACGGTATTGACCGAAACGTCAATCCCCATCCGCGACAGCGCCAACGCGCTCTCAGCGGAGCCACTTCCCCCGCCAACCATCAACTGCACGACAAGTGCTACAGCCTGCCCCATCTGCTTGCCGAGATTCTCTGCGTTTGCATCGCCCCCCTCGACGACCGCCGTGCCAATCTGGTCAATCTGGGACTTGAACGCAGCCGCGACGGAATCACCCAGCAGAGCCCTGGCCTCTTCGGAGGATGCAAACTCTACGACCGCGTCCCAACTCGCCATAGGGTCGGACATAAACGAAACGGCACTGTCCAAGGCTCCCAGACCCGCTCCAGCCATCCCGTCCGTGAAACCTTTGAGAACGCCCGACCCCGTCAGCAAGTCCTGGCGTAGAGACGTGATCTGCCACTTTCCGGCGATCGCCAGTTTTTTAACCAGATTAGGTTCGGCATCAATTTCCTTTTTCGCCTGCACATACTGTTGGGTCGCCAACCAGTTGTTATCGACGTTTGCCGTCGCCGCGTTATTGGCAGTAGCCGCACCGTTCGGGTTGCTCATGGCCGCGATGCCGGTCACGAGGCTGGTGATGAGGTTTCGTTTGGCCTCTCGCTCCACTGCGGTTTCATTTGGATTGGCGTCGTCGAACAGTCCGGCCAGCAAGCTCGCCGCAGAGCCACCCAAGGCGCCGGCCGAGCAACTCTGATTGCTGGCGGCAGCGCCTGCACAACCGAGAATGGCATGCAATGCCGCATGTTCTGGGCCACCTTCCTTCAATCCCTTTTTCACCAGCTCGCCGATATAGGCCGAGCCTTGCTGCTGGACGTAGTTGACCACCATGCTTTGCGCGAACTGGGCGCTGCTGCCAGTCACGTTGCCACTAATACCAGCGACCAGGGCTGTAGCAATTTGCCGATAGGTACCCCCTGCGCCCCAATCCTCATCGATCTCCTTAATCTGCTGATTGAGCTTCAGGTAATTCTCGTGGTGGGCTGTCCGGTCCTCGATAGACAAGCTCTGATCCTGAGCGGCAACTTTTTCCTTGTTGGCCAGCTTTTTCTTCTCATCAATTTCCCGCGCACGACTCTCGATGTACTCAGAGGCGTTTTGAACAAACTTGCCGACGATTTCGAAATCCACGCCGATTTCTTGCGCGTCGAAAATCGGCTTGAGTTTGTTGCTGCCGTCACGGTCGCTGGAAACATCGCGATTGATCGCGGCAACCGTTTGCTCGGCTGTGTGGCCGGTTAGCTCCTGCTGCTTGGCAGCATTAGTGATGGTGACGGCCGCACCGCTGATACCGCTACGGGTGGTGCTGCTGGAGTCGTCACCGGCGTACAGCACAACTGGGGTCGAAACACTGACCCCATCCTTACCTGGCACGTTAGGACCATTTGCATTGGACGTGGCGCTGGTGTTGCCATCAGCATCACGGCCTATGGCACCGCCATAACCACCGCTGAGGTTAATGCTAGTGGCGTCATACTCAGCCTTGTTCTTGATATCGGAACTGGTCAGTGTCCCGGTATCCAACGTATTTTTTCCATCAGCAACCGCCTTGTCGGTGCTGGCGATGACGGCGCCCTTGAGGTCGGTATTGCCGGTAACCTCGACCTGGAATCCACCATCACCGGCCTTGATTCCCGATTGCTCGCTGACGCTGGCGTATTCGCTGTGCATATTCTGCGAAAAGACACCGCCGCTAACCGTGCTCATGCCGGCGCAGATCGGTGGAACGCAGATGTTGACACCGACGTTTGCGGCCATCTGTTTGGAGGTGAAGGTACTGGTGTCTTGCAGGCTCTCAATATTCAGATCGCCACCCACCTTGACCTTGACCTGGTCAGCGGAGACCACTGCTCCTTTGATGTTGGTGTCGTCGCCACTCTCCAGCTTGACGCTTTTGCCACCCTTGATGTACGTGTTGGTCTGGGTGACATCATCGCCATCAGACATACCGCGTCCCACGTTGGCCGCCAGCTCAAACGAGATACCATTTTGAGCGCCGCCAAAACCGATGCCGATCCCTGCACTCCAACCGGAATTACCGTTAGTGCTTTCCTGATGGGCAGTGTTTTGCGCCGACAACAGGTTGATGTCCCCGTCAGCCTTGAGGCTTACATCGCCGCCGCCCTCGATCCTGCTTCCGATTACGTTAATGTCGCTGTCTGCACCATCCCCTGTGGCAACGACCTTGACGTTGCCACCAGCCACCACATCGCTGCCAACCACATTGCGACCACTTTGGCTGCTTTCACTGTGACTGCGGCTATCGCTGAGATTAACGCTGATCCTGATTCCGGTATTCGGAGCATCCATCAATGCCTGACCGGCCTCCAACGCTTGCTTGGCATTCATTGCCGCATTCACAGCAGCCAGTGCGACCATCCGCTCATCACTGGTTTTCTGTACCGCCTCTCCCATCTGCTGGATGCCCTTCAATGCGTTCAGCAAAGGTATGCTTACCGACCCACCAACTGCGGTACGACTGGTACTGGCGGTTCTGGTCGAGTTGAGGCTGTCAAAACCGGCCTCTATATCGACGTGTTTAGCGGTAATACCCACATCACCTTCAGGGGTCACTAGCTGACTGGCAGTTTGGGTGTAACGATCACCGGCTATGAGGTTGATATCGCCGCCCAGTGAAGCGATCTGACTACCCGACTGGCGAGTGGAAGTGTATTGAGCGGCTTCTTTCTGTTTGAGAATGCCTGTCGCCCCCTGCCACCAGGAACCGATTTCACCGACCTTTTTACTGCCGGACTTGGAGCTTGAAGTTTCGGTGTTTTCAGCGCTGCTGATCTCCAAGTTGCGACCCGCATCGATGCCGATGTTCTTGTCGGCAACCAACGTACTGCCCTCGACAACCGTATCGCGGCTACTCTTTATTTGAATGCTGCCGCCGCTGATATCACTTCCGACGCTTTGGGTTGAAGTCGTTTGTGCTTGTTGCGTCTTCTGAGTGGCTGTCAGCAAACCCGAGAAGTTAACGCCGGTTTTGCTTGAGCTTTTCGATTGACTGGTTGTTTGAGTTTCCTCACCTGCACCAATCAGTACGTCATTACCGGCGGTGAGCTTCACGGTTTCTTCGGCACGCAGCGCAGCGGCCGTCAGCGAAATGTCATTATCTGCTTTCAGTTCAATGTTCTTCGCGACCAGCTCAGTACTGTTCAAGCGAGTTTGCGTAACTTCCGAGGCACTCGATTTACTGGAGGTCCATCCCTTCTTGGAGGACGCGCTTGCCTGGCTCGCATAGTTTTCGGCGGCATCAAGATTAATGTCTCGGCCAGCGGTGGCGAGCAATGCTCCATCGCTGTTCAGCTTGGCGCCAGTGGCGTTGAAATCCTGGCCGGCAGAAATCGCCAGCTTGTTCCCTGCCTCGACACTTGAACTTACTGACACGACGCTTTCGGTTTCAGTCATCGTCGACTTTTTCTTGCCGAACGATCCCTTCTTAGTTTTCGAGTAATAGGAGTGGTCGACGTTGTCTGCTGTCTCCAGATTTACGTTATCGCCTGCATACAGATAAGCCTCATCCCCAGCACTCACCCGACTCGCAATCAGCTCCAAGTCCTTTCCGGCGTTCAGGGTCACATTCCCACCCGCCGTCAGCACGGTACTCACCTGAGTGACATGGTCCTCCTGGCTGGTCACTCTTTTGCTGCGGCTATAGACGTGCTGTTCATCCGCCGCTGAAGCCAGTGTCAGGTCGCCTGCGGCACTCATGCTGACGTCACGTTTGGCGTCGATTTGGCTGGCAACTGCGCTAAGGTCTCGCCCCGCACTTACCGTAAGGTCCCGCCCTACATCGAGCGTGGAACCATGCTGGGTAATGCTGGAACTTTGCTTCCCGAGACTTGAGCTATTGCGCTGCTCCACCGTGGCGATACTGACATCGCGGCCCGCGCCGATGGTCGTATCTCGCCCACTGTCCAGCACACCGCCGGTACTCACGAAGTCACGGCCAGCTTTGACCCTCAGATCATTTGCGGCCTCGATACGTGCGGCGCTGTCGACGTATTCCAAGTGCAAATGCTTGTTGTCACCGGTAGCGGTGATCGAGCGCTCATTGATCACGTCACCCGAGGTTGTGGTCAGACTCACATCCCGCCCCGCAATGATCCCCCCAGCCTTGTTAACAATGTTATTTCCCGCCGACAGATCCAAGCGCTGCCCCGCCTCGATCAGTCCACTGTTAACGATGTCGTTACCAGCCGAAGCATTAAGGTTATTGCTTGCCCGCAAAGTGCCGGAGTTCTTGAGATCCTGACCGGCAATCAGCTTGACGTCCGCCCCCTGAATCAACGCCCCGTTCGGCGCCAGACGATTGTTCACCTGGGCCATGTACAGCACCGGCACCAGCACCTTCTCGCCGTTTACCTCATGCTCTTCCAGCCAGACGATGTCATGGGTCAGCGCGGCGACTTGTTCGGAAGTCAGCGTCACGCCTACCGACAAACCAAGTTCCTGTTTGCTGGCGATGGCGTTGTCCATCAGGTACTTGAACATCCCCTCGTCGCTGGTCTGGCCGTCGATGAAACGTTGGCCGGTGCGGGCGACTACTGCTTGCTGAATCAAGCGCTGTTCGTACAGGCCGTCACCCAGGCGTTTGGCGCTCTGGTCAGGGTCGTAGTTGAGTTCGCCCAGCAGGTAGTCCGAGCTCATGAACGACTTGAGCTCAGTGAGCGAGGGGTTGGTTTCGATCAGGTATTTCTGTGGGTTGGTTTTGAACGAGGTATCCGGCACACCTTGGACCCGCGCGACCGTTTGAATGGACGCAGGTGTGGCAACTACGTTGCCCACCATGGGGACGACCGGTGCCGTTGGGATCAGGCTGGTGCCGGTGATTGCACCCACCTGGGCCACATCGCCCAAATTGCTGTTGCGACTCGGCATTGGCAGGGAATGGCCGCCGTTTTCAACAGGCGCGCTTGCATCGGGCACGCGGCTGTTCACGTTGCTGTCGGTGGTTTGGCGAGTGACTTGAGTGAATTGCCGGTCAGCCGTGACCAGTTGCGAGGCCTCACCTACCTGCACGCTACGAGCCTGGGCGTCCGGCAGGTCCTGTTGGCGCTGAGCGGTGCTGATGGAATTGCTGGTCATGCTCCAGCTTTGTGGCGCGTTGTCGGCCTGGGTCGCCTGTTGGGCCGAGCCACCCTGGCCGCTCAAGCGAAACAGGCCATTCTGCCCGGTAGGCAAGCTGAAGCCCGGCAGGGTCAGCGGGTTGAGCTGTTGTTGCGCGAGGTTGGGCGGGAGTTGTCCATTGATCTGTATGACCGCCGGTGTCACCTGGCCGCCGAGTTGGGTCGACCCAACTTTGGAGGCACCGCTATTTAGAGTGACGCCTTCACGGACGACACTGTTGGTGAGGTTCTGAGTTGCGTTGATGTGCACCGCACCGCCGGCCTGTACGACGGCACTGGCGAAGTTAGAGGGGCCATCGTAGGTGATGGTGTTTTCGAAGAAGGCGCCGTTCTTGACGAAAGCGGGAGCGTCGGTGCGCACGCCGTCGCTGTAATGTGCAGGGGTAAAGCTGTAATGCCCACCGTCAAATTCTGCCCATATCCCGCCGAAGTTGAAGAAACGCATCGCTTCGCGCCCACCGAGGCGTCCCCCGACACGGGAGATGGACTCGACGCCCTGGCTGTTCCATACATGCAAATTTGGACTGATAAAATCGCCATCCCGATACCCGGCAGCTCCCGAATCATAGGAAGGGTCATTGGCGGCGTTGTAATCCATGATCTGCCGCCACCGAGACAAGTCCTCGGGAGCCGAGAGCGAGCGCCGTACGGTGTAATCACCCACCGCCGCGCCCTGGTTGGTGAAATTCTGCAGAGTCAGCGTCAGGTCGTTACCTGCGCTGATGGTCGAGGCTTTGTTGAGCAGCTCTCGACCGTTGCCCGTAAAGTTTCGACCTGCGGTCATACTGGCGGACGCTGAGTCCTGGACGATTTGTGAGTGGTAGTTCTCTACCCAAACCAGGTATCCGGGAAAGTGCGGTTGAAAGCCATCGAACGAAGAACACGAGTAACATTGAACCCCAATAGCACCCGATACGAACCCACCCGTAGCCTCAAACACATCCTTACGGTTCTCGATATGATCCGCCGCCAGGGTCAAGTCGCCGCCGCTTTCAATCGATGCCGAGATATTGGCAATCGAAGCGCTCCAGGCGTTGCTGTCATCGCGACTGATGCTGATGTTGCCCGTGCCATAGACGTCGGCAAAACGGTTGGTGAAGTTGTTGACGCGCAACGCCATGTCCGCGCCGCTGAAGATCAAGCCGTTCTGGTTGAGCAGGTTGGACGCACCCAAGCGCAGATTGCCTCCGCTGCCCAGCGTCCCGAAATTGTTGATTGAGCCGGCATTGACGGTCATGGCAGAGGCGGCGGTCATGCGGCCGTAGCTGTTGAGTTGCCCACCAATATGGAGTGTGGCGTCTCGCCCGCTGGCGATGCTGCCCGCGCTGCCCAGGTTCAACGAGGCGGCCGTCAGGGCCAGGTTGCCCAGGCTGCTGTAGCGCCCATTGCCCCCATAACTTCCCCCCAACACCAGACTGATCGACCCATCACTGGCAATCAGCCCATCGTTACTCCAACTCCCCCCACTCCCCACCAAACTGGTAGAAGCCAGCAACTGCCCCGTCCCGGTCTGAGTCAGGTTATTCACGTTGATAGTCAGGCGTCCGGCCTGGATCACGCTGCTGTTGGTCCAGCTGTCGGCCGTCAGCGTCAAGCCGCCACGGGTGACGAGGCTGCCGCCGGCGTTGGTGAGGTTGGCAGTGGAGATGTCAAAGTCGCCGCTGCCGACATGCAGCAGCCTGCCGCCCAGGTTCTGGAAATTGGTGGCGTTGAGGATCAGGCCGTTGTTGGCGGTTTCCAGCGTGCCGTTGCGGTTGTCGAACAGGCCGCCAATCTGGAAGTTGGTGGTGCCGCTGCTGCCCAGCGCCCGCAACTGTCCAGTCTGGTTATCCAGGCTCGCGGCCTTGATCGCCAGGGTGCTGTCGCTTTCGATGATGCCTAGGCGATTGTTCAACGCGCCGGTGAGGTTGAGGTCGATCTGACTGCCGGCGATCTGGCCGTCGTTGTCGCCGCTGTTGTCGAAGTCGTTGGCCGTGACGTTGATCTTGCCTTTGGCATAGAGGCCGCCGTTACGGTTGTCGAAGTTGCGGGTGTTGACGGTGGCATCGCCGTTTTGTGCGGAGATGCGCCCGCCATAGTTGTCGAGGCCGCCGAGGGCGATCAGGTTCAGGCGCTGAGCCTGGGTGATGCCGCCCTGGCGGTTGTTGTTCAGGTCGTAGCCGTTTTTCAGCACGCCGGTCAGTTGGGTAGTGAGCATCCCTTGCAGGCTGGCGAGTACACCGCCTCGGTTATCCAGGTTGCGCCCGATGACCGTCACGTCTCCGGCCTTGGCTTGGAGGCGGCCGCTCTGGTTGTCGATGTCTTGATTGACGGTCAGCTGCAGCGCGCCTTGGCTTTGCACGGTGCCTTTGCCATTGGTGAGGCTGGCCGCATCGATCTGCACGCCGCTGTTCTGGCTGTAAATCAGACCATCGGCATCGTTCTGTACCGCGCCGTTGGTGTCCACGACGAGTTGACCATTGGCCGCGACGGTGCCGCGATTGCGGTTGTCCAGGCCACCGGTGAGCAAGGTCAACAGGCCTTGGCTGGCGAGCTGGCCGCCCTGGTTGTTGATCTGCGTGGTGCGCTCGACCCGCAATGGGCCGATGCTGGCGATCTTGCCGTTGGTGTTGGTCAAGGCACCGAGCAGGTCCAGGGTGACGGCGGCGTTGCCGATCAGGTTGCCGCCGCTGTTGTCCAGGCTGGTGCCGGTGAAGTTCAGGGCTTGTTGCGCATTGATGGTGCCGTTGGCGTTGCCCAAGGTCATGGCGTTCATGACCAGGGTGGCGCCGCTGTCGATCAGGCCGCCTTGGGCGTTGTTCAGCGAGCCGCCGGTGACGGTCAGGGTCTGGTCGCTGCCACTGGAGAGGATGCCGCCACGGTTATCCAGACTGGCCGCGTTGACGGTGAGTGTTTTCTGGGTGACCAGCGCGCCGGCGCCACTGTTGAGCAGCGCACCGCTGAGCGTAACGCCGAGGTTTCCGTCACGGCTGGAGAGCGTGCCGTTGTTGCGGTTGTCGAGGCTGGCGCCCTTAACGTCCAGTCCCTGCCAGCCTGAGATCAGGCCGTTCTGGTTGACCAGGGTGGTACCGGTCACGCCGAGGTTCTGGCTACTGATCAGCCTGCCGCCGCTGTTATCAATCGTCTGGCCGCTGAGGCTGAACCCCTGGCTGCTGGAGATTTCGCCGCCCTGGTTATCCAGATTGCGCAGGCCGTTGATGGTCAGCAAACCTTTGGCAGTGATCAGGCCGTTGCGATTGTTCAAGTCATGCCCGCCGAGGTTCAGCGTCACGGCTTGTTCGCCCAGCAGACGCCCACCGTTTTGACTGAGGGCCGCCAGGGTCAGGTTCAGGTCGCCCTTGGCCGACACTTCGCCGCCGTCGCTGGAGTCCAGCGAATCGGCTTCGAGAGTCAGGCTGGATTGGGCATTGATCAGGCCGTTGGCGCTGTTGTTCAGGGCCATGGCGTTGAGGACCAATGCACCGCCCGCCAGCACGCTGCCGCCCTGGTTGTTCAGGTTGCCGCTGTTGAGTGTCAGCAACCGCGCGGCGCTGATGAGACCTTGGGCCTGGTTATCCAGTTGCTGATCGATCGCCAGGACGAGGTTGCCGCGGCTGGTGAGGACACCTCCGTTGTTGTTCAGGCTTTGGGCGTGGGCATCGACGGTTGCCGCGCCGATCATGCCTTTGACGTTGTTCAGCGCCTGGGCGATGCGCAGGGTCAGGCCCTGGTTGCTGAGCAACCGGCCGCCATCGTTGTTGAAGTTTTGTGCCGCCAGGGTGAAGGCTTGGGCGCTGGAGATTTCACCGCCCTGGTTGTTCACACCTAGGAGGTTTTTCAGCAGCAGCGTGCCGGGGGCGTTGATCAGGCCGTTCTGGTTGTTGAGCTGGCCGTTGTTCAGGTCCAGGCTCAGCGAGCTGTTGCTGAACAGCTGGCCGCCCTGTTGATCCAGGCCGGACACCGAGGCCGTCAGCGCGCCTTGGCTGCCGATGCGGCCGCCGTCCTGGTTGGTGACCTGGGTCGCATTGATATTCAGGGTGCTGCCGCTGTTGAGGCGGCCGTTCTGGCTGTTGTTGAACGTACCAGTGGTGACGTTCACCGCGCCTTTACCGCTGATGCTGCCCTGCTGACGGTTGTCCAGCGCCGTGCTGGTGAGCAGCAACGCGCCGTCTGTCACCAGTTCGCCGCCCTGGTTGTCGAGGCGGCCCAGGCTTTTAACCGAGAGGTTGGCCGCGCTGGACAGGCTGCCGCCAGTGTTACTCAAGTTGGCGGCGCTGACGTCCAGGGTGCCTTCGCTACTGATTTGACCTTGGGTGTTGATCAGGTCGCCACTGAGGTCGATGCGCTGGTTCTGTTGGCTGACCAGATAGCCGCCGCTGTTGTCCAGCGAAGCGCCATCGAGATTCAACTGGGTCTTGGCACTGAGCAAGCCCTTGTTGCGGTTGATCAGTTTGTCCACGGTGAGCTTCAGCGCCTGCCCGGCGAATACCTGGCCGCTGTCGCTGTTGTCGAGGTTTTTGCTCACCAGCGTGACGCCGGTGTTGCCGCTCAGCTCACCGCCACGGTTGTCGAGATCATCAACGTTGAGATCCAGCGCTTTCGTTGCGCCGATCAAACCGGCCTGGCGGTTGTCGAGGCTCGACGCTTTCAACGTCAGGTCCGTGGTGCTGACCAACGTGCCTTGGCGGTTGTCCAGCGCGGTGACGGTGACGTCGAGCCCAGCTTTGCCGGCGATGCTGGCGGCGCGGTTGTCCAGGCGATCAGCGTTCACTGTCAGCGCGCCGTCGGCGATCAGCGAACCGTGCTGGTTGTCGAGCAACTCATCGACCTTCACATCGAGCTGACCGCGACTGCTGATCAGGCCGTCGCTGTTGTCCAGATTGGCGCTGTGGCTGTCCACAGAGGCGGCCGAGATGATGCCTTTGGCGTTGTTCAGGGCCTGCACTGTTCGAAGCATCAGGCCTTGGTTACTGAGCAGTTTGCCGCCGCTGTTATCGAGGTTCCTCGCCACCAGGGTGAACGCTTGCTGGCTGGAAATTTCACCGCCCTGGTTGTTGACGTCCCTGAGGTTGCTCAGCAGTAGCAGGCCCGGGGCGTTGATCAGGCCGCCCTGGTTGTTCAACTGGCCCTGGTTCATGTTCAGGCTCAAGCTGGTGTTGCTGAACAGTTCCCCTTGCTGTTGATCCAGACCGGTGACCGATGCGCTCAACGCCTGACTGCTGGCGATACGACCGGCGGCGTTATTCACTTGGGTGGCAGTGAGGTCGAGGGTGCTGCCCGAGGTCAGGCGCCCGCCCTGGCTGTTATTGAAAGCGCCAGTGCGGACCTCAGTGGCGGCGCTTCCCGAGATCAGGCCTTTCTGGCTATTGTCCAGGCTCGCGCTCTTGAGGGTCAGGCCAGCGTCGGTGCTGATGGAGCCGCCCTGGTTGATCAACCCGCCCAGGCTGACAATCGACAAAGCGCCAGCGCTGCCCAGGCTACCGGCGGTGTTATCGAGGCTGCCGGCGTTGACGGTCAATTCACCTTCGCTGCTGATCAGACCTTTGTTATTCAATAGTGCGTCGTCGAGTGTGATCACCAGACCGTTGAGGCTGCTGAGTGCGCCACCGCTGTTATCCAGCGTACTGGCGTTGAGTGTCAGGCTGCCTTGAGCGTGGATCAGGCCCTTGGTCTGATTGATCAATTGCGCGACCTTCATTTCAAGAGCGTTGCCGGCAATCAGTTTGCCGCCGTCGCTGTTGTCCAGGCGTTGAGCACCGACCTTGACGCCCAGTCCTGCAGACAATTCGCCGGCCCGGTTGTCAATCTGACCGACCTGCACATCCAGCGCTTTTGTGCTGCCGACCAAGCCACCGTTGCGGTTGTCCAGAACGCTGCCGGAAAGACTCAGGTTGCCTTGGGCCACCAGCGCACCGCCCTGCTGTTGCAGGGTATCGATCACTGCGGTGAGGTCGGTCTGGCTGGAGATGCGACCAAGGCCGTTCTGCACTTCGTCGGCCTTCAAGGTCAGCGGGCCGACGCTGCTCAGCAGACCGCCGCGGTTGTCCAGCCGTGTGCTTTCGACGTTGACGCCGGCCTTGCCGGTGATGATTCCGTTGTTACGGTTGTCCAGTTGCGCGATGGTCAGTTGCAGCGCCTTGTCGGCGCGGACGTTGCCGCCACGGTTGTCGAGGCTGCCGGTTCGCAGGTCCAATGCGCCCTTGGCAATCACTTCGCCCTGGCTCTGGTTGTCCAGCAGGCCGCTGATGCGTGCACTCAGACTGCCGTCGCTGATTACCTGCCCGCCGTTGCTGTTGTTCAGGCTAGCGGCCTGGATGTCCACAACCTTACCCGAACCGAGCACGCCCTCGCGGTTGTCCAGCACACCGCCAAGGCTGATGATCAAGGCGTCGTCGCCCAGTACCTGACCGTTGCGGTTATTCAGGGTCATCGCGTTGAGCCGGGTCAGGCCGGCGCTGGAGATTTCGCCTTCCAGGTTGGTCAGCGTTCCGTCAATGTTCACGGTCATATCGGCGCCGCTGCCCAAGGTGCCGCCGCTGTTGTCCAGGCTGATGGCGCTCAGGTTGAAGGCCTTGTCGCTGGAAATCTCGCCATCGCGGTTGTTCACAGCGGCGAGGTTGTTCAGCAGCAGCGCGCCGGGGGTACTGAGCAGCCCGCCCTGGTTGTTCAACAGCCCATGGTTGAGGTCCAGAGAAAGACTGGTGTTGCTGACCAGTTGACCGTTCTGTTGGTCCAGTCCGGTGACGTTGGCATTCAGAGCCTTGGCACTGGCGATGCGGCCAGAGGCGTTGTTCACCTGACCAGCCTTCAAGAGCAGCGTGTCGCCGCTGATCAGGCTACCGCCCAGGTTGCTCAGGGTCGCGGCGCTGTCGATGCTCAACGCGCCGACGCTGGTCAGTTGGCCCTCATCATTAGTGATCCCGGCGGCTTTGACGCTCGCGGTGGTGTCGCTTTTGAGGCTGCCTTGGGCATTGAGCAGTTGCCCGCGCAGGTCCAGGTTCATCCCTTGTCGGGCATAAAGCGAGCCCTGGCGGTTGTCCAGTTGGCCGGCCTTGACAGCCAGTGCGGCTCGGCTGGAGATCAACCCCTGGCTCTGGTTGGTCAGACGTTCCAGGGTCAGGTGCAGGTCGCCGTAGGCAATCAGTTTGCCGCTGTTGCTGTTGTCCAGCTCGGTGCCGGTCAACGTCAGGACGCCCTGGCTCGACAGCTCACCACCGCGGTTATCCAATTTGCCAACATTGAAGCCGGCGGCCTGAGTTGTGGTGATAATGCCGCTCTGACGGTTGTCAAGGCTCGCCGCGTTGAGCGTCAGCAGTCCCGCCGACGACAGTAATCCTGCCTGATTCAACAGTTGCGCCGAGATGCTGGCGGTGAGCGCGCCGTCACTGAGCAAACGGCCCGCCGTGTTATCCATCGACGCAGCGCTGAGCTGGACGCTCTTGCTTGAAGTAAGCCGGCCACTGCGGTTGTTCAACTGGCCGCTGGCGTTGATATCCAACCCCTGCCCCGCCGCGACCAGGCCCGCAACGTTGTCCAGCGAAGCAACGCGCAACGTAACGCCGCCCAAGCCGGTGAGTTCGCCATTGTTGTTATTCAACTGCCCGATATTGGCTGTCAGGTTGCCGTTGCTGCTGACCGTACCGTGGGTGTTGAGCAGGGTATTGGCGGTAATGTTCAGTGTATTGCTGCTGAGCACCCGCCCCTTGTTTTGGTTGTCCAGGGTCGCGGCGTTGACCGTGGTGGCTTGTCCGCCGCTCAGGGTTCCGCTCTGGTTGCTCAATGTCTGCGCAACGTTAACCGTCAGATTACGGCTGGCCACAACGCTCTTGCCATTGTTAACCAGGCTCTGCGCCGTCAGGTTCACATCGCCCGCCGCATTACGGGTGTTATCCGCATTGAGCCCGGCCTCGATGATGCCGTTGTTGCTCAACTGCCCGCCCGCACTCAGCGTGATGCTGTCCCGCGCCGCAAGACTCTGCTGGTTGCTCAGGCTGCCCTGAGTCCGGGCGTTCAGCGTGGTGCCGGCGTAGACCGGACCTTCGGCATCAAGGCTCGCCGCCTTGACACTGACCGCACCGCTGGCCGAGGTCTGCGCCATACTCAAATGCCCATTGGCATCGAGCTGAATATCCCCACCGCTGGCGATCATCTTGCCGTCCAGTTTCACGCCGACACCGGCCTCGGTGCCCACCAGCTTGATCGCCCCGGCGTACATGCCGCCCAGGGCCGAGGAGTCGATCGCCAGTTGCGGCTTGGCGCTGCCATCGTCGGCGCGGGCGGTGGCCTTGAGGGTGGCGGCATCGACGTCGTTGCGACCGGCGACGATGGTCAGGTTTTTCGCCTGGATCTCGGCGTTGATTTTGGCGCTGCGGGTGATGATTTCGAAGCGGTCGACGTTGTTCGCATTGAGCCCCGCGCCTTCGATGGCGACGCTGCCCTGGTCGATCTGATAACGAGTCACCTGGCCGTTTTCAACAATCGGTTTGCCGGTGGTCAGGGTTGCCTGCGGGGTGTTGATGAAGCCGCAGCCATTACAAGTGATGCCGTAAGGGTTGGCGACGATGACGTGGGCCGACTGTCCCGCCACTTCGGTATAGCCACGTAGTTGGCTGGGATTGCCGCCGTTGACTTCGTTGAGGATGGTCTTGGCGGCGGTGCCGTTGAGGTTCGGGTTGCCGAGAATGATTCCGCCCAGTTGCGTGGACTGGGTGCGGGAGGTGGCGTTGTTGAGGATCACGCCGTTGCTGCCGACGTTGTAATCGCTGAACTGGTTGTGGGACAGGCCGTTGCCATTGGGCCTGGCGATGTTGACGATGGGCACGCCATTGCCCGCCTGACCGAGCGAAGTGCCCGAACCGTTGACCGCAATGCCGTCCGCCTGGGCCCACATCGGTTGCCAGAACATGACGTTGGCCAATAGGAACGCCAGGCCGCGCTTGGGTATGCCGCAGAACAGATCGCGGTTTTGGTGGGCAGCAGAAGGTTGGCGGTCGTCCATGTTCAGGTCTCGTTGCAGCAAAAATTAGAGAAGTACATCGATGCGGAAGTAGATCGGCGCTTCGCGCTCGGTCAGGGCGTCCGGTCGTTCCAGGGAGTGGGCGAAGGTGACGCTGGCGTTGAGGTGTTCACCGCGGGCGAACAGTTCCAGCGAGTTGCTGGACATGCGCCCGTGCTGATTGCCGTTGTAGCGGGTGCCGGTGATCACACCCTGGTCGTAACCCAAGCTGGTGCCGTACTCGGCGAACACCGGGCGCAGCCACTCCAGGGTGACCGGGCGGCTCCAGCGCAGGTCGTTGCGCCAGTAACCGCCGCTGTCCCCGGACAGCGATTGGTCCTTGTAGCCACGA
>NZ_RQJK02000039.1:0-25097 GCF_022342325.2 Pseudomonas sp. AF32 | reverse complement strand
CTCACCCGCCACGTTGACGGTATCCACGCCCTCACCCAACCCACCCGACTCCAACAACGCCTTGAGCGCCGACGGCACGGTGTTGATCAGGGTAATGTCGTGCTCGCCCTGTTGCAGTTCCAGCACATTGGTCACGACTTCGATACTGCCGCCACAAGTCAGCGGCGCAAAGCACTCATAGACCGCCAAATCGAAGTTCAGCGAGGTCGAGAACAGGGTTTTCGACAGCGTTTGAGCGTCAAAAGAACGATGCGCCCAGGTCAGGAAGTTCACCGTGTTGCGGTGTTCGATCATCACACCTTTCGGCAACCCGGTGGAGCCGGAGGTGTAGATCACATAAGCCAGATGCGACGAGGTCAGCTCGGGCACCTGCGGATTCGAGACGGATTCGTCCTGCCACAGCCCGCTACCCAGGTCGATCACCGGCATCGTTGCATCAACCAGCAAGTCAAGAGTCGCTGCCTGGGCCAACACCGCTGCCGGGGCGCTGTCTCCCAGCATGTAGGCAATCCGGTCCGCCGGATACGCCGGGTCCAGCGGTACGTAACCACCGCCGGCCTTGAGGATCGCCAACAGGCCCACGACCATGTCGAGGCCACGCTCGACACAGATCGCCACCCGTGAATCCGGCTGCACACCTTGCTTGCGCAGGTAATGCGCCAGGCGGTTGGCCCGCTCGTTCAGTTCGCGATAATTGAGATGCTGTTCGCCATGCAGGACGGCCACATCGAGTGGAGTCCGTTGCACCTGTTCCTCGAACAAGCCATGAATGGTCTGCTCAAGCGGATACTCCGCTTGCGTGGCATTGAACGTCGCCAGCACCTGTTCGCGCTCGGAAGCCGGCAGAATCGGCAGGCGATACAACGCCGCCTGCGGTGTCTGCTCCAACGCCTCCACCAGATTCTCCAGCGCTGCCTGCACATACCCGCAGACCCGCTGCGCGCCGATCCGGGCGTCCACGAGCACCGTCAGGCTGAAGCCGTTGCCCAGGTCGTCGACGTTCAGGGTCAGCGGATAGTTGGTGCGCTCCTCGCCATCCAGGGCCTGGATACCGCGCCACGCGTGCATCGCAGGTGCCGAAACCGTGCCTGTGGCGCTGTGTCGGTAGTTGAGCAAGGCGCTGAACAGCGGCAACGGCGCCGCCACGGCGCTGCATCGCTGGGCCAAGGCCAGGGAAGCGTGCTCATGCCCCAGCAGGGCCGTCAACCGCTCATGGGTGGCCTTGACGCCCGCCCGCACCCCTTGCTGCCCGACCGCCACGCGCAATGGCAGGGTATTGATGAACATGCCCAGCGCCCGGTCGGCGCCCTCGCCGCCCTGCATCCGGCCCATCAGCACGGTCCCGAACACCACGTCCTGGCGACCGGACACCTTGCCCAGCACCTGGGCCCAGGCCAGATGCACCAGGCTCGCGACACTCACGCCCAATTGCCGGGCCTGCTGACGCAGGCGCAGGTCCAGGGCCGGGTCCAATGCCTGCCGGGCCTCTTCGATATCATGACGCTGTCCTTGCACATCCAGCAGGCCGAACGGCAAGGTCGGCTCGTCGACATCGCCGAGCATGTCGCGGAAAAACGCCTCGTGCTCTTCGCGACTCACCCCAAGTCGTGCCTGCGCCACGTAGTTACGATAGGGCACCGCGGCCGCCAGTTGTGCGGTTTCGCCCAGCAAGTACGCCTGCATCTCCTGCTGCACCACTTCCAGCGCCGTGTGATCGAGCGCCATATGGTGAAACAGCAGGGTCGCCACCAGTCGACGATTGGCCTCGTCCTGCCCGTAAACCAGGCGCATCAGGGGGGCCTGGCCCACGTCCAGGCGATGGTGGCGCGGATCGAAGCGTTGGCGCAGCTGCGCCACGGCATCGCCGGCGGCCGGGTCGAATTCCACCGCATCAAGCTGCAGCTTCGCCTCGCGCCAGACCACTTGCACCGGCACCGTCAGGCCATCCCACACGACGCTGGTACGCAGGATGTCATGGCGATCGATCACCGCTTGCAGCGCCTCGGCAAACGCTTCGAGACGTTCCCGATCGTCGAAGGCGAACTGCGCTTGGAGGACGTACAGGTCGCCCTGTTCCGCCGAGAGGTGATGGTAGAGAATGCCTTCCTGCAACGGCGCCAGCGGATAGATGTCCTGCACGTTGCGCGCACCACCCGGCACCGTCGCCACGATACGGTCGATGGTCTGCTGGTCCAGGTCGATCAATGTCACCATCGAGGGGGTGATCCGGGTGCATCCCGGCACGATACCGTTGTCCGGCACCTCGATTTCGTGGCCGCTACCGATGGCGGCCGCCAGTGCCTTCAAGGTCGGCTGGCCGAACAACACGCGCACGTCCGTCGACCAGCCCAGCTGGCGCATGCGCCCGATCAGGCTGACGGCCAGCAGCGAATGACCGCCCAGTTCGAAGAAATGGTCATGGCGGCCGATGCGTTCGACTTGGAGCAGGTCTTGCCAGATCTGCGCCAGGGCGATTTCGGTTTCACCTTGCGGCGCTTCATAGCCACGGGTCATCACCGAATCCTGATCCGGCACCGGCAAGGCCTTGCGGTCAAGCTTGCCGTTCGGAGTCAGCGGCAAGGCATCCAGGCGCACATAGGCCACGGGCACCATGTAGTCCGGCAATTGCGCTTGCAAATGGCGGCGCAGACTTTCGATGTCCGCCGTTGCCGATTCGGTGAAATAGGCAACCAGACGCTTGTCGCCCGGTACGTCTTCACGGGCCAGTACCACCGCTTCCTTGATGTCGACATGCTGAGCAAGCCGCGCCTCGATTTCGCCCAGTTCGATCCGGAAACCGCGGATCTTCACCTGGTCGTCGTTACGGCCCAGGTACTCGATGTTGCCGTCCGGCAGGTAACGACCCAGGTCGCCGGTCTTGTACATCCGCGCGTTCGGAACAGCGCTGAACGGATCCTTCAGGAAGCGCTCGGCCGTCAGGTCGTCGCGGTTCAAATAACCCCGCGCCACCCCGGCACCGCCGATGTAAATCTCGCCCGGCACGCCCAGGGGCACCGGTTGTTTGTGTTCATCCAGCAGGTAGAACTGCGTGTTTGCCACCGGCTTGCCGATGTGCGCGGCAAACCCATCCTCGCGAGCCATCGATACCCAGCTCGAATAGGTCGTGGTTTCCGAAGGTCCGTAAAGGTTGCACAGGCGCTTGACTTGGGTCTGCTCGAACAGACTTTCCACCAGGCTGCGTTTAAGAGCCTCACCCGCCACGTTGACGGTATCCACGCCCTCACCCAACCCACCCGACTCCAACAACGCCTTGAGCGCCGACGGCACGGTGTTGATCAGGGTGATGTCGTGCTCGCCCTGTTGCAGTTCCAGCACATTGGTCACGACTTCGATACTGCCGCCACAAGTCAGCGGCGCAAAGCACTCATAGACCGCCAAATCGAAGTTCAGCGAGGTCGAGAACAGGGTTTTCGACAGCGTTTGAGCGTCAAAAGAACGATGCGCCCAGGTCAGGAAGTTCACCGTGTTGCGGTGTTCGATCATCACACCTTTCGGCAACCCGGTGGAGCCGGAGGTGTAGATCACATAAGCCAGATGCGACGAGGTCAGCTCGGGCACCTGCGGATTCGAGACGGATTCGTCCTGCCACAGCCCGCTACCCAGGTCGATCACCGGCATCGAGGCACCCCTCAGCAACCCAACCGTGGCCGCCTGGGCCAACACCGCTGCCGGGGCGCTGTCTCCCAGCATGTAGGCAATCCGGTCCGCCGGATACGCCGGGTCCAGCGGTACGTAACCACCGCCGGCCTTGAGGATCGCCAGCAAGCCCACCACCATGTCGAGGCCACGCTCGACACAGATCGCCACCCGCGAATCAGGCTGCACACCCTGCTTGCGCAGGTAATGGGCCAGGCGGTTGGCCCGCTCGTTCAGTTCGCGATAATCCAGGCGCTGCCCGCGGTGCAGCACCGCCAGCGCGTCCGGCGTACGTTCTACCTGAGCCTCGAACAAGCCGTGAACGGTCTGCTCCAGCGGATATTCGGCGTGCGTAGCATTGAACGTCACCAACAGCTGTTCGCGCTCCGCCTCCGGCATGACCGAGAGTCCGGAGAGCGAGGACTCGGGCGCATGCTGCAAAGCGTCCACCAGACTCGCCAGGGCGGTTTCCACGCAAGCGCCGATTCGTGCCGCGCCAACGCCCTTCACCGCCTGGACGGTCAGGCTGAAGGCCTCCCCCATATCGTCCACCGACAGCATCAGCGGATAGTTGGTGCGCTCCTCGCCACCAAGTACCTGGATACCGTTCCAGGCTGACAGCGCTTCGCTCGAAGTCGCCGTCCCGGTGTGGCGGTAGTTGAGCAAGGCACTGAACAACGGCGTCGGGGCGGCCACGCCGCTGCAGCGTTGCGCCAGGGCCAACGAGGCATGCTCGTGGCCCAGCAACGCGGTCAATCGCGCATGGGTGATTTTCACACCCGCACGGACATCGATCTGTCCCAAGGTCACCCGCAACGGCAAGGTGTTGATGAACATGCCCAGCGCCCGGTCGGCACCCTCGCCGCTCTGCATCCGACCCAGCAGGACGGTGCCGAACACCACATCGCTGCGCCCGGATACACGTCCCAGCACCTGTGCCCAGGCCAGATGGACCAGGCTCGCAACGCTCACGCCCAGTTGCCGGGCCTGGGTCCTCAAGCCTTGGCCCAGGCTGTCCGGAAGCTTGCGGAACGCCTCTTCGATCATCTGCCCTGCGCCTTGCACCTCTTGCAGGCCGAACGGCAAGGTCGGCTCGTCCACGTCACCAAGCATGTCGCGGAAGAACGTTTCGTGCTCCTGTCGGCTTACACCCAGGCGTACTTGCGCCACATAGTTGCGATACGGAACGGCCTCGGGCAACGCATCGCTCTGGCCCAGCAGGAACGCCTGCATCTCGTGTTGCACCAGTTCCAGGGCGGCATGGTCCAGGGCCATGTGGTGGAACAACAGCAACGCCACCCAACGCTGGTTGGGACGATCCTCGGCGCAGACCAGGCGCAGCAACGGTGCCCGGCCCATATCCAGGCGGTGATGGCGGGTGTCGAAGCGTTGTTGCAACTGTGCCTCGATGGCGCCCTCGGCCGGGTCGAGCTGAAGCTCCTCCAGGGCCAACACGGCCTTGTGCCAGACCACTTGCACCGGCTCATCCAAGCCTTCCCACGCCACCGAGGTGCGCAGGATGTCATGGCGGTCGATCACGCCTTGCAAGGCGTTGAGGAAATCGTCCAGGCGGGCGCGTTGATCGACCCCGAACAGGGTATGCAGCACGTAGGGATCACCCTGCTGCGCAGCGAGGTGATGGTAAAGAATGCCTTCCTGCAACGGTGCCAGGGGGTAGATGTCCTGGACATTGCCCGCGCCGCCAGGCACACCTTCGATAATCCGGTCGATCTGTTCCTGGGTCAGGCTGACCAGGGGCAGCATGTCGGGGGTGATACGAAACGCCGGGCTCAACCAGTCGCCACCGTTACGTTCCACCAACTCGAGCAATTCACGCTTGTGAAGGGCAAGGCATTCCCACAACGCGTCGTCCAATCCTTCGTCGTCGCCCTGGACCACAAGGTTGTCGTCGTCCTGCTGGAGACGGATCGGGTGCTTGGAAAGCGCTGCCATCAATTCGCTGAATTGCATCGAAGAACCTGCTTTTTTAGTTCGGAGTGGTTGACGATAAAAAGGTCGTCTTTCAGGTACGGCGTAGCGCCTGGACGCAGGGATTGGCAGCGGTCGAGCCGATCACGGCGTACGGGCCAAGACAGAGAAATCGTCATGTTCAACCGAAGGAGATCCGTCCCCGGACTGGCTCCTTACAGGCCAAAAAAAATTAGAGCATTCGGTGGGGCATGTCTGTCATGGGAAGCAGGGACAAGCCCCGACACCGGTCAGGCTGGCGTTGCACCAGGAGGAAAACCGAGGGAGAAGGCCCGTCATCACAGGCACTTCTCCCTCGGGTCTACAGGGTTTAAAACTCAGATGCGCCGCTGACGCTTGAGGGCGGGAATCTTCGTCACGGGCACTTCGATACGCTGCACCTGCCCGACCGCCGATGCCACCGACGCCAGCGTCGGTTGACCGAACAGCACCCGGACATCGGCCTCCATACCCTCCTTGCGCATGCGCTCGATCAAGGTCACGGCCAGCAGCGAATGACCGCCCAGTTCGAAGAAATGATCATGGCGACCGACCCGCTCGACTTTCAGCAACTCGGCCCACAACGAGGCAAGCTTCGTCTCCACCTCTCCCACGGGGGCTTCATAGGCATGCGTAACGAACGCATCGCTGTCTGGGAGTGGCAAGGCCTTGCGGTCAAGCTTGCCGTTGGGGGTCAGGGGCAGTGCATCCAGACGAACGTAAGCCGCCGGCACCATGTACTCGGGCAATTGCGCTTGCAGATGCCCGCGCAGGTGGCCTGCGTCTACCGCTTTGCCCGGCCCATGCTGGGTGAAATACGCCACCAGGCGCTTGTCGCCCGGTACGTCTTCGCGGGCCAGCACTACGGCTTCCTTCAAGGCATCGTGTTGGGCCAGCCGGGCCTCGATCTCGCCCAGTTCGATGCGGAAACCGCGAATCTTCACCTGATCGTCGTTGCGGCCCAGGTACTCGATATTGCCGTCCGGCAGATAGCGACCCAGGTCGCCGGTCTTGTACATCCGGGCGTTCGGAACAGCGCTGAACGGATCCTTCAGGAAGCGTTCGGCCGTCAGGTCATCGCGATTGAGATAACCGCGAGCCACCCCGGCACCGCCGATGTAAATCTCGCCTGGCACGCCCAGTGGCACCGGTTGTTTGTGTTCATCCAGCAGGTAGAACTGCGTGTTTGCCACCGGCTTGCCGATGTGCGCGGCAAACCCATCCTCGCGAGCCATCGATACCCAGCTCGAATAGGTCGTGGTTTCCGAAGGTCCGTAAAGGTTGCACAGGCGCTTGACTTGGGTCTGCTCGAACAGACTTTCCACCAGGCTGCGTTTAAGAGCCTCACCCGCCACGTTGACGGTATCCACGCCCTCACCCAACCCACCCGACTCCAACAACGCCTTGAGCGCCGACGGCACGGTGTTGATCAGGGTAATGTCGTGCTCGCCCTGGTGCAGTTCCAGCACATTAGTCACGGCTTCGATGCTGCCGCCCGACGTCAGTGGCGCGAAGCATTCATAGACCGCCAGATCGAAGTTCAGCGAGGTGGAGAACAAGGTTTTCGACAGGGTGTTGGTATCGAACGAACGATGAGCCCAAGTGAGGAAGTTCACCGTGTTACGGTGTTCGATCATCACACCTTTCGGCAACCCGGTAGAGCCGGAGGTGTAGATCACATAGGCCAGATGCGATGAGGTCAGCTCAGGCACCTGCGGATTCGAGACGGATTCGTCCTGCCATAGCCCACTACCCAGGTCGATCACCGGCATCGAGGCCCCCCTCAGCAACCCAACCGTGGCCGCCTGGGCCAACACCGCCGCCGGGGCGCTGTCTTCCAGCATGTAGGTAATCCGATCCGCCGGATACGCCGGGTCCAGCGGCACGTAACCGCCACCGGCCTTGAGGATCGCCAGCAAGCCCACCACCATGTCGAGGCCACGCTCGACACAGATCGCCACCCGTGAATCCGGCTGCACACCCTGCTTGCGCAGGTAATGGGCCAGGCGGTTGGCCCGCTCGTTCAGTTCGCGATAATCCAGGCGCTGCCCACGGTGCAGCACCGCCAGCGCCTCTGGAGTACGTTCTACCTGAGCCTCGAACAAGCCGTGAACGGTCTGCTCCAGCGGATACTCCGCTTGCGTGGCATTGAAGCCTTCCAGTTGCCGGCGTTCGGCATCGCCCGGCAAGACGATTTCACTGACTACGGCGCGGGCATCGGCCACCATCGCACGCAACATGCGCTCCAGATAACCGAGATAGCGTTCCATAGTCATCCGGTCAAACAACGCCGTGGCGTACTCCAGCGAACCCTGGATACGGCCACCGACTTCCCCCAGGTCGAGAGAAATATCGAACTTCGCCGTTCGCTTCGCACAAGCCAGCCCTTCCAGGATCAGGTCACCCAAGGTCAGCTCGACGCTCTCGGTGTTCTGCCAGGACAACATGGCCTGGAACACTGCGCTATGGGACAGACTGCGCACCGGCTTGACCAGCTCCACCACTTGCTCGAACGGCAGGTCCTGGTGGGCCTGGGCGGCCAGCGCCTGGGTTTTCACCCGTTGCAGCAACGTCTCGACATTCGGTTGCCCCGACACATCGATGGGCACGGCCAGGGTGTTGACGAAGAAACCGATCAGTTCCTCGACCTCGGCGCGCTGACGATTGGCCGTCGGCGAGCCAATGACAACCGTGTCCTGCCCCGAGAGCCGGCCCAGCACGGCAGCCCAGGCAGCCAATACCGTCATGTAGAGCGTCGTGCCGTGGCGCTGGCTCAACGCCTTGAGATCCGCCGTCAGCACTTCGTCGAACATCACCGGCAGGCTCCCCCCCGCATAGCTCTGCTGCGCGGGTCGCGGACGATCCGTGGGCAGTGTCAACAGGGCCGGAGCCTGGGCTAGCGCAGCTTGCCACCAGGCGCCCTGGCGCTTGAGGACTTCGCCGCTCAACCAGCGCCGCTGCCAGACGGCATAGTCGCCATACTGCACCGCAAGGTCCGGCAATGGATCGGGCAGGTCATTGCGGAACGCTTCGTAGAGCGCGGCCAGTTCCCGGGTCAGAACCCCCATCGACCAACCATCCGAGACGATGTGGTGCATCGTCACCAGCAACACATGCTCCTGCTCCGCCAGACGAATCAGTTGTCCACGAATCAGCGGGCCGTGTTCCAGATCGAAGGGCTCACCGGCTTCCTGCTCGATCAGTGTCCACAGTTGTGCCTGTGCCTCGCCTTGGTCCGACAGGTCCACGGTGCGCAAGGCGAAACCACGGTCTGGCGCGCCGATACATTGCCGTGCCGGTTGTTCCGCTGCTTGCACGAAGGTCGTGCGCAACGCTTCGTGACGCGCCACGATTCGATCCAGGGCGCGCGACAATGCGTTGCGGTCCAGTTGTCCCGTCAAGCGCAGGGCCGCCGGCAGATGGTAGGCCGAACTGGCCCCTTCGATCCGCGTCAGGAACAACAGGCGTTGCTGAGCGAAGGACAGCGGCAACGGCTCATCGCGGGAAACCGGCGCAACCGGTGGCAGCGTGCTGCACCCCGAACCGGCCACGGCTTGTGCCAGCGCGCTCAATTGCGAATGGGCGAACAGTTCGCCCAGCGCCAGTTCCACCCCCAGGCGTTGACGCACCTGGGCAATCAGCCTCATCGCCAACAGCGAATGCCCGCCCAACTCGAAGAACCGGTCCTGGCGACCGACCCGTTCCAGGCCCAGCAGCTCCTGCCAGATCTGCGCCAGCACCGGTTCGATGTCCCCTTGCGGCGCTTCGTAATGAACATCGGCCATCGCAGCCGAACCAGGGGCCGGCAACGCCTTGCGATCCAACTTGCCGTTGGGGGTCTGCGGCATCGCCTCCAGTCGTACATAGGCCACGGGCACCATGTAGTCGGGCAACTGCTCCAGCACCAGGGCCCGCAGCGCGTCGGCCGTCGGCAGGTCCTGGTCCTCCGACGCCCGGTAGTACGCCACCAGGCGTTTCTCACCAGGCACGTCTTCGCGCACGATCACCACCGCCTCGCTCACTCCCGGACAGGTGGCGAGCACGGTTTCGATTTCGCCCAGTTCAATGCGCAGGCCGCGGATCTTGACCTGCCCATCGTTGCGTCCCAGGTACTCGATCCGGCCGTCCGGCAGGTAACGACCGATATCGCCAGTGCGATACATCCGTGCATTGGCCTCCGGGCAGAAAGGATCGTCCAGGAACCGTTCGCGCGTCAGGTCCTCGCGGTTCATGTAGCCCCTGGCGACCCCGGCACCGCCGATATGGATCTCACCGGCGACGCCGACAGGAACAGGCCTGCCCTGGGCATCGAGCAGATAGAACCGGGTATTGGCGATAGGACGGCCGATACTGACCTGGCCGCTGCCTGAGCTTTGTGCCTGGACTTGTGTGGCCGACGACCAGATCGTCGTTTCGGTCGGACCGTAGACGTTGAACAGCGTCTTGACCCGTTCCGCCACACGCAGGCCGAGGTCAACGGGCAAGGCTTCACCGCCACACAGCGCGATCAATCCCGGTGCACCTTGCCAACCCGCTTCGAGCAGCATGCGCCAGCTCGTCGGGGTGGCCTGGGCGACGGTGATGGCGCTCGCGGCAATCATCCGGGCAAGCAAGTGGCCGTCTCGTCCCTGGTCGCGAGACGCCAGCACAACCTGAGCGCCGCACACCAGCGGCAGGTACAGCTCCAGGCCAGCGATGTCGAACCCCAGGGTCGTCAGGGCCAGCATCCGGTCGGTGGACGTCATGCCCAATGTGTCGCGCATCGCACACAACAGGTTGACCACGCTGTGGTGTTCGACCATCACGCCCTTCGGCTTGCCGGTCGATCCCGAGGTGTAGAGCACGTAGGCCAGGTTCGCCGAGGTCAGGTCCGGCACTGCCGGTTCGAGCTCCGGCAGGTCCCGCCAGGCATCGTCATCGAGACCGAGGGTCACAACCCCGACATCGGTCAACAGGTCGCGGGTCGCCGTGTGCACCAGCAAGGCCACCGGCGCGCTGTCCTCCAGCATGTAGGCCAGGCGATCGCTCGGGTAAGCCGGATCCAGCGGCACATACGCAGCCCCGGCCTTCAAGATACCCAGCAGCCCTACCAGCATATCGAGGCCGCGTTCCACGCAGATCGCGACCCGATCATCCGGGCGCACGCCCTGCGCTATCAGATGATGAGCGAGCCGATTGGCCTGCCCGTTCAGTTCGGCATAGCTCAGTTGCCGATCGCCGGATACCACGGCCACGGCATCAGGCGATGCCTGGGCCTGGGCCTGGAACAGTTGATGGACGGTCTGCTCCAGCGGATAGGCGACCTGCGTGGCATTCCAGGTATCGAGCAGTTGCCCAAGTTCGTCAGCGGGTATGCCTTGCAGCTCGGACAAGGGCCTGTCAGGCGCGTTCTCCAGGGCGTCGACCAGGCTCTGGAGCGACGTGTGCATGTAGTGGCCGATGCGCTGTGCGTCGATCCCGCACGCCGCCTGCACCACCAGGTTGAAACCTTCGCCCTCGTCGTCCACGGCCAGCGAGAGCGGGTAGTTGGTACGCTCTTCACCGCCAAGGGTGTCAATGCCCTGCCATGCCTCCTGCGCCCCATCCGCCGCCGTCGGGACGTTATGCCGGTAGTTGAGCAAGGCACTGAACAGCGGCGTCGGCGGCGCCACACCGCTGCATCGCTGTGCCAGTGCCAACGGCGCGTGCTCATGCCCCAACAGTCCGGTGAGCTGACTGTGCGCGGCCTTGACGCCCTCGCGGGCACTCTGCCGGCCCAGGTTGATCCGCAAGGGCAGCGTATTGATGAACATGCCCAAAGCACGGTCGGCGCCTTCCGTGCCTTGCATCCGCCCCAACAGGACAGTGCCGAAGACCACATCGTCGCGCCCGCTGACCCGGCCCAGGACCTGCGCCCACGCCAGATGCATCACGCTCGCCGCGCTGACGCCCGCCTGCCGTGCCTGTGCCCGCAGACGACGGGATAACGGCGCCGCCAGCGCCAGCTTCACCTCCTCTACGTCGTTACCGTCACCCTGCACATCTTGCCGGCCGAATGGCAGCGTCGGTTCTTCGATGTCACCGAGCATGGCGCGGAAGAACGTTTCGTGGGCCTCCTGGCTCACGCCCAGACGGGCCTGGGCCACGTAGTTGCGGTATTGCATCGCGGCCCCCAGCTCGCCGCCACGTCCGAGCAGGAAGGCTTGCATTTCGTGCACCAGCGTTTCCAGCGCCGTGTGATCCAGTACCGTGTGGTGGAACAGCAGCGTGGCGACCCAACGCCGGTTGGCTGCATCCTCGGCGCAGACCAGGCGCAACATGGGCGCCCGGCACAGGTCGAGCCGGTAATGCCGGGCGTCGAAGCGTTCATGCAATTGCCGGGCGACATCCCCGGCCTGTGGATCGGCTTCAAATGTTTCCAGCACCAGGGGAGCCCGACGCCAGACCACCTGCATCGGTTCGTCCAGCCCCTCCCAGGCGATCGAGGTACGGAGGATGTCGTGGCGGTCGATGACCTGTTGCAGCGCCTCCGTAAACGCCTCGAGACGGTCCCGATGATCGAAGGCGAACTGTGACTGGAGCACATACGGATCGCCTTGCGCGGCCGCCAGATGGTGATAAAGAATGCCCTGCTGCAACGGCGCCAGCGGGTAGATATCCTGGACATTCGCCGCCCCACCCGGCACGCCCGCCACGATCCGGTCGATGGCTTCCTGGCGCAGGTCAGCCAACGGCAACAGGTCCGGCGTAATCCGCCGGCAACCTGCGGCGATCAGGTTGGCCGGCACCACCAGATCACGGTGTCCACCGACCGCAGCGGCCAGGGCCTGCAAGGTCGGTTGGCTGAACAGGACCCGCACGTCCACCGTCAGGCCGACCTGACGCATCCGTTCGATCAGCCTCATCGCCAGCAGCGAGTGACCGCCCAGTTCAAAGAAATGATCGTTGCGGCCGACCTGCTCGACCTTCAACAGTTCGGCCCATAACCCTGCCAGCGTCTGCTCGACCTCTCCCTGGGGCGCCTCGTAGGCCTGGCTCGCATAGGCCTCGGCCTGCGGCGCGGGCAACGCCTTGCGGTCCACCTTGCCGTTGAGCGTCAACGGGAATGCCGGCAGGATCACGAACGCGCCCGGTACCATGTACTCGGCCAGGGTGGTGGACAGTTGTTCGCGCAACCCGGCCACGCTCAGCGTGACCTGGGGCTGCGCCACGACGTACGCCACCAGGCGCTTCTCGCCCGGTTCATCGGACCGGACCATGACCACGGCATCCTTCACCCCGTCACAAGTCACCAGTTTCGCCTCGATCTCGCCCAGCTCGATACGGAATCCCCGGATCTTCACCTGGTCATCGTTGCGGCCCAGGCATTCCAGGCTACCCTCGGGCAGCCAGCGACCAAGGTCGCCCGTGCGGTACAGCAAGGCGTCGGGTTCGTGGCTGAACGGGTCGGCGATGAATTTTTCCGCCGTCAGGTCAGGGCGGTTCAAGTACCCCTTCGCCACGCCTTTGCCGCCGATGTAGATTTCACCGGCGACACCCAGGGGCGCCAGTTGCCGGCGGGCATCAAGCACGTAAATCTGTGTATTGGAAATCGGCCCGCCAATGGGCACGCTCTGCGCGTCAGGGGCCACGGCCTTCACTTCCAGCGTCGTGGCGTAGGTGGTGGTTTCGGTGGGACCGTAGCAATGTACCAGTCTCAGGTCTGGTGCCAGCGCCAGCAAACGCCGGAAGGAAGCGACGTCGGCCCGCTCGCCACCGCACAGCAGCATCCGCAGGCCACCCATGGCCTCGGGAATCATCTGTACGTATTGATTGAAAATCGCCGTGGTGACAAACAACACGGTGGTGCCCGACGCCTTCAATTCCTGGGCAAAACGTGCAGGTTCGAGCAGGGTTTCATGGTCGATCACCACCACCTGCCCGCCGTTGAGCAACGCACCCCACACTTCCATGGTGCTGGCGTCGAAGGCCGGGTTCGACGCGAAGGCGATCCGATCATGCTCATTGAAATCGGCGTAACCGTTATTGATCACCAATCGGTTGATGGCCCGATGGGGGATCAGCACACCCTTGGGTTGGCCCGTGGAGCCCGAGGTGTACATGATGTAGGCAATCGACTCGCTGGACTGCTCCAGCGCCGGGTCACGGGAAGGACCTCGCAGTTCCAGCGTGTCCAGGTCGACCCGGGGCGTGCCCACGGGAGCTGGTTCGGTGCTGAACGTCAGCACGAAAGAGGCCTGGCAATCGTCGAGCATGAAGCGCTGGCGCTCCAGCGAGGCATTGCGGTCCAGCGGCACATAGGTCGCTGCGCACTTGAGGATCGCCAACTGGCTGGCCAACAGATCGATCGAGCGTGGAAACAGGATTGCCACGCAGTCATCCGGTTGCACACCTAGCCCGATCAGATAATGGGCCAGGTGGTTCGCCCGCTCGTTCAGGGCCGCGTAACTGATCCGGTGCGATCCGTGTACCACGGCAATCGCCTCGGGAACATGGGCGGCCTGGGCTTCGAACAGTGCCAGGACGGTCTGCTCCTGGGGGTAGGCACGCCGAGTGGCGTTGAAATCCACCAGCAGCCGCTCGCGCTCGCTTTGCGGCAAGATCTCCAACCGGCTGAGCGGCAGTTGCGGGGTGTGTTCCAGGGCGTGTACCAGGTTTTCGAGGGCGGTGTGCATGTAGGCGCAGATGCGTGCCGCCCCCACGCCTTGCAACGCCAGGGCACCGAGGGTGAAGCCGTCGCCCAGATCATCCACCGACAGGGTCAGCGGATAATTCGAACGTTCTTCGCTGCCCAGGGTTTCGATGCCCTGCCAGGCCGCCACCGCGTCGGTAGAGATACCATCGCCGGCGCTGTGCCGGTAGTTCAGCAGCGCACTGAACAGCGGAGCCGGCGCCGCGACGCGGCTGCAACGTTGCGCCAGGGCCAGCGAAGCATGCTCGTGACCGAGCAATGCGCTCAGCCGCCCATGGGTGGCCCTGATCGCCGCCTGCACGCCCTGATCGTCCAGTTTCACCCGCAGTGGCAACGTGTTGATGAACATGCCCAGGGCACGGTCAGCCCCCGCGCCGCCCTGCATCCGGCCCATCAGTACGGTGCCGAACACCACATCCTCGCGCCCGGACAACCGCCCCAGCACCTGCGCCCAGGCCAGGTGATGCAGGCTGGCGGCGCTCACGCCCAACTGCCGGGCCTGTGACCGCAGGCGACCCGCCAGGCCCGCGTCGACGTCGAGCCGGGCTTCCTCGATACCGCGGCCGTCACCCTGCACCTGTTGCAGCCCGAGGGGCAATGTCGGTTCGTCGACATCGCCGAGCATCTCGCTGAAAAACGCCTCGTGTTCTTCCTCGCTGACACCCAGGCGCGCCTGCGCCACGTAGTTGCGGTACGGCATCGCCGGGGCCAGTTGATCCTGCTGACCGAGCAGATACAGCTGCATTTCCTGCTGCACCACATCCAGGGCGGTATGGTCCAGGGCAATGTGATGGAACAGCAGCATCGCCACCCAACGGTCATTGGCCGGGTCATGGGCAAAACGCAGGCACATCAGCGGTGCCTGTCGGATATCGAGTCGATGATGGCGGGAATCGAAACGTTCATGCAGCTCGGTCAGTACGTCATCGCTGGCGTCTTCCGGCAGCAGCTCTTCGACACTCAACAGCGCCGTGCGCCAGACCACCTGCACCGGCTGCTCCAACCCCTCCCACACGATGGCGGTGCGCAGGATATCGTGACGATCGATGACACCCTGCAAGGCGTTGGCAAAAGCCGTCAGGCGCGCCTTGTCGTGGAAGGCGAACAGCGCCTGGAGCACGTAGGGGTCGCCCTCTTGTGCCGAGATATGGTGATAGAGAATGCCTTCCTGCAACGGCGCCAGCGGATAGATGTCCTGCACGTTGTCCACGCCGCCAGGCACAGTGGCGACAATCGCGTCGATGGCCTCCTGACTCAGCGCGACCAGCGGCAGCAGGTCCGGGGTGATCCGCCCGCAGCCGGGTGTGACGCCGTTGGCCGGCACCTGGACTTCGTGACCGCCACCCACCGCCGCAGCCAGGGCGGCCAGGGTCGGCTGGCCGAACAACACGCGAACGTCGGCGCTCAGGCCCACCTGGCGCATCTGTTCGATCAGGTTGACGGCGAGCAGCGAATGACCGCCCAGCTCGAAGAAATGGTCGTGGCGCCCGACCCGTTCGACATTGAGCACCTGACCCCACAACCGGGCCAGGGTGATTTCGGTCTCGCCCAGCGGGGCTTCATAGCCACGCGTGAGGAGCGAATCCTGGTCCGGCGCCGGCAGGGCCTTGCGGTCAAGCTTGCCGTTGGCGGTCAGCGGCAGTGCATCGAGGCGCACGTAGGCGGCAGGCACCATGTAGTCCGGCAGACGGTTGCTCAGGTGAGCCCGCAACACCTCGATCGTCGTCATGTCATCGGGGCGATGCAAGGTGAAGTAGGCAACCAGGCGCTTTTCTCCCGGCACATCCTCTCGGACCAGCACAGCAGCTTCTTTCACCGCCTCATGCTGGCTCAGCCGGGCTTCGATCTCCCCCGGTTCGATGCGGAATCCGCGGATTTTCACCTGGCCGTCGTTACGGCCCAGGTATTCGATGTTGCCATCCGCTAAATGGCGTCCCAGGTCGCCGGTGCGGTACATCAACGCGTGTGGCTGCTCGCTGAACGGGTCTGGCAGGAATTTTTCGGCGGTCAGCTCCGGCCGGTTCAGATAGCCCTTGGCGACCCCGGTGCCGCCGATGTACAGCTCGCCGGCAACGCCGTGGGGCACGGGCCGACGCTGCGAGTCCAGCAGGTAGACGCGGGTGTTGCCCACGGGACGGCCAATGGGAATGCTGCCCGCACCGACGGCTTTGATCTCGCAGGTGGTTGAAAACGTCGTGGCTTCCGTCGGGCCGTAGCCGTTGAGCAGATGTTGCGGTGCGCCCTCTTCCAGCACCCGGCCAATCACCGCCGGATCGAGTACGTCACCGCCGACGATCAAATAGCGCAATTGCTTGAACACCGGCATGAGTCCAGAGGCGTACTGGTGGAACAGACCGGCCGTCATCCACAGCACGTTGACCGCCTGTTCGACCAGCCATCCGGCAAAACGCGCCTGGGACAGCAACACCACCTGCTCGACCACCACCACGCAACCGCCATTGAGCAGCGGCGCCCAGACTTCGAGGGTACTGGCATCGAACGCCGGGTTCGACGCGAACGCCACGCGGTCCTGAGCGTTGAAATCGGCGTAGCCGTTGTTGATCACCAACCGGCTGATCGCCCGGTGCGGCACCAGCACGCCCTTGGGCGTACCCGTGGAGCCCGAGGTGTACATGATGTAGGCGGCCGCTTCGCTCGACGCCGCCGGTGGCTTGTCGAAAACCGGCTCTTCAGGCAGGTCGAGGGCATCGAGGTCCACCCGACGCACGTCCTCGGCGAGGAGCTCGGCAGCATGGGTCAACACCCACACGGCCCGGCTGTCCTCCATCATGAACTGCTGGCGCTCCACCGGCGCGTTGACATCCAGGGGCAGGTAGACCGCCGCACATTTGAGAATCGCCAGTTGGCTGATCAGCAGGTCGAGCGAGCGCGGCAGCAGGATCGCCACGGTCTCCCCTGGTTGGACACCCAGATCGAGCAGATGCCGGGCCAGTTGATCGGCCTGGGTGTTCAGCGCCCTATACGTGAGGGTTTGCCCCGCCTGTACCGCAGCCGGCGCATCCGGACAAGCCTCGACCTGGGCTTCGAACAAGGCGTGGATCAGTTGCGCCTGGGGATAGGCGCGGGCGGTGTCGTTGAACCCTTGCAACACGCGCTCGCGCTCGGCCGGCGGCAGGATCGACAGGGTATTGATCGGCGTTTCGGCGGCGTTCTCCAGCGCCGTGACCAGGCATTCCATGGCGGTTTGCATGTATTCGCCGACGCGTTGCGCATCGATTCCCGGAGTCGCCTGCACCGTCAGGGCAAAATCATCGGAAAAATCATCCACCGAAAGGACCAGCGGATAATTGGTACGCTCTTGCGCACTCAGGGTCTCGATCCCTTCCCAAGCCTGGAGGGCGTGCGCCGGGAGCACCTGGCTCCGGCTGGCGCTGTGTCGATAGTTCAGCAATGCGCTGAAGAGCGGTGCCGGCGCCGCCACGCCGCTGCAACGTTGCGCCAGGGCCAGGGAAGCGTATTCATGACCGAGCAAGGCGCTCAGCCAGCCGTGGGTGTCCTTCACTGCATCGCGCACGCTCCGGGCGCCCACATCCACCCGCAGCGGCAAGGTATTGATAAACATGCCCAAGGCACGGGTCATGCTTTCGCCAGCCTGCATCCGCCCCAGCATCACGGTGCCGAACACCACGTCTTCGCGACCTGAAACACAGCCCAGTACCTGGGCCCAGGCCAGGTGGATGATGCTGGCGGCGCTGACACCCAACTGACGCGCCTGCCCACGCAAGCGGCGGCCTAGCAGCGGCGTTACCGCCAGATGGCATTCCTCGACACCACTGCCGTCGCCCAGTACGTCCTGTTGGCCGAAAGGCAAGGTCGGTTCGTCGACGTCGCCCAGCATATTGCTGAAGAACGCCTCGTCAGCCTGGCGCTGGCCGGCCTGTCGGGTGCGTGCCACGTAGTTGCGGTAAGGAACGGCAGGCTCCAGTTGCCCGCCTTGCCCCGTCAGCCACGCCTGCATTTCATGCTGCACCACCGCCAGCCCCGCATGATCGAGCACCATGTGATGGAACAACAGCATGGCCACCCAACGCTGATTGACAGGGTCATGGGCGCAGACCATCAGTAACAGCGGCGCCTGGCGAATATCCATTCGATAGTGCCGGGGGTCGAATTGCCTTTGCAATTGCGCCATGACGTCGCCGTCGGCGAGTTCGGCGCTGATGTCCTTGAATCCCAGCCGGGCCTGGCGCCAGACCACCTGGACCGGTGCTTCCAGGCCCTCGCGAACGATGGCCGTGCGCAGGATATCGTGCCGGTCGATCACGCTCTGCAAGGCGTCGACAAATTCCTCCAGGCGCTCACGGCGACTGAAGCTGAAGCGCGCCTGCAAGACATAGGAATCGCCTTGGGCAGCCGTGAGGTGGTGATAAAGGATCCCTTCCTGCAGCGGTGCCAGGGGGTAGATATCCTGCACATTGGCCGCGCCACCCGGCACGGTGGCGACAATACGGTCGATGGCCGGTTGGTCCAGCGTCACCAGCGGCAGCATCTGCGGGGTGATGCGCAAGCAACCGTCGGGGATCAGGTTGGCCGGGACTTCGGCTTCGCCGGCATTCGCGGCCTCGTACTGCCCGGTCTTGATCAAATCGATCAAGGTGGCCTTGTGCTCGCGCAACAAGGCCAGCACCGCGGGCTCGCTCAAAGACTGTTTCCGGCCGCGTACCACGAGCTGGTCACCCTTGACCGAAAGCTGAACGTCTTTTTCCTTCAGTGTCGCCAACAGTTCGATCACACTCACAGGACAATCTCCATTTTTTCTGTCATTGCCGCGTATTCCGCGAGCGTGGGTTGCTCGAACAGCGTTCGCACATCCGCCTCCATGCCCTCCTGCCGCATCCGCTCCATCAGGCTGACCGCCAGCAGCGAATGCCCGCCCAGCTCGAAGAAGTGATCGTGACGACCGACGCGCTCCACGTTCAGCACCTCAGCCCACAGCTGCGCCAACGTGATTTCGGTGTCGCCCACGGGAGCTTCGTAGCCACGAGTGATGACGCAAGCCAGGTCGGGAACTGGCAGGGCCTTACGGTCGAGCTTGCCGTTAGGTGTCAGTGGCAAAGCGTCAAGACGCACGTAAGCGGTGGGCACCATGTAGGCCGGCAACAGGGTCTGCAGGTGCAGGCGCAGGTCTTCGATGTCGGCCGTTTCGCCTGATGGATGCCCGGTGAAATAAGCGACCAGGCGTTTCTCCCCCGGCATATCCTCGCGCACCAACGCCACGGCATCCTTCACCGCCGCGTGCTGAGCAAGCCTGGCTGCGATCTCGCCCAGTTCGATGCGGAAGCCGCGAAACTTCACCTGGTCGTCATTGCGGCCCAGGTATTCGATGTTGCCGTCCGGCCGGTAACGACCCAGGTCGCCGGTCTTGTACATCCGGGCGTTGGGTTCGCGGCTGAATGGATCCTTGAGGAAACGTTCGGCCGTCAGGTCATCACGGTTCAGGTAGCCCCGCGCCACGCCGGCGCCGCCAATGTGGATTTCCCCGGCGACGCCCACGGGGACGGGTTTGCCGTGGACATCGAGCAGGTAGAACCGGGTGTTGGCGATGGGCCGGCCGATACTGACCTGGCTGTCGCCCGTTTCTTCGCCACTGATCCGCGTTGCCGAGGACCAGATCGTCGTCTCGGTGGGGCCATAGACGTTGAACAACGTCTCGACCCGGGCCGCCAGGCGTGATGCAAGATCAGCAGGCAGCGCTTCCCCCCCGCACAAGGCGGTCAATCCCGGTGCGCCCTGCCAGCCGGATTCGAGCAGCATGCGCCAGCTCGCCGGGGTAGCCTGGGCAACGGTGACGCCACTGGAGGCTATCAGGTCCCCCAGTGAGCGACCCTCGCGCCCTTGATCGCGAGTCGCCACGACCATGCTTGCGCCATACATCAGCGGCAGGTACAGCTCCAGGCCGGCAATGTCGAAGCCCAGGGTCGTCAGCGCCAGCACGCGGTCGGTCGCCGTCATGCCCAGGGTGTCACCCATGGCCAACAGCAGGTTGATCACACTGCGGTGCTCGACCATCACGCCTTTGGGTTTGCCGGTGGAGCCCGAGGTGTAGAGGACGTAGGCCAGATGCGTGGAAGCCAGGCCCGACGCAGGTGGGTTGGCGATGGACAGGTCATGCCAGGCATCGCTGTCGAGGTCGATGACCGGAACCGAGGCGCCGGCCAGCAACCCGCAGGTCCCGGTTTGCGCAAGGACCGCCACCGGGACACTGTCTTCCAGCATGTGGGCGATCCGGTCCAGCGGATAGGCCGGATCCAGCGGTACATAGGCACCGCCGGCCTTGAGTATCGCCAGCAGCCCCACCACCATGTCGAGGCCGCGCTCGACACAGATCGCCACCCGCGAATCCGGCTTCACGCCACGCCCGCGCAGGTAATGTGCCAGCCGGTTGGCCCGCTCGTTCAATTCGCGGTAGCTCAGGCGCTGGTCGCCATGCAGCACCGCCACCGACTCGGGCGTACGCCATGCCTGGGCCTCGAAGGCACTGTGCAGGGTCTGCGCCAGCGGATAATCGACGTGCGTGGCATTGAACGTTTCAAGCAATTGCTCACATTCGGATGCCGGCAGGATCGACAACTGGTGCAGCGGCGCTTCAGGCGTGCGTTCCAGCATCCCCACGAGACGGTGCAGCGCCTGGTGAATATAACCGCACAGGCGCTGTGCGCCGATCCGCGCCGGGGTCATGATGCTGAAGCTGAAGGCATCGCCCTGGTCGTCCACCGACAACGTCAACGGATAGTTGGTCCGTTCTTCACCGCCCAGCAGTTGAATGCCGTCCCAGGCGGCCAGCGCCTCGTTGGAAGCTGCCGTAGCGGTGTGACGATAGTTGAGCAAGGCACTGAACAGCGGCATCGGCGCCTCCACACCGCTGCAACGCTGCGCCAATGCCAGCGAGGCATGTTCATGGGCCAGCAAGGCCGTCAGCCGGCCATGGGTCGCCTTCACACTGTCGCGCACGCCTGCCTGGTCCAGGCTGACCCGTACCGGCAGCGTATTGATGAACATGCCCAACGCCCGGTCGGCGCCCTCGCCGCCTTGCATCCGGCCGACCAGTACCGTGCCGAACACCACGTCGTCCTTGCCCGACACCACGCCCAGTACCTGCGCCCAGACCAGGTGGTACAGGCTCGCCGCACTCACGCCAAGCTGACGGGCCTGGGCGCGCAGGCGCCGACTCAAGTCGACCGCAACGTCCTGGCGCACCTCTTCGATCCCGCTGCCGTCACCTTGCACATCCAGCAGGCCAAACGGTAGCGTGGGCTCGTCGACATCGCCCAGCATTTCGTGGAAGAACGCCTCATGGGCCTCGCGATCGACACCCAGCCGGGCTTGCGCCACGTAGTTGCGGTAAGGCACCGACGCGGGCAGGTGCTGCGCCTGGCCGAGCATGTACGCCTCGATTTCCGCTGCCAACACCGCCAGTGACGTGGCATCGTCCACCAGGTGGTGGAACAGCAGAATGCCGACCCAGCGCCGATTGGCTGGATCCTGCGCATAGGCCAGCCGCATCAGCGGCGCCCGACGGATGTCCAGGCGGTAATGCCGTGGGTCGAAGCGCTCGTGCAATTGACCGGCGATATCCCCGGCGGCCGCCTCCAGCTGGACCGCCTCGACTTCCAGCCCGGCCTCACGCCAGACCACTTGAACCGGTTCGGCCAGCCCCTCCCAGAGCACGCCCGTGCGCAGGATGTCGTGCCTGGCAATGACCGCCTGGAACGCCTGGACGAACCCGTCCAGGCGCGTGGTGCTGTCGAAGGCGAACATCATGTATTGGAGGTAGGGATCGCCCTGCTCAGCGGCGAGGTGGTGGTAAACGATCCCCTCCTGCAACGGCGCCAGCGGGTAAATATCCTGAACGTTGACCGCGCCGCCCGGCACCGCCGCCACGATGCGGTCGATGGTGCCCTGGTCCAGGTCGGCCAGGGGCAGCATGTCCGGGGTGATGCGGGTGCAGCCGTCCGGGATCCGGTTGGCCGGCACGACGATCTCCGAACCACCGCCCACGGCCGCCGCCAGGGCCGCCAGGGTGGGTTGACTGAAAAGGACCCGCACGTCGGCACTCAGGCCCGCATTGCGCATGCGCTCGATCAACTTGACAGCCAGCAGCGAGTGCCCGCCCAGTTCGAAGAAATGATCATGACGACCGACCTGATCAAGGTCCAACAGGTCCTGCCAGATGGCAGCGATGAGCGTTTCGACTTCGCCTTGCGGGGCCTCGTACCTGCGGCTCACCACCGCCGACTGATCGGGCGCCGGCAGCGCCTTGCGATCCAGTTTGCCGTTGGTGGTCAGCGGGAAGGCTTTGAGCAACACGAAGGCGCTCGGCACCATGTAGTCCGCCAGCGAACCCAGCAATTGGCTGCGCAGCTCGGCTGCGGATGGCTGTGCGCCCTCCTCGGCAATCACATAGGCCACCAGGCGCTTGTCACCCGGTTCGTCTTCGCGAGCGATCACCACCGCCTCGCTGACACCCTCGCAGGCCGCCAGCGTGGCTTCGATTTCGCCCAACTCGATTCGGAAGCCGCGGATCTTCACCTGGTCGTCGTTACGCCCCAGGTATTCGATGCTGCCGTCCGCCAGCCAGCGACCCAGGTCGCCAGTCTTGTACATCCGTGCGTTCGGTTCGGTGCTGAACGGGTTGGCGAGGAAGCGTTCCGACGTCAACTCGTCGCGGTTCAGATAACCCCGGCTGACACCCGCGCCGCCCACGTACATCTCGCCGACCACGCCCACCGGTACCGGTTCACGCTGAGCGTCGAGCACATACAACTGCAAGTCGGGGATGCGCTTGCCGATGGGGCTGACGCAGGTCAGTTGCGCGTCGGCGGCTTCAAGAGCGCGATAGGTCACGTGCACCGTGGTTTCGGTGATGCCATACATGTTGACCAGTTGCGTACCGGCGTTGATTGCCCGGGCATACCACGGCTTGAGAATGCCGGTCTCCAACGCCTCGCCGCCGAAAATCACCTGGCGCAGGCTGTGTTTCAGCTCGCTTTCGCCCTGGGCCGCGATCAACTGGCGGAACGCGCTGGGCGTCTGGTTCAGCACCGTGACACCGGCCCCGCACAACAGCGCGTAGCAGTCCTGCGGTGAACGGCTGACCAGTTGCGGCACCACCAGCAGACAGCCGCCGTGGGTCAGCGCGCCCCAGATTTCCCAGACCGAGAAATCGAAGGCGAAGGAATGGAACAGTGCCCAGACGTCCTGCGGACCGAAGTCGAACCACGGCCGGGTGGCCGAGAACAGCCGCGCGACGTTGCGGTGCTCCACCATGACGCCCTTGGGCAGGCCGGTCGAGCCCGAGGTGTAGATGACATAGGCCAAGTGCCGCGATGTCAGCCCTGCCACCGCCGGATTGTCCTCGGATTGACTGGACAAACCACCCTCGTGGAGGCCGATCAGACACGCCGACTCACCGGCCAGCAGCCCTTGCGTCGCAGCGTGCACAACGATGGCGAGCGGCGCGCTGTCTTCCAGGATGTAGGCCAGGCGCTCCGCCGGGTAAGCCGGATCCAGCGGCACGTAGCCGGCGCCGGACTTGAGGATGCCCAGCAGGCCGACAATCATGTCCAGGCCGCGCTCGACGCAGATCGCCACCCGATCATCCGGACGGATCCCCAGGGCCAGCAAGCGATGAGCAAGCTGGTTGGCCCGGGCGTTGAGCTCGCCGTAGGTCAGTGCGCGATCCTCGAACATCACCGCCACCGCATCGGGTTGCGCGGCGGCGCGAGCTTCGAATAGCCCGTGAATCAGCGCGTCGTGGGCGTAGGTTTGCGACGAGGCATTCCAGCCTTCCACCAGTTGCCGACGCTCCACCGACGGTAGCACCGGCAGGCTTTGCACCGGTGTTTGCGGCGCGTGTTCCAGCGCATCGAAAAGGCTGCGCAGCGCGACTTGCATATAGTCACAGACGCGTTGCGCCCCGATCCGCGATTCGACCAGCGCCGTCAGGCTCAAGCCGTCGCCCAGATCATCGACGTTCATGGTCAGCGGGTAGTTGGTGCGCTCTTCGCTGGACAGCATCTGCATGCCGCTCCAGGCCGACAGCAACGCCTCCGTCACCTCGATCGAACTATGCCGGTAGTTCAGCAGTGCACTGAACAATGGTGTTGGCGAGGCCACGCCGCTGCAACGTTGAGCCAGGGCCAGGGAGGCATGCTCATGGGCCAGCATGCCGGTCAGCCGGGCGTGAGTCGCCTTCACGGCATCACGAACGCTTTGCTCGTCCACCGACACGCGTATCGGCAAGGTGTTGATGAACATACCCAACGCCCGATCAGCACCGTCGCCGCCCTGCATCCGCCCCAATAGTACCGTGCCGAAGACCACCTGCTCCTGGCCGGACGCCAGGGCCATGACCCGCGCCCAGGCCAGGTGGACCAGGCTCGCGACACTCACGCCGAGCCGCCGGGCCTGGCTGCGCAGCCCCCGGCTCAACACCTCGTCGACCAGGACCGTCACTTCCTCGATGCCGCGCCCGTCACCCTGGACTTGCGCCAATCCAAACGGCAGCGTCGGCTCATCGATGTCTGCGAGCATCTGGTGGAAGAACGCTTCGTGTTCCTCTTCGCTCGCTCCCAATCTCGCCTGGGCGACATAGTTGCGATACGGCACTGGTGCCGCCAGTTGCCCGGCCTCGCCCATCAAGTGGGCCTGCATCTCCTGTTGCACCACTTCCAGCGCGGTATGGTCCAGCGCCATGTGATGGAACAGCAGGATCGCCACCCAACGCTCCAGGACCTCGTCCTGGGCGTAGACCAGTTGCAGCATCGGCGCCTGGTGCAGA
>NZ_RQJK02000038.1:0-31174 GCF_022342325.2 Pseudomonas sp. AF32 | reverse complement strand
CCCCACCCCCCCTTCCCCCCCCCCCCCCCCCCCCCCCCCCCCCCCCCCCCCCCCCCCCCCAAACCCCGCTCCCACAGGGGATTTGTGTTGCTCTTATGAGCGTGCCGCCTTCAAACACTTCAAATCACTGAAATCCTTCTTCACCCCGTCGATTTTCTTCAACAGCCGTTCCCGCTGGGGCTGGGTGCTGTCGGCCATCAGGTCCACCAGCAAGCTGCGGGCCTGGGCTTCGGTTTTGTTGTAGGCCTCGCGGTAGGCCGGGGTCCAGAGGCTTTCGCGGTCCACCAGTAGCTGTTCGATGCGTTGCGCAAAGTCCGGGTTGTGGCGCTGGGCGACGGCGGCGCTGAACTGGTTCTGCCAATGGGCGCGGTTGGCGATCCACTGCTGGTTCTGGTCGCCCAGGGCGGTGGACCAGGCCACCACGCGCTGGCGTTGAGCGATGTTGAGGGGCCCGAGCCAGTCGTTCAGGCGTTTTTCCATGCGTTCGCTACGTTCCTGGATCTGCTGTTGCAGCGTGGGCTTGAGGTATTGTTCCTGGCGTTTGCGCTGGTCCTTGACGAATGCCGCGTCCATGTCCGCGACTTGATCGTCGCTCAGCCCTTGTAACAGTTCGATGGCGGACGGGGTGATCGCCCGGGCGGTTTCGGCGATGGCGGCCTTGGCTTCGCGGGTGCGTTGCTGGAGGGCTTCGTCGGTGACCTGATCGGTTTGCACCATAGACTTCAAGCGGTCCAGCCAGTCGAGGTAACCCGGCAGTTGGGTGGTGCAGTGCCAGCTCAGGTGTTCCTTGAGGCGCTCGTTGAACCAGTCTTTTTGCTCGCCATTGATTTCCAGGTAGTCGTTGAGGGTCCAAGGGATGATCAGGTCGAGATTGCGGTAAGCCAGGCCAATGCGGCTGCACGCGGCGAGTGTCAGCAGCAGGGCGATGAACATGACAGTGCGGGTGAGCCAGCGCGACATGAGCGAGTCCTTGCGAAGCCATCAGGTGTTTTGTTTGAGCTTCGCAGACGCGTGGCAGTTCAGCCGATTAAAAGCGTAACGGTTAGTAAAATGGATGAGCCATCTTGAGGGTCAGCAGGCCATCGCACTCGCTGTTGTGGCCCGAATAAGCCGAGCAACTGCTGCCGCTGAGGCTGGAGTCGCTGTAGATCAGGTCCAGGTCGATGCCTCGCCATGGCCGGGAAATTTTCAGCGACCAATCACTGAAACTGCCGACATAGCCGTTCTCGACGGAGACAGGCGTGTTGAGCTGGTGAGTGGTGTATTTGGCGCTGACACCGATGCCGAACGGCACGTTGCCGCCGAGGTCGGCGAACAGCGTGCTGTTCTGTTTGTCCGGGTCGTTACTCAGGGCCGCGCCGAAACGGCTGCCCAGCACGGTCAGGCCACCGTAGAGTTCCTGGCTGTCGAGGGGGTCGACGGTGGGGTAGCTGTAGTGAATCAGGCCGACTTCGTAGCCCAGGGTCTGGTCGAAAGGCTGTTTGAAGCCCAGGTAGGAATCGACTTCGAGGTCGGTGGATGGGCTAAGCCCGGCGCTGGGTGACCACTGGCCGAAATACCAGCCACTGTCATGGCTCAGGTCCAGGCCACCATGGAACGAACCGGTGCTCGATGGCGTGACGAGGCCCTGGGCCATGCTACGGCTGGGCGTGGTGCCGAGCTTGAGGTCGAAGTCGCCCAGTTCGCGCTGGAACACCTGCCCATGGGCAAACGGGCAGGCCAACAGGCTGATGGTCAGCAGGACGAAAGGAATACGCATGCTTCACTCCATGAATAGCGAGGAGCAACCGGCTGGAACACTTGATATAGAGAGGTGCAAGCATACCGGCGAATGCCGTGCTTCGAAGGCCATTCGTCGATTTTTATGCAGGGAGTGTCGCGGGAAGGGCTTCCAGTCCAAGCGCTTCGAAGCTCAAAGCGCTTTGGGACCAGGTGACGCGGGGATTACTTTTTGCCCAGGCTGATCTGCTTGGACGGGCCGAATGTCTGGCCGCTGACGCCTTTGGCAATTTGCTGGATTTCACCGCCGTTCTTGAGGAACGCAGCGATCTGGTCATTGATCGATTCGCTGGTTTCAACGGCTGGGGCGGGCTTTGCTTTGCTGTTGGATGCTTTTACGCGCATGGCGGCCATTAACCTGTAGATAATTAATAGGGCCAGGCATCGTACAGGAAATACCTGGCCCTTGCTTGGCCGATATTTCGTGAAACATCCTGGCAATTGCCAGGACGGAAATGGAATTTTTCGCCAATTATCGCCCTAAGCCGCTGTTTTAAATAACAACCATGCAAAAAATATATACACGATGCAGCGCTGTGAAACCGCCGCCCGGCCCGAGGGCTGTCTGACGAACGGCCGGCTGAAGGCGAAAAGCCAGGAAAATCAATGGTTGCGCAGGCGGCCGGCTGGCGACCACGAACCGCCGCGTAAAAACGGGTAGAATGCCGCCCACGCAATGAGGGTATTGGAAATGGCTTTAGTCGGGCGCTACAACAGTTTGCAAGTGGTTAAACACACTAACTTCGGTTTATATCTGGACGGCGGCGCCGATGGCGAGATTCTGTTGCCCAACCGTTATATCCCCAAGGATATTCCCAGCGAAGATGAAGATTGGCTGAACGTTTTTATTTACCTGGACAGCGACGACAAACTGATCGCGACCACGGAAAAACCCAAAGTCCAGGTCGGTGAATTTGCCAGCCTGAAAGTGGTTGAGGTCAACAGCATCGGTGTATTCCTCGACTGGGGATTGCCCAAGGATCTGTTGCTGCCGTTTTCGGAAGAAAAACGCCAGATGAAGGCCGGGGACTATTGCGTGGTGCATGTCTATCTCGACAAACATACCCGCCGCATTACCGCCACGGCGCGCCTGGACCGTTATCTGGACAAGACGCCGGCCAACTACACGGCGGGACAGGAAGTTGACTTGCTGGTTGCCGAAGCCACCGACATGGGCTTCAAGGCGATCATCAATAACAAGCACTGGGGACTTATCCACAAGAACGAAATCTTCAAGTTCATGCGCGTCGGCATGCACGAGAAGGGCTTCATCAAGGAAGTTCGCCCGGACGGCAAGATCAGCCTGAGCCTGCAGCCGGTAGGCCAGGAAGCCGCCACCAGCCTGAACGCCAAGATCCTCGCCAAGCTGCGCGAGAGCAACGGTACGCTGGCGGTCAGCGACAAGAGCGATCCGGCGTTGATCAGCAGCCTGTTTGGCGTGAGCAAGGGCAACTTCAAGAAGGCCATTGGTGCGCTGTACAAGAATGGACAGATTGTCATTCATGCCGATCGCATTGAATTGAGCTGATCCTCTGCCTGACCACACTACTGGTGGTTGAGGGATCCTGTGGCGAGGGGATTTATCCCCGCTGGGCTGCGGAACAGCCCTAAAGCCCCACACCGCGGTGTGCCAGATAGAAGACGTTGGCTGTCTTGGGGGCTGCTGCACAGCCCAGCGGGGATAAATCCCCTCGCCACAGGTGCGGTACTCGGCCTCCCTCTGTATACAAATTTATGCACCTTTAGCATGCATCCGCGCCCTGTTCGTGGGCGCTTGCCTACGCCTGCCTGGCTTCCAACGTCGCCACACCCCCCGATTTGTCTCACATCCAACGCCTATGGCACGCATTCTGCGTGGAGCTTCGTATACAAACCATGCCGGCTCCCGTGCGCAGTAGGGTGAACAGTTGATTCGGGGGCCCGGCTTCATAAAAAAGGAGCCCCGCAATGTCCGAGCAATTGCCCGACGGCTACAGCCCCCGCCTCTATAACGAGGACCTGGGCCCGCTGCCGCAGAAATGGAATTGGTACAACATCTTCGCGTTCTGGATGAGCGATGTGCACAGCGTGGGCGGTTATGTATTCGCCGCCAGTCTGTTTGCGTTGGGGCTGGCGAGTTGGCAGGTGCTGATTGCCTTGCTGGGCGGGATTTGTATCGTGCAATTGATCGCCAACCTGGTCGCCAGGCCGAGCCAGCAGGCGGCGGTGCCATATCCGGTGATCTGTCGGCTGGCGTTCGGGGTATTCGGCGCGAATATTCCGGCGGTCATCCGCGGCCTGATCGCTGTGGCGTGGTACGGGATTCAGACGTACCTGGCTTCCAGTGCGCTGATCATCGTCGTGCTGCGGTTTTTTCCTGCGATGGAGGTGTATGCGACGCCGCACTTTGCCGGTTTGTCCTACTTGGGGTGGTTCGGCTTCCTCACTCTCTGGTTCGTCCAGGCGCTGGTGTTCTGGGCGGGCATGGAGTCGATCCGGCGTTTCATCGATTGGGCCGGACCCGTGGTGTATGCAGTGATGTTCCTGCTGGCCGGCTGGATCGTGTGGAAGGCCGGTTGGAGCAACATCAGCTTCACCCTGGCGGAAAAGTCTCTGTCCGGCTGGCAGGCGTTCGGCCAGGTGATCGTCGCGACGGCCCTGGTGGTGTCGTATTTTTCCGGCCCGACCCTGAATTTCGGCGATTTCAGTCGCTACTGTCGGAGCATGTCTGACGTGCGCCGGGGCAATTTCTGGGGGCTGCCGGTGAATTTCCTGGCGTTCTCCCTGGTCACGGTGGTGATTGTTTCCGGGACCCTGCCGGTATTCGGCGAAATGCTCCATGATCCGATTGCGACGGTGGCGCGCATCGACAACAGCGTGGCTGTACTTCTAGGGGCGTTTGCTTTCGTCACTGCGACGGTCGGCATCAACATTGTCGCGAACTTCGTGTCGCCGGCGTTCGATTTCGCAAACGTCGCGCCCAGCAAAGTCAGCTGGCGCGCCGGTGGCATGATCGCGGCAATTGCGTCGATCTTCATCACACCCTGGAACCTGTTCAACAACCCCGAAGTAATCCACTACACCCTGGATGTGCTGGCCGCGTTCATCGGGCCGTTGTTCGGGATCCTGCTGGTGGATTATTACCTGATCAAGAAGCAGCAGATCGACGTGGATGCGCTGTTCAATGATGGCCCGAGCGGTCGCTATTACTACAGCGGCGGCATCAACTGGACGGCGGTCAAGGCGCTGATTCCGGCAACGCTGATGGGCGTAGCGATCACCTTCACCCCGTTGCTGCAACCGATGGCAAACTTCGCCTGGTTCACCGGTTGCTTCCTCGGCGGGGCGTTGTATTTCGTTCTGGCGCGACGGGAGCCCGCCCTGTCCATGAACAAACCCTTCAGCGCGGTCGGCCCGGCCTGATCAGCGCAGGACGGTGGGGGGTACAGGGGTTCATCTCGTCCTGGCTGGCGGGGCTCAGCAACAGCCCGCCGGCCAGCACCAGGCCACTGCCGGCAATGATCAACGCCGGTTGCAACCCACCGCTGAAATGGCTGCTCAATGCCGCCAGCAGCGGGCCACTGAGTTGGCCCACCGCAAAGCAGGCGGTCAACAGGCCGGCGTTGCGCTGGGTGGCATGCGGCGCCAGTTCTCGGGAGCGCTGCATCACCAGTTGCATGCAGGCCAGGAACGGTGTGCCACACAGGATGACGCCGAGCGCCAACCCTGCACTGCTGCCCGAAAGACAGGCGAACACCCCGATGGCCTGCAACCACAGCGTGCCGATCAGCCAACGACCCGTGGTGCTTGGGTCCGGCCGGCGCAGGCTGACCAGCAGCACCCCGAGGGCGGCGGCCAAGCCGAAGCAGGGCCAGAACAGATCGGCTTGCCACTGCCCGTGGAACTGCGTCGACGCCATTTGCGACAGGAACGTCGCCGGAATGATGTAGCCCACGCCATACAAGGCGTAGACCATGCCGAGGCGGGCGATGCCACGGTTCGATGAGGTGGCGGCCGGCGCTGCAACGGTCGTAGTCGCGGTGGTTTGCGGCAAGATCGGCAGGATCACCAGCAACATCGCCAACGCCACCCCGGCGTACACCAGCCACAGGGTAGCAGAGCTCTGGCCCAGCAGATTGGAGCCCAGGGCGAGCAAGCCTGTCAGGAAAATCCCCAGCCCCGGTCCGGCAAACACCACAGCGCCAAGCCGTGGTCGCCCGGCCGCGGCTGCCAAAGGCTGGCTCAACGCGGTGATCATCACCAGCACCCAGGCACTCGCCACCCCGGTGCCGAAGCGCAGCGCCAGGTGCGGCCAGAAACCCCAGGCCCAGAACGACGCCAGGGTCAGCAGCACACACAGCCACAGGCCGCCGAGCAGACGCCGCCGCACTTGATCCGGCCGGCGGGCGAACATGGCATCCAGCGCGCCGAGGAAGTAGCCCAGGTAGTTGGCGGCGGCAATCAGACCGGCGGCCGTCAAGTCGATCTGACCTTCGCCGATCAAATGAGGTAACTGAGGCGTAAGTGCGAAGCGGCCGATTCCCATGGCCATCATCAGCGCGATGAAACTGCCAAGCAGGCGGATAAGAGGTGACATGGTCGTTCTCCAGCAATGAGGCGAATGACCGTCAGGCTAGAATCGATTGACTTTCATTAAAATTGAATAATAGTGAGAAACTTGTTCTTTTTTGGAGAAGGTTGTGGAGTTCAGCCAATTACGGATTTTCCAGGCCGTGGCGCAGGAGGGCTCCATCACCCGTGCCGCCGAACGCCTGCACCGGGTACCGTCGAACCTCTCGACCCGGCTCAAGCAGCTTGAAGAGCAGTTGGGTGTGGATCTGTTCCTGCGCGAGCGTCAGCGTTTGCAATTGTCACCGGCGGGAAAAGTCCTGCTGGACTATGCGACCAAGCTCTTTGCCTTGCACGATGAAGCCCACGCTGCCGTGCAAGGAGGGCAACCCGCCGGGGATTTTGTCCTGGGCACGATGTACAGCACGGCGGCGATTCATCTGCCGGACCTGCTGGCCGGTTATCACCGCCGCTATCCGGCGGTGAACCTGCAAGTGCAATCGGGGCCCAGTGGCGAGTTGCTCGAAGGCTTGCTCACCGGGCGGCTTGATGCGGCGCTGGTGGATGGTCCGCTGGAGTTGGCAGGGTTGGACGGGGTGCCGTTGTGCGACGAACGGCTGGTGCTGATCACCGAGGCCGATCATGAGCCGGTGCGCAGTGCGCTGGATGTTCAGAGGCGCTCGGTGTTCACCTTTCGTCGAGGCTGTTCGTACCGCATGCGCCTGGAGGCCTGGTTTGCCCACGACCACGCGACCATGGGCCGGGCGATCGAGATTGAGTCTTACCAGGGGATGCTGGCGTGTGTGATCGCCGGGTCCGGCGTGGCGCTGATGTCCGAGTCGATGCTGGCCAGCCTGCCGGGCCGTGAGCGGGTGGCGGTGCACCCGTTGGCCGAGCCGTTTGCCAGCGCCACCACTTGGTTGATGTGGCGCAAAGGGATGGTCGGCGCCAACCTGAACGCCTGGATCGAGTTGCAACAACAGGCCCGGCCGCGAGCCCCGCGGTTGACGGCTCAATCGGCTTGAACTCCGGAGAACGGATTTGGATCAATTTAGTAACAGATCATTGCAAACTGAAGCGAGCATTGCGTAGCACATCGGACTATTATCAACGCGAAGGGGCCACAGATATCTGCCGCTCGCACGACCCTGAGGGGGCACCACGATGAAAGAGAAAATCCAGAACTGGCTTCATGACCTGGGTGTCGCGCTTGGCTTGATCGAACCGCCGATGCAACCGATCCCGATCCGCACCGATGATGAGCAACGCCGCCGTCAGCCGCGCCGCCGTTGAGTAGCCGCCAGGCCGATTTTTGTGGGAGCGAGCCTGCTCGCGAATGCGTTGTATCAGCAGCATAAGTAGTGGCTGATACGCCGTCATCGCGAGCAGGCTCGCTCCCACAGTGCTAACCGACAATCGTTCCGGCGCGTTGATCAAACCGCCTTGGCCACTACGTTCGAACGTGGCGATAACACACTCACCAGCACAAAACTCACCAGCGCCACGCTCAGGCTGTAGTAGATCGGCGTGTTGGCGTCCAGCCCGTCCTTGAACATGAAGAACAGCGCCGTCACGAAGCCCAGGGACATGCTGGTGATCGCCCCGGCGGTGGTGGCACGTTTCCAGTAGATGGCGCCGATCAGCGGGATCAGCATGCCGCCCACCAGCAGGTTATAGGCCAGGGTCAGGGCGCTGATCACATCACTGACCACCAGGGCGATGCCCAGTACCACCACACCCAGCAGCAGCGTCGCAATGCGGTTTTCGTGGACGTCGGCGTTGTTGCCCTCGCGGCCACGGCGCAAGCGTGGCAGCAGGTCCTGGACCACCGTCGTGGAGGCGGCCAGCAACCCCGCCGAGGCGGTGGACATCAATGCCGCCAGTGCCGCCGCGACCACCAGCCCACGAATGCCATTGGGCAGGCTGGTCTGTACGACACTGGCGAAGGCGTTGTTGACGTTGGCGAGGTCCGGCAGCAACACCTTGGCGGCCATGCCGATCAATGCTCCGGCCAGGCCGTACAGCACGCAGTACAGGCCGGCGGCGGTGCCCGCCATTTTCGCCACGCCTTCGCTGCGGGCGGTGAAGACCCGTTGCCAGATGTCCTGGCCGATGAAGATGCCGAAGAAGTAGATCAGGAAGTAGGTGACGATGGTGTCCCAGCCAATGGCTGTGAAATCGAAGTAGCTGGCCGGCAGTTTCGCCACCATCGCGTCCCAGCCGCCCGCGTCGACGATGGACATCGGCATCAGCAGGAACACCAGGCCGATGGTCATGATCAGGAACTGCACGATGTCGGTCAGGGTCAGCGACCACATGCCACCGATGGTTGAATACAACACCACCACGCCGCCGCCCACCAGGATCGATGCCCAAAAGGGCAGGCCGAACAGCACTTGCATGACGGTGCCGATGGCGATGGTCGAGGTGGCGCCGATCATCAGCGCATACACCAGCATGATCATTGCACTGGCATGGCGCGCGGCCGGGTTGTAGCGGCGCTCCAGGACCTGGGTAACGGTGTAGATCTTGAGTTTGAGCAACGGCTTGGCCAGGAACAGGCTGAGGCCGACGATGCCCAGGCCGATGGCCCCGCAGAGCCAGAACCCGGAGATGCCATGAACGTAACCCAGGCGCACGGTGCCGATGGTGGACGCGCCGCCCAGGACTGTGGCGGCCATGGTGCCCAGATAGAACCCCGGGCCGAGGTTGCGACCGGCGACCAGATAGTCGTCACGGGTCCGGGCGCGACGCATGCCATACCAGCCGAGGGCGATCATGCCGGCGGCGTAGATGAGAACGACGATTAAATCCAAAGCCATGGTGGCGTGTCTCCGATTGTATTTTTTATTGGAAGGTCGGGATGCTTGGCTCAGCGGTGTGCCCCGAACCCTTGCTACGCAAATCCCCCGGCCCATAAACCTCCGCCGGTTCCGGGAACACCCCCAACAACACCAGGTACACCACGCAAGCCAGGCCGAGGGTCACCGGCAGGCTGATATCGATGCCGCCGGCCAGTTCGCCCAGGGGCCCGACGAACTGCCCCGGCAGGTTGACGAAGCACAAGCCCACCAGTGCGCTGGGAATCCAGGCCCCCAGGCCGCGCCAGTTCCAGCCGTGGTTGAACCAGTAGCGCCCGCCGGTTTCGCCCCGGGTGAACACTTGCAGGTCATCCGGGCAGTAGAAGCCGCGGCGTACCAGCAGGCCTATGATCATGATCACCATCCACGGTGTGGTGCAGGTGATGATCAGCACGGCGAATGTGGACACGCTCTGCACCAGGTTCGCGGCGAAGCGTCCGATGAAGATGAAGGCAATCGACAGCACGCCGATCAGCAGCGTTGCCTTGACCCGCGACAGCACCCGCGGAAACACGCTGGACATGTCCAACCCGGTGCCATACAGCGACGTGGTGCCGGTGGACATGCCGCCGATCACCGCGATCAGGCACACCGGCAAAAAGAACCAGCTCGGCGAGACCGCCAGCAGTCCGCCCACGTAGTTGTTCGCCGCGATGTAGTCCGGTGCCTTGATCGCCACGATGGTGGCGGTGGCGAGGCCGAACAGGAACGGGATCAGCGTGGCCAGTTGTGCGGCGACCACCGCTGCCATGGTGCGGCGCTTGGATGTTTCGCGTGGGATATAGCGCGACCAGTCGCCCAGGAACGCGCCGAAGGAGATCGGGTTGCTCATGGCCACCAGCGAGGCGCCGATGAACGCTGCCCAGAAACCCGGCTGACCGAGGGCGACGGTGCCAGCGAACTGGCTGTCGAAGGTCGGTGCGAAGGCCACGATGCCCAGCAGGAACAACAGGCTGGCCGCCCACACGGCGATGCGGTTGACCCAAAGCATAAAGCGAAAGCCGTAGATGCACACCGTCAGCACCAGCAGGGCGAACAGGCCGTAGGCCAGGCCCAGGCTCAGATCGGTTTCCGGTACGCCGACCAGACGCTTGGCGCCGCCGATCAATGCATCGCCCGAACTCCATACCGAGAGCGAGAAGAACGCGATGGCGGTCAGCAGCGACAGAAACGAGCCGACGATCCGCCCGTGGACACCGAAGTGCGCCCCGGAAGACACCGCGTTGTTGGTGCCATTGAGGGGCCCGAATAGCCCCATCGGCGCGAGGATGATCGCGCCCAGCAGTACCCCCAGCACAATCGCCCAGACCCCGGCCTGGAATGACAGGCCGAACAGCACCGGGAAACTCCCGAGCACCGCCGTGGCGAAGGTATTGGCGCCGCCGAAGATCAAGCGAAACAGATCGCCCGGGCCGGCGGTGCGTTCGTGGTCCGGGATCTGTTCGACCCCGTAGGTTTCGATTTGCGTAAGGCTTTTATCGTTATTGTTATGCATGATCTGCTCCGATCATCGAGGCGCGCTCATCGGCTGTGAGCGCTGCCTGCTTGGCTAAGGGGGTGGCAGCCCTTCCGGCATGGCGGATAAATGTTCGTGACAGGCCAGCCATCGGCCCTGTTGTTCTTGTACGTGTCCTTCCTGTCTGCGGAACAGGATGGTTTCGCGTTCCTGGCTAATGTGTCGCTCCCCTTGCATGCGCAGCTCGGTGGCCACGTCATGGATGAAAACCGCCACGTCCCCTTGCAGGCTGACGAAGGCGTTGCTCGAGGTGCACGAGAGCACCTCGAAGCCCTCCTCGGACCGCCAGCGATCCCACAATGCCTGGTAGGCGTCGCGTGACAGCAAAGGCTGTTCGAGGGTGTGAAACACGAAGCTTGCGTCGGCCGTGAACGCGCCGAAGTAAGCATCGCGGTCATTTCGGGCGAAGGCCGACACCAATTGTGCGGCGGCCTGGAGCACTTGATCACGATCGTTCATCACGGCGCCTCAGCGGTGAGCCACGCCGGGCAGTACGCAAAGCATCTCGTACAACAGGTTGGCCCCCAGCAGCGAGGTGTTGCCGGTGGTGTCATACGGCGGCGAGACTTCCACCAGGTCGCAACCGACCAGGTCGAGGCCCTGGCAACCGCGCACGATTTCGATCGCCTGGATGGTGGTCAGGCCCCCGATTTCCGGGGTGCCGGTGCCGGGCGCCCAGGCCGGGTCGATGCCGTCGATGTCGAAGCTCAGGTACACCGGACCGCCGCCGACTTTCTCGCGGACTTCGGCCATCAGCGGCGCCAGGGATTGGTGCCAGCATTCTTCAGCCTGGACCACGCGAAAGCCCTGGCGGCGGCTCCAGTTGAAGTCATCGGCGGTATAGCCCTGGGCCCGCAGGCCGATCTGTACCACCCGGTCGCAGTCCAGCAGGCCTTCTTCCACGGCGCGGCGGAAAGTGGTGCCGTGGGCGATTTTCTCGCCGAACATGTGATCGTTCACGTCGGCGTGGGCGTCGATGTGCACCAGGCCGACCTTGCCGTGCTTCTTGTGGATGGCCCGCAGGATCGGCAGGGTGATGGTGTGGTCGCCGCCCAGGGTCAGGGGGATGACATTGTGTTCGAGGATCTTGTGGTACGACTCTTCGATGATTCGTACCGCTTCCAGCAGGTTGAAGGTGTTGATCGCCACGTCGCCGATATCAGCCACTGACAGCGAGTCGAACGGCGCGGCACCGGTGGCCATGTTGTAGGGGCGGATCATCACCGATTCGGCACGGATCTCCCGGGGCCCGAAGCGGGTGCCGGCGCGCAGGGAAGTGCCGATGTCCAGCGGCACGCCGACGAACGCGGCGTCCAGGCCAGCAGCGGTGGGCACATGGGGCAGGCGCATCATGGTGGCGATGCCGCCGAAGCGCGGCATTTCGTTGCCGCCCAGTGGTTGGTGAAGAATCTTGTCCACGGGTAGGGCCTCATCGTTTGTTTTAGTTATCAGGGGCCGATTCTGCGAAAAGCCGTTGCCGTGAAAAATCGCTGGGGGCAAATACTTAGTTCAGATTTTTCTAAACTAATGCGCAGCGCGGCGATAGACTCCAAACCCTGTGGAATGACACGCCTGTATGGAGAAGCCAATGGCCAACGCTCTACCCGACCTCAAGCTGCTCCGCATTTTCGCCAGCGTGGTCCGGCATCAGGGGTTCGCCAATGCCCAGCACGAGCTGAATCTTTCCACATCGGCCATCAGCACCTACATGAGCCAGCTGGAATCGAGCCTGGGTCTGGTGCTGTGTCATCGCGGGCGGGGTGGGTTCAGCCTGACCAGCAAGGGTGAGTTGTTCCATCAGGAAACCCTGCGTCTTTTGGGCGAGCTCGAAGGGTTCGAGCAGTACGCCGCGGCGCTGAAGGGCGAATTGCGCGGTACGCTGAACCTGGGCGTGATCGATTCCACGGTCAGTGACAAGGCATTGCCGTTTGCCGAAGCCATCGGTGCCTACAGCCAGGAACACCCGGCGGTGCACCTGCATCTGTCGGTGATGAGCCCCTATGAGCTGCAGCTCGGTGTACAGGACAACCGCCTCGATCTGGCCATTGGTGCATTCTCTACGCGCATGAGCGGGTTGGTGTACATGCCGCTGTACCGCGAGCAGCACTGGTTGTATTGCAGTAATCGTCATCCGCTGTTCACTGAACGGCGCATTCCCGAGCAAGTCATCACCCAGCAACGCATGGTCGGGCGCGGTTATTGGAGCCAGGCGGAACTGGCCCGCCACGGTTTCAAGCACAGTGCGGCGACGGTGGAGAGCATGGAGGCGCAATTGATCCTGGTGCTGTCGGGCGCTTATATCGGTTACCTGCCCGAGCACTATGCCCAGGCGTGGGTCGACAAGGGCGACTTGCGCGTGCTGCTGCCGGCGACGTTCGGTTATCAGGCGCCGTTTTCGATGATCATGCGCCGAGGCCGCGGCCGTGAACCGTTGATCCAGACTTTCCGCGACCTGCTCAAGGCGCAGCTCAACCAGGCCTGAGGTGCCCATGTCCAGAATCCAATGCCCACGCTGCCAACGACCGCAGAGCCATTGCCTGTGCCCCTTGATCCCGAGCCTCGACAGCCGCACCCGGGTCTTGCTGTTGCAGCATCCCAGCGAAGTGAATCATGCCCTGAACACCGCCCGGCTGGCGGCCTTGGGCCTGAACAACGCCGAGTTGATCGTGGGCGAGGTGTTCGAAGACTTGCCACGATTGCTCAACCCACCGGGCTATCAGGCCCGACTGTTATTTCCCGGCGATGAGGCGCAGCCGTTGCAAACCTGTGCAGCGTGCGATGAGCCCATCCTGTTGGTTGTCCCTGACGGCACCTGGCGCAAGGCGCGCAAGCTGCTGCACCTCAACCCCTTGTTGGCGGCGCTGCCGAGGGTAACCCTGGCCGACGGTGGTAAGTCCCGTTACCGTCTGCGCAAGGCACCGGAGCCGGGGGCATTGTCGACGGTGGAGGCGATTGTCCAGGCGTTGCAGGTGCTTGAAGCACCGAGCAGTTTCGAGCCGTTGCTGAAGCCGTTCGAGGCGTTGATCGAGGGGCAGATTGCGGCGATGGGGGAGGAGGTTTTCCGGCGTAATCATGCGCAAAGATGAGGTTGTTCTTGCGGGCCTCTTCGCGAGCAAGCCCGCTCCCACAATGGATCCGCTGTGGCCGAAGATTTTATGTCTGTCGCAGGTCCATTGTGGGAGCGGGCTTGCTCGCGAAGGCGGCCTATCAGACAACACATTTTTCCGAGGATATCAGCGCTCCCGCATCGCCTCAGTCCTGGCCTTCAACAGCGGCTTGAGCAAGTAATCCAACACACTTTTCTCCCCGGTGATGATATCCACCGTCGCCACCATCCCCGGGATGATCAGCAACGGCTTGGCATCGCCGCCCAGGTGGTTCTTATCGGTGCGCACCTGGATCAGGTAGAAGCTGTTGCCCTTGTCGTCGGTGATGGTGTCGGCGCCGATCAGTTCCAGTTTGGCGCTCAGGCCGCCGTAGATGGTGTAGTCGTAGGCGCTGAACTTGACCATGGCTTTCTGGCCCGGATGCAGAAAGGCCACGTCCTGCGGGCGGACCTTGGCCTCGATCAGCAGGTTGTCTTCCAGAGGCACGATCTCCACCATGTCGCTGCCCGGCTGGACCACGCCGCCGATGGTGTTCACCTTGAGTTGCTTGATCACCCCGTGCACCGGCGAGACGACGGTGGTGCGGGTCACGCGGTCGTCGATGGCGATGCTCGAGGCGGTGATTTTTGACAGATCGGTGCGTTTCTCGTTGAGCTCCTTGGCCGCGTCCGAGCGGAAGGTCTGCTCCGACTCGTCGATCTTGCTCTTGATTTCGTTGATTGCCGATTCGGCCCGGGGAATTGCCAGAGTAGTGGCGTTGAGCGAGCCGCGGATCTCCACCGCGCTGCGCTTGAGCCGCAGGATTTCCACTGGCGACACCGCTCCGGCTTTTACCAGCGGCGCGGACATGTTCATTTCTTCTTGCAGCAGCGCCAGGGCGGAACTGAACTGGCCTTGCTTGGAGCGAAACTCCGCCAGCTCCTGGGTTTTCTGCCGCAGTTGTTCGGTCAGGGTGCGTTGTTCGCTGGCCAGGCGCCGCTGCCGTTGTTCATACAGCGAGCGCTCGTCTTCGGCCACCTGCGGGGCTTTGGCGGTCACTTCGGCGGATACCTGGAATGGCCGGCCCTCGGCCTCGGCCGACAGGCGCTCGACCTGGGCCATCAGGGCGTACCGGTCGGCTTCGCTCTCGCCCTTGTTGGAAAGATAGCGCGTGTCGTCCAGGCGCAGCAGCGTATCGCCCTTGTTCACCATCTGGCCTTCGCGCACGAAAATCTCGGTGACGATGCCGCCCTCCAGGTTCTGGATGACTTGCACCTTGCTCGACGGAATCGCCTTGCCTTCACCGGTGGTGACTTCCTGCAAGACCGCCAGCTTCGCCCACACCAGCCCGGTGATAATCAGCCCGGCGGCCAGCCACACCGTGACGCGGGACCGACGGGGCGAATCCTGTAACGCAGCGCCGGCGGTTTCCGACATGAACTCGCTTTCGGCGCTTTTGCTGAAGCTGCCGAAGTAGCTTCGGGCGGCGGAATCGGAGGTTTGAGCAGACATGGGGGTACCCGCCGGTTAAGTGAAGTAACGCCGGATGAAGCTTCTGTGGCGAGGGGATAAATCCCCTCGCCACAGGGGGCAGCGGTGTGTGCTAGACCGCCCCGGAACCCACTCGCCCCTTGCGCAACGCATCGATCACCACATCCTTTGGCCCATCCGCCACGACCCGGCCGTTGTCCAGCACCACCAGCCGCTCCACCAGACTCAACATCGAGGTGCGGTGGGTGACCAGCAACACGGTCTTGCCCTGGACGTGGTCCTGGAGTTTTTGCCGCAAGGCATCTTCGCTGCTGTTGTCCATGGCGCTGGTGGGTTCGTCCAGCAGCAGGATCGGTGGATCGAGCAGCAGCGCCCGGGCCAGCAGTACCGCTTGGCGCTGCCCACCGGACAGCAACTGGCCACGTTCGCCCACCGGGCGGTCGAAGCCTTGGGGGTGTTGGCGGGCGAGTTCGGTGGCGCCGGTCAGTTCCGCCACTTCCAGCATGCGTGCGTCGCTGATATAACGGGCGCCGAGTGTCAGGTTGTCCCGCAGGCTGCCGGCCAGCAGCGGCAGGTCATGGGCGACGTAACCGATCTGTTGCCGAAGGTCGGCGACATCCAGCTGCCGCAGGTCCAGGCCGTCGAGCAGTAACTGACCTTCCTCCGGTGCATAGAACCCCATCACCAGCCGTGCCAGGGTGCTTTTGCCCGAGCCGCTGCGGCCGATGATCCCGACCCGCTCGCCAGGTTTGAGGCTGAAGCTCACGTTCGCCAGGGCCGGGGTGCTCTGGCCGTTGTAGTGGAATGTCACGCCCTGGACGTCCAGGGCACCTTGTAATTGGGGATGGTCCAATGGCCGCTGTTTGGCGTCGCGCTCCTGGGGCAAGGCCATCAAGGCGTCGGTGCTGCGCATGGTGAGTTGGGCCTGCTGGTAACGTGTGATCAGCCCGGCGATTTGTCCCAGCGGCGCGAGCACCCGGCTGCCCAGCATGTAGCTCGCCACCAGCGCACCGACGCTGAGGTTGCCGGCGATGATGCTGTAGACGCCGGCAATGATGGTCGCCATGCCGGCCAGTTGTTGCAGGAACAGCGTACCGTTGGTCGCCAGGGCCGAGAGGTTGCGTGCATGGCTGTCCAGGCGGGTGAGGGCGCCGTGGGTGCTTTCCCACTGATGCTGACGCTCGCTTTCGGCGCTGCAGGCCTTGAGGGTTTCCAGGCCGCCGAGGGTTTCGATCAGCAGGGCCTGGCGTTGGGCGCCCAGGGCCAGGCTTTTTTGCACGGTGTCGCGCAGGCGCATCTGGATGATCATGGCGAACACAATGGTGATCGGAAAAGCTACCACCGGAATCACCACCAGCCAGCCCCCCAGCAGGCCGATCACCAGCAGCATCAGCACGGCGAAGGGCAGGTCGATCAGGCTGGTCAAGGTGACAGCCGTGAGAAATTCCCGCAGCCCCTGGAAGTCGTGGATGCTCTGGGCGAAACCGCCAATGGTCACTGGCCGTGCCTTCATGGCCATCCCGGTGATGCGTTCGAACAGGGTCGCGGAGAGAATCACGTCGGTTTTCTTGCCGGCCGTGTCCAGCAGGTGGGCGCGCACCACGCGTAGCACCAGCTCGAATCCCGTGCCGATCAACAGCCCCACGGCCAGCACCCACAGGGTGGACGTGGCCTGGTTCGGCACCACGCGGTCGTAGGTCTGCATGACGAATAGCGGCACCATCAGCCCGAGCAGGTTGATCAGCAGGCTCGCCAGGATCGCGTCGCTGTACAGCCAGCGCGACAGTTTCAAGGTGTCCCGAAACCAGGCCTCGACCCGTGGCACCAAGGGCGCTCGCAGGTCTTCGAGTTCATGGCGTGGTCGGGCGAACATGGCCTGGCCGCTGTAATCGAGGGCCAGTTCCTGCGCGTTGACCCATTGTTCGCCGCCATCGGCTTCGCTGGGCAAAATCAACGCTTGGCCATCCTCGCCCCAGCGCCGCAACACCGCACAGCGGCCGCCGGCGAGAATCAGCATCACCGGCAGGTTGAGCGGTGAAATGTCGGCCAGCTTGCGACGCAGCACCCGCGCCTGCAAACCGGCCCGGGCCGCCGCGCGTGGCAGCAGGTCCGGGCTCAGCCGTTGGTGCGCCATTGGAAGCCCGGCGCTGAGGCTGGCGCGGCTGACCGTCGCGCCATGGAGTTTGCAGAGGATTAACAAACCGTCCAGCAATGGGTCATCGACAGTCACGCGCGGATCGGCGCTGGGTGTTGCGGGTGCCATGCTGGTCATCGGATCGCTCCCCGTGGACTACTTCAGTTCAGGCAACCGCGCTTCGTTTTTGACCTCGGTCTGGGCGACTGCGTCGGCGGGCAATACCACGCGCTGCTTGCTCAACAACACGCCCATGTTCGCCAGCACGCGGTACATCGAGTATTCCTCGGTGTAGCGGACTTCCGTGTAGCGACGGTTGGCGTTGTACAGCTCGTTTTCGCTGTCGAGCAGGTCGAGCAGGGTCCGCTGGCCGAGGCCGAACTGATCCTGGTACGCCGCCCGGACACGGGCGGTGGTGTCGGCGTATTCCCGGGCGGTGGGGGTCTGTTTGCGGGCGTTGTTCATGGCGTTCCAGGCCAGGCGCGTGTCTTCGTTGAGCTGGCGCAGGGCGTTGTTGCGGATGTCCATGGCCTGGTTGATCTGGTGGGAATTGGAGGCCAGTCGCGCCTTGTCGCTACCGCCGCGGAACAGGTTGTAGTTCATCACCACACCGACCCGCCAGTTGTTGTCATGGCCTTCTTCGCCACCGATGTTGTTATTGGCACCCACCGCCGCTTCGGCGTCGAACCGTGGGTAGAACGGCGACTTGGCCGATTCATACTGGCTCTGGGCGGACTGGATGTCGGCCTGGGCGGATTTCAGGTAGGGGTTGTTATCCACCATGCTCTGCTGGGCTTCGCGCAGGTCTGCCGGGATCTCGCCTCGGGTCGAGGGCGGCGTCTCCAGCTCATCGGGCATGCGCCCGACCACGCTGTAGAAGTTGGCCTCGGCGTCGGCCAGGTCTACCTGGGCGGTGTCGTAGTTGTTTTCCGCCAGGGCCCGGCGGGCATTGGACTGGTCGGAGTCGGCGGTGCTGCCCACCCCGCGCTGGGTGCGCAAGCCGATCTGGTCGTTGACCCGCAGGTGCGCTTGCAGGTTGTTCTTGGCAAGGGTCACCAGTTCGCGACGCTTGAGCACTTCCAGGTAGACCTCGATGGTGCGCAGTGCCAGATCCTGGGCGGTGCCTTGGGCGTAATAGGCGCGGGAGTTGACCACTCCTTTGGTGCGTTCCACTTCATTGCTGGTGTTGAAACCGTCGAAGAGCATCTGCCGCAAGCGCAGTTCCGACTGGGTATAGGTCAGCACGTTGGTGTGGTGGTTGCCCTGCGCCCGCGTGCTGGGGTTGTCGCTGTAGCCACGGCCGTAGCCTGCGTTCAAATCCACCGACGGGAAAAAGCCTCCTCTGGCGACCTTGACGTCTTCGTTGGCCGACAGACGGCTATCCACCCGCTGTGCCAGTTCCGGATGAGTCGCGATGGTGCTCTGGATCGCTTCGGTCAGCGACATGGCCTGCGCTTGAGATGAGCAGGCCATGGCCAGCAAAACCGCGCTGCAGAGGGGGGATAAAACGCGCATGGGGTGCATCTCCTGAGGTCTGTTGTGCTTCTGTGTCGCCAAAAACTTGACGTATTTAAGATCAAAACCGTTTCAACCTTGTAACAACACAGCTAAGAACATCCTGCACAAAACCTAAGAAGAATTTCTCATAGGGTTTATGCCGAAAAAAACTTATGTCCTTGGGAAAAAGCGGCACATTGTTCAGGACGAAAGCCTTTTAAATTGCGGCTTGCGGCGACTTTTAGGCGTCAAGAAAAGTTCCACGCAAATTTTTGAACGATGTAAGGATGTATCGAAGGGGCAGGATGAAAGGAGCTTTTTTGCGACGGTTTTTTGTCGTTGTGGCAAATAGCTAGCGCTTCTTGCTCAGGTAGAAGCTGGCAGATTTTCCAGATTTCTTGGGGGTGTCCGCCAGGCATGATCTTCACCCAGACAGTGCCGACGATCGTTGGCAACGGAGGAATGCACATGGCAGCGCTCATCGGTACCGTCAGCAAGGTGGTCGGACAGGTTTTCGCACAAGCGGCCGGAGGGCTGCGGCGACCGCTGGTCGAGGGCGATCGACTGTATGCCGGTGAACACCTGATAACCGGTGCCGAAGGCGCCGTGGCCGTGCACCTTGCCAATGGCCAGGAATTGACCCTGGGGCGTGAAAGCAACCTGACCCTGACGCCCCAGTTGCTGGCCAATCAGGCCCCCGCTGTCGATACGCCGCAAGCAGCGGCGCCGAGTGATGCGCAACTGACCGATGTGCAGAAGCTGCAACAAGCCATCGCCGCCGGTGCCGACCCGACCCAGGCCGGTGAAGCCACGGCCGCCGGCCCCGGCGCTGGTAATGCCCCTGGTGGCCTGGGGGGCGGACACAGCTTTGTACTGCTGGAAGAGGTGGGCGGGGAGGTTGAACCACAGATTGGTTTCCCGACGGCCGGGTTCAACGCGATTCCCGAATTCCCCTTGGTACGCCTGGCCGGTGACGCGGATGACGACGGTGACGACCAAGCCGTCCCACCCCAGACCCCGGACAATCCCGTGACCCTCGACGGCGTGGACGTAGAAGGTGGCGAGCTGACCGCCAACGAAGCCAACCTGCCCGACGGTTCTGCCAGCAATCCGACGGCGCTGGTGCAAAGCGGCACCTTCACCATCAATGCCCCCGACGGGCTGAGCAGCCTGAGCATCGGTGGCATCAGTGTGATCACCGGCGGCGTGCCTGCTGGCTTCCCCCAAAGCATCACCTCGCCACTGGGCAACACCCTGACCATCACCGGCTACGACCTCGCCACGGGCGTGGTCAGCTACAGCTATACCCTGACGGACAACGAAACCCATCCCGCCGGCAACGGTGCAAACAGCATCAGCGAACAATTTCCGGTCGTGGCCGTGGACACCGATAGCGACAGCGCTACCGGGACACTGGACGTCAACATCACCGATGACGTGCCCCAGGCCGTCGACGATACCCATACCAGCACGGCGTCGGAATCATTGGTCACCCTCACCGGCAGCGTATTGCCCAACGATCATCAGGGCGCCGACCGCATTCCCGTCGGCCCCGACAGCGGCCCGATCATCGGCGGTACGTTCACCGGGACCTACGGCACCCTGGTGCTCAACCCCAATGGCACCTACACCTATACCCTGAACACCAGCGACCCGCAGTTCATCGCGTTGCACGGCGGTGGCAGCGGCACCGAAACCTTCACCTACACCCTGACCGACGCCGACGGCGACACCAGCACCGCCAACCTGGTGCTGCAAGTCCACAACAACGACGACCCGGTGATCCTCAACGGCCTCGACACCCAGGGTGGCGAGCTGACCGTTCAGGAGAACAACCTCTCCGATGGCACCAGCCCCGATGCACCAGCCCTGACCCAGAGCGGCACGTTCACCGTCACCGCACTGGATGGCGTGCAAACCCTCAGCGTCGGCGGCATCAATGTCGTCACCGGCGGCGTGGTGGCAGGCTTCCCGCAATCGATCACCACCGCGTTGGGCAACACCCTGACCATCACCGGTTTCAACGCCGCGACCGGCGTGGTGAGTTACAGCTACACCTTGCTGGACAACGAGTCCCATCCAAACGCCAACGGCGCCAACAGCCTGAGCGAACAGTTCACGGTCGTGGCCACCGATGACAACGGCACCACCGCCACCGGCAACCTGGATGTGAACATCGTCGATGACGTGCCCAAAGCCGTGGACGACAGCAACGGCACCGCCTCGGAAAGCAACCTGACCCTGACCGGCAACGTATTGACCAATGACACCGAAGGCGCCGACCACGTGGCGTCCGGCCCTGTTACGGCCGGTACGTTTACCGGGACCTACGGCACCTTGGTTCTTAACGCCGACGGTTCCTACACCTATACCCTGAACACCAGCGACCCGCAGTTCGTCGCGTTGCACGGCGGTGGCAGCGGCACCGAAACCTTCACCTACACCCTGACCGACGCCGACGGCGACACCAGCACCGCCAACCTGGTGCTGCAAGTCCACAACAATGACGACCCGGTGATCCTCAACGGCCTCGACACCCAGGGTGGCGAGCTGACCGTGCAGGAGAACAACCTCTCCGATGGCACCAGCCCCGATGCACCGGCCCTGACCCAGAGCGGCACGTTCACCGTCACCGCACTGGATGGCGTGCAAACCCTCAGCGTCGGCGGCATCAACGTTGTCACCGGCGGTGTGGTGGCAGGCTTCCCGCAATCGATCACCACCGCGTTGGGCAACACCCTGACCATCACCGGTTTCAACGCCGCGACTGGCGTGGTGAGTTACAGCTACACCTTGCTGGACAACGAGTCCCATCCAAACGCCAACGGCGCCAACAGCCTGAGCGAACAGTTCACGGTCGTGGCCACCGATGACAACGGCACCACTGCCACCGGCAACCTGGATGTGAACATCGTCGATGACGTGCCCACCGCTCATGCCGATTCTGCCTCGGTGCAGGAGGGCGGGACGGTCAGCGGCAACGTGCTGGACAACGACGTGGGCGGTGCCGACGGGCCGGCCCCGAGCGGTGCGGTGATTGGAGTACGCGCCGGCGACGACACCTCGACGCCAGCCATCGGCGGGCTCAACACCCAGATCAACGGCACCTACGGCTACCTGACCCTGGATGCCAATGGCAATGCGGTCTATCACAGCAATCCGGACAGCGTCAGCGCACCCGGCGCCACCGACGTGTTCACCTACACCGTGCGCGATGCTGACGGCGATGAAAGCACCACTACCATCACCATCAATGTGCATGACGTCTGCCTCGTCGCCACGCCGGACCAGGACATCAGCGTCGGCGAAAAAGCCCTCGACCTGAACCAGGACGGCCAGGACCTGGCGCCGGGCACGGTCAACGGCAGCGACCCGAGTGCTACGGGTGAAACGGCCACGGGGTCCCTGGTGGGCTCGGTCACCGGCGCCACGGGTGCGGTGACGTTCACCCTGGTGGGCAACGCCACCGGCGCCTACGGCCAGTTGTTGCTGAACCCGGACGGTTCCTATACCTACACGCTGACCTCGCCCGCAACCACGACCCCCCACGCCAATGACGGCCCGAATGTGATGACCGAGAGCTTCACGTATCAGGCCACGGATTCCCTGGGCAACACGGTGACCAGCACCATCGTCATCAACATCGTCGACGACGTGCCGCAGGCTCACTGCGATACCGCCTCGGTGTTGGAGGGCGGCACCGTCAGCGGCAACGTGCTGGATAACGATGTACTCGGCGCCGACGGCGGAACGATCATCGGCATACGCGTCGGCAACGGCACCTCGACCCCGGCCATTGGCGGGCTCAACACCCAGATCAACGGCACCTACGGTTACCTGACCCTGGATGCCAACGGCAATGCGGTCTATCACAGCAACCCGGACAGCGTCAGCGCACCCGGCGCCACCGACGTGTTCACCTACACCGTGCGCGACGCCGATGGCGATGAGAGCACCACAACGATCACCATTGATGTGCACAACAGTTGCCTGGTCGCTGAAACCGATCAGGACATAACCGTCTACGAAAAAGCCCTCGACCTGCAGCAGGACGGCCAGGACCTGGCGCCGGGCACGGTCAACGGCAGCGACCCGAGTGCTACGGGTGAAACGGCCACGGGGTCCCTGGTGGGCTCGGTCACCGGCGCCACGGGTGCGGTGACGTTCACTCTGGTGGGCAATGCCACCGGTGCGTACGGCCAGTTGTTGCTCAACCCGGACGGTTCCTACACCTACACGTTGACCTCGCCCGCGACCACGACGCCCCACGCCAACGACGGCCCGAATGTCCTGAGCGAAAGCTTCACCTATGAGGCCACCGATGCCTTGGGCAACAAGGCGACCGGCAGCCTGGTGGTCAGCATCGTCGACGATGTGCCCACGGCCGTTGCGTCCGAGCGCTCGGTGACGGCGGTGGAAATCGATTCGAACCTGCTGATCGTGCTCGATGTGTCCGGTAGCATGGCCGATCCTTCCGGCGTGCCCGGGTTGTCGCGGCTGGATTTGGCGAAACAGGCCATCAGCGCCTTGCTGGATAAATACGATGACATGGGGGACGTGAAGGTCCAGTTGGTGACCTTCAGCAGCAGCGCCACCGACCAGACATCCGTGTGGGTGGATGTGGCGACCGCCAAGACGTTGCTTACCGGCCTGTCGGCCGGAGGCGGCACCAACTATGACGCGGCAGTGGCAGTGGCGAAGACGGCGTTCGTCACGTCCGGGCAACTGACCGGGGCGCAGAACGTCGGCTACTTCTTTTCCGACGGCAAACCCACCTCGGGCCAGGAAACCGGCACAGCGGATGAAGCCGCGTGGAAAACGTTCCTCGACGCCAACGGCATCAAGAACTACGCCATCGGCCTGGGCAGTGGCGTAAGCAATGCCAACCTCGATCCGCTGGCCTACGACGGCAGCACCCACACCGACACCAATGCGGTGGTGGTCACCGACCTTAACCAACTCAATTCGGTGCTTTCCGGTACCGTGCAAGGCGTGCCGGTCACCGGCAGTCTGCTGGGCGAGGGCGCTTCGTTCGGCGCCGACGGCGGCTTTGTCAAAAGCCTGGTGGTGGACGGCACGACTTATTCTTATGACCCGGCCGCCAACGGTGGGCAGGGCGCATTGACTGCCAGCGGCGGGGTCAACCATGGCACCTTCAACACGGTCAACAACACCCTGAGCATCGCCACCGATCACGACGGCACCCTGGTGGTCAACCTCGACACCGGTGAGTACAACTACACCTCGCAAACCACCACCAGCACGCTCATCACCGAGAACATCGGCTACACCGTCAGTGACAAAGACGGTGATCTGGCGGGCTCCACGCTAGTGATCAAGGTCGTGCCCAACAGCGCACCCGTAGCGATGGACGACCACATCATTTCCAACGTGCTGTCGGGTAATATCGTGGTGCCGGGGGAATTGCTGCTGGGCAATGACAGCGATGCCAACGGCGATCCGCTGACTGCTTCGCCCACCGGCTTCAATACCGGCTGGATTGCCAAAGGCGCGGACTTTACCGGCACTACCGGCACGGTCAGCTTCACCGGCAACAACGTGCAGTCGATCAATCTCGACCGCAGCACCTTCGTCGCCAATGCCGCCGCCATGACCGCGGTGCTGGTGGTCAGCGGCGCGCTGGGGGCGGTGTCCAACAACAATACCAACGATGAAGACCGGCTCAACATCAGCCTCAAGCAGGGCGAAACCCTCACCCTGGACCATAACCTGGCGGCAGGGCGCATCGCCCTGGAATACTCCCTCAATGGTGGGCCTTTCATCGCCATCAACGACGGTGCCTCGTTCACCGCAGCGGCGGACGGCAACTACCAGATCCACGTGACCAACATCCCCAACCCTGGCAATGGCAACGTCAATGCCTCGGAAAACTACCAACTGACCTTGACCGTCAACTACGCCGGCGCCCAGGACAGCGCGCCGGATTACCATGGCACTTACACCGCCAGCGACAACCATGGCGGCAGCAACAGTGCGGCGGTGGACATCGGCTACCAGGCGGGCCACACCCTGACGGGCACCAGCGGGGACGACGTGCTGCTGGCCGGCAACGGCGACAACATCCTGAACGCGGGTGACGGCAACGACATCCTCAGCGCCGGCTCGGGCAACAACACGTTGCACGGCGGGACAGGCAATGACTGGCTCTACAGCGGCGCGGGCAACGACCTGCTCGACGGCGGCACGGGCACCGACACCGCCAGCTACGCCCACGCCACGGCAGGCGTCACGGTGAACCTGGGCCTGCTGGCCGCACAAAACACCTTGGGCGCCGGCACCGACACCCTGGGCGGCATCGAAAACCTGGTCGGTTCGAACTTCAACGACACCTTGACCGGTGACGGCGGCAACAACCGCATCGATGGCGGGCTGGGCCATGACGTGCTCAATGGGAGTGGCGGCGACGACATCCTCATCGGCGGCCTGGGCAACAATACCCTCACCGGTGGCAGCGGCGCCGACAGCTTCCAGTGGCTGGCGGGCAACAGCGGCCATGACGTGGTGACCGACTTCACCCCGGGCCTGGACAAGCTTGATCTTTCCCAATTGCTATTGGGCGAGAACGGCAGCAGCGCATCGCTGGACGATTACCTGCACTTCACCGTCACCGGCAGCGGCGCCTCGGTCATCACCAGCATCGATGTCAGCACCACCGCCGGCGCCACCCCGAACCAGACCATCGACCTGGCCGGCGTCGACCTTGCCAGCCACTACGGCGTCACGCCGGGAGCGGGTGGAGTCATATCGGGTGGGGCGGACACGGCGACGATCATCAATGGGATGCTCAATGATCATTCGTTGAAGGTGGATACGGTGTGAGGTGAACTGAAACGACAGACCCCGCCTTTCCCTCGCTGGAAATGCATCGGCCGAGGCCAACGGCGCCGAATTGCCGCTGGGGGGCGGGAACTGTCATATCGCCTTGATCATCCATCCTGTCGCATAGTCGTCATCCTGATGCAATGACTCAGTATCCCCTGTCAAAGGATTGATGGAATATTCTCTTCTATCACCGGGAGCTGGGTTTGAAGTCCATGAACGCAGGTTGCTCAAACCCGGGTCACCGTCATGGATTGTTCGAATGGCTCCCCAAGTCTGAAGGTCTGGGATGACACCTCCAAAGCTCACCGCAGCGCTCCAGCAATACCAGTACGTGTGCCATTTATAGACATCACCCATGCCCATGAGCAGCCAAACGCCGGAGGTGGTGACTGGGTAGCTGACGTGCCCACCGAATTGATCATGAACGGTGATGGTGGCCGACCCTGAGAATTTCGACACAACCCGTGGTTGTGTTGACGTAAGAAGCTCAGCGATATTGGGATCACTGGAGGTGTATATATAGGGAGGCACCCCCCCTGTCGGTGTCCGCTCCACGTATGCACCTACTGGCGGGCGCGCTGGAAACTTGGCAGTTCTATACATTCTCGTGCTGAGAATGGCGTTGCTGGTATCGATCGCCATAGGTTCCACTACTGTAAATCGCCAAGGAGGCGACACTGGATTATCACGGTAGGTCGCCCGAGCGGTGATGCTATGCCCCCCTATCTGGAGTCCACTGAGGGTGTCATGCCATAAGCCATTGGCATCAACTTCTACGGTTCTTATATATCCACTGCTGTCAAAAATTTCGACTTTCGTATTGGGCGTTGCTTCGCCGGTCAGCCTTACGCTCGTCGCGAGGGTATAACCGCTATCGGAGATTGGGGTGCCGCTTAAATCCTTGACCGAGGTAATAAGCGGTGTATCCAGCACAGCGGACTTGACCGAATAAGTGCGTAACGGAAAGGCTGTGGCGTCCAGGACATCAGCGGAAGCGTTGAAGGTTACCCGCAACACAACGGTCAGGTCAGAGCGGTCCCGCAAAAGTTGTAGCTGGCCCCGTGAAACCGGTTTGAGCAGCCCCGCTCGGACTTCATCAGCGGTCACTTCGGACGCGGTTTGCAAGATGATCGTATGCTTTGTACCGTCGGTCCTGGTGCCTTCACAACTCAGCCAAACCCGCTGCCCCACCGCAATCAACGGCCAAGGCGCTACGGTAACGCGTGCATCCCCGATAAATTTACTCAGATCCAACTCACTACCAAGCCCCCCCTGCGCCGCCTCCGGAATCAACGGTATCGTCAGGCTGGCCACGGGCATCGCCTGCACATTTAACGTCAATACCTCCGAGGGCGGCGACTCCACGCCGTTCTGGATCACCGTGTAACTGACCGTCACCGCTTTACCCATGCTGAACGCCACTACACTGTTCGGAATCGGAACCTCCAAGCCATCCCTGACCGGCCATTCGCCCGAGGTGTGTGAACCTCCGGCTGGCGTGCCCGACGCGCCGGTCCAGGTGACTTTCAATGTGTCGTCGGGCAGCAGCGCGGCGTTGGCCGGCACCTGAACGGTCAGCGTGTCCTTGGCATTGACCGGGTTCAGGGTCGCGCCAGCGGCCTCTTTCACCGAAGGGGGAAGCAGATCTGACGGCCGACCAAGATGAATATCCAAACGCTTGATGGGCGACTGATTGGTATTGCCCAATTGGTCGGTCACCCGGTATTGGATCAAGGTATTGGCGTTGTCACCCGCCTGTTGGAAGGTATCGGTAAACAAGGTCTTCACCACAGGTGTCGAAGCGTCGGCCACCTCGAACGGAATGGTTACATCCCCCAACAGAAAATCGATGCGGTCGTAGTTTCGCGGGTTGGAGTAGGCAAAACCAAACTCCACGCCCTGCGCCGCTCGCTCGGCGCTGACCCCATCGCGGATCACATCGGGGGGAATCACCAGATCCAGGCCTTCCGGCGCGGGTTCGCCCGGAGCGCGCAGGTGATACAACACGAATAAGTCCCTGGAGGGCTGTGAGGAATTGTCACTGGGGCGGGTCACGAGGTAGTACAGCCTGTTGACGCCATGGATCAAGCGTCCATGGGGGATATGCAACGACATGCGGTTTCCTTCCTCCCCCGGCTGGACGGTATCGCCAGCGACGGGAGTGGGGTTGTCATTGACATACAGATCGACTCGATCCCAAGCCGCCAGCGTCCAGGATTGACGCTGCATCTCATTTAACGGGTCAATCAGGCATTGGAGCCCTTGTGGCTGATCGTCGTAAAGGCTTTTGGGGATACCGCCATCGGCGAGGTCGACCGGTTTCACTGGCGTAATCCAACCCGGAATGATGACGGGATAAAGCGCGAACAGATCGTCCAGGGTAGAAGAGTGGCTAGCCATCGGGTTCTCCTAGCGGGTGACGGGCGTGAGGTTCTTGGGTAGGGCTTATCACACGCCACACCGAGGCAATTGCCTACTGTCAGAATTGACAGTAGAGAACAGGTTTAGGACGGATGGTAGGGACTGTTGGTTGAACGCGAAAATATGCCGGAGACGGTGATTCACTGCGCAAACGGCAGGCAAGGCCTGCGCAGTTGCTTCTGCCTGAGGATATACACCGTCACCAGCAGGTACAGGGGTAAGGGGTCCGGGATCTGGGGACGGGTTCCCGCCGCGCCTGAGCCGAAATTCAGGTTTGTGCATTTACCCGATGACCCGCATACAGATCAGAGCCCTTCCCGCAAAATGCGTGGCGTTGTCAGTAGAACTCACAATGTCTGACGGGAACGAGGTAAATCCCCAGCTGCCGTTTGGGGGAATAGGGGGAGGAGCCCATATCAATACGGTCGGATATAGCCACTCGCTTCCGATCTCGAAGCGCGTAATCAGAGAGCTGCCCCAACCAAATTCGGGCCTGAAGCCCCCGGCCTGAACGTAAGGCGTAGCCCAGGTATTGGCTTGCCATGCATCCATGTAGGCGTTCCCGTTATTTAGGATAACGTCGTGAACCCTGCCGGCTGTGACGTCGTAGCTCGAGGTTTTCCCTGCGGAGTCACGAACGGTGATTGTGGTAGTGCCGGCGCCCTTGACCAGAACGCCTCCTTCTTCAGCATCGACCGTGGCGACACTTGGCTTGCTGGACCGGTAGGTATACGGAGGCATTCCTCCGGTTGGCTTTCGTTCCAAGTCGTAGTAACGATTTTTCGGCGCGAAGTTGCTGGTGGTGTAGATGATCTGGGTAAAGACATGTGGGGTTGTATCAATGATCTCGGAGGTTCCGACAGTAAACGTCCAGGGTTGCGACACCGGTTCGGTTCCATATTTCCCTTTGGCGGTGAAGCTGTGGTGACCCATGGCCAAGCCGATGACGGCGTGGGTCCAGATACCGCCGTCGACGTAGGCGATACCTTTGGAGTCGATGACGTCGAAAATCTCCACTCGCTGACCGCTCACCCCGGTGCCCCTGAGCGTGACGGCGGTAGCCTCGGTGCTTGTGCCATCGGGAATGTCAGCGCCTTGGGCATCTTTCACCGAGGTGATTTGCGGTGGGGCAAGTTGGTTCAGGTGGATATCCAGGCGCTTGGCGGATGACTGGTTGAAATTGCCCAATTGATCGGTAACCCGGTATTGGATCAAGGTATTGGCGTTGTCACCCACCTGTTGAAAGGTGTCGGTGAAAAGGGTTTTTGTCACGGGGGTCGAAGCGTCGATCACCTCGAACGGGACGGTTACATCCCCCAACAGAAAATCGATGCGGTCGTAGCTTCGCGGGTTGGAGTAGGTAAAACCAAACTCCACGCCCTGCGCTGCCCGTTCGGCACTGACCCCATCGCGGATCACATCGGGGGGAATCACCAGATCCAGGCCTTCCGGCGCGGGTTCGCCCGGAGCGCGCAGGTGATACAACACGAATAAGTCCCTGGAGGGCTGTGAGGAATTGTCACTGGGGCGGGTCACGAGGTAGTACAGCCTGTTGACGCCATGGATCAAGCGTCCATGGGGGATATGCAACGACATGCGGTTTCCTTCCTCCCCCGGCTGGACGGTATCGCCAGCGACGGGAGTGGGGTTGTCATTGACATACAGATCGACTCGATCCCAAGCCGCCAGCGGCCAGGCTAAACGCTGCATCTCCGTTAACGGGTCGATCAGGCATTGGAGCCCTTGAGGCTGATCGTCGTAAAGGCTTTTAGGGATACCCCCATGAGCAAGGTCGGCCGGTCTCACTGGCGTGATCCAACCTGGAATGATGACGGGGAAAAGCGTGAACAGATCGTCCAGGGTAGAAGATTGGTTAGCCATCGGGTTCTCCTGGCAAGTGATGATCGTGACCTCTAGAGACACGGTCATCACACTCCAGGCTGGAGAGACTGGCTACTGTCAGAACTTACAGGTTAGGACTGGTTTAAGACGAGCGGTCAGTGTGTCGACTAGGCTCTGTCTGAAAAGCCTTGATACTCGTTCATGCTGCGTTGAAAACCGGCTCGGAATGCTCATTTACTCCAGTAAACTGCGCTTCCTCGCCGGTTTTCGCCTTGCCTGACCTTCGTCTCAAGACTTTTCAAACAGAGCCTAGCGCAGGTTGACGGTGTCCAGCGCCCGGTTCGCCAGTAATCCGCTCAGCTCGATCAACTGCTGGATGCCCAACGCCACGTGCCGCCGTGAACCGTCCAGTTCAAAGGCCAGGTCACTGATCATGGCATCGGCCGAGGCCAGTGTTTCGCTGAGGTTGGCGAGCAGGTGTTCGGTGTCGATGCCGTTCACGACAGTGAAGAGTTGATTGGGGGGCGGATCGGTGTCGGGCTTTGACTCTAGATAAAAATCGAGGGCGCGTTTGGCGGCTTTGTCGAAGGCTGTTGGGGTTGGATCCGTGTCCGGCGGATTGGGGGTTGGTTTGAACATGGTGAATCTCCTACGGGGATGGCACCACCCAAACCTGTCGCTAAACAGAACTGGGTGGCAGCTGCATGCGGGTTAGCGAACCGGTCGTAGGCACCCGGCAGACCCGAAGGTCTCCCACATACAGCCGCCATAACGTAATTGCAGTCAGAACTGCCACGAAGCATGGAGTGCTTATTGTGCCTAGAGTGATCCGGGTCGCTAAACCCGATCGCTGATCAGTCAGCGACCCGCAAACGATAGAACCCACCCCCAAGGCGCACAAGCCGGCGGATTCTGGCGTAGTTGTAGGCAATGGCGCAAGGCGATGTAGCCCGGTCCGGCAATGTCCTACAGCAGAATAAACATAGGACCACTAGGGACAGTTCCGCTTTCAGAAACCCGATCGCCTGCATCGCAAGCAAGCTTTGCTTGTATGGTAGGACTTGAAGGGAGGAGGAGGGACAAGGCTCGATTCTGACTGTTAGCCGCAGTACAGACTGTGGGAGATTTCGCCCCTCCTCCTTTCACCCAAGCGCCG
>NZ_RQJK02000037.1:0-35447 GCF_022342325.2 Pseudomonas sp. AF32 | reverse complement strand
GCGCCAGGCTTCGTCCACCGTCAGCGCCGGGCGGAAGCTCTGGTAATCGATGGCAACCAGGTGGCGGTGTTCATAACGCAGGCGCAGGCAGCGGCCGGCACCGTTGTCCAGCCGGCTGATGTCGCCGTAGATGTTGCGCTGAACGCTGAGGCGGTTGTCGTAGCGGTCGCTGAGGGCGGTCAGGCGGCCGTCGCGAAAGTGCAGGAAAGGTGCGTTCTCGCCGGGCTGAGCGATGATCAGTTCGTCCGGCTCGCGGCCCAGGTAGATGGCGGCGCGGGCCAGGCTGTTGTGGATGGCCGGGCGTTGGACGCTGGGCAGCGGAAAGGTTGTGCGACGGTTTTCCTGGTCGATCCAGAGGACCTGCCCGTCCTCAAGTTCCAACCGGTGTGCCAGGGCATGGCTCCAGCCGCGCCCCAGGCCCACATCCAGCTCCACCGCGCTGGTGCGGTACAGGCGGGTGAAGACAAACGGCAAGCGGCCATCGAGGGTGCCGTCCTCCAGGGTCAGCAGTTCCTCGCCGGTGACCATGGACACCGGGCAGCCATCGGTGCGGGTCAGGGCCGCGCTGTCGGCACTGTCGCCGTTGGGGTTTTTCGATTGGGACGGGGCATCGTCGTGGGGTTCGTGCTTGCTGAGCCGCGTGGAGGCTTGGGACTTTTCCCGCGCCACTGCGGCGGGATTACTGACCGACAGCGGTGGCGAATGCTCAGGGGTGATTTCCAAAGGTCTGACAGGCGTAGGCCTCAAGGGCGCCCGCTGGGCACTGACCACCACTGGCTTCAACACATCGGCATGTTGTTCGAGCCGGGCGCTGGCGAGCTGGCCTAACCTTTGGCTCGACGCCTGTAACCAATCCCGCGCACGCCCGGACCGGATCTGATTCAGCACTTTGCCACTCATGCGCACGCCCAGGCCGAGGGCGCCGGTCAAACGAATCAGCAGGAAATTGATCAGCACCGAAGCGCGTATTTCTCCCACGACTTCGGCCAGGTACTGGGGCGGCAACATCCGCAGCCAACTGGTGAAGGCTGCCATGTGAATGAAGAGCAACGGCTCGTCGCTCAATATCATCAGGCCTTTGGCTACGGCCTCGGATGAGGCTTTCAGCAGTTGCTCAAGCTCGGTTTGGGTCAGGTATTCCAGCAGCTTTTCGCTATTAGCCTGGAGGTCCGCCAGCAACCCGAAAACCTGTTTGACGTCGTCCCACAACGCATTCAGGGCATTTTCGAGGCCGCGCCAATCGGCTTGTTGCAACAAGTCGTAGCGTTGGCGAAACCCGGCGTCGGAAAATTCCGCCCACAGCGGTTGGAATTCGTTTTCCCACTCCGCTTTCAGCCAGCCTTCCAATTCGTCGATCACGTCCTGATAGGACGCGTACAGCGCCTTGACGTGAGCAGCCGTCACATGAGGAAAAAAAGTGATGCGATATCGACGGCCCCGCCAGCACTCGGGAATTTCCAGGATGCCGTTGGGGCCGATCACGTGATGGACCGGTTCGCCGAAGGTTTCCTGCCCCGGCTCGCCTTCGATGACTGGCTCGAGCATGACCGGCGTATCACCGATCGGCACGAAACGCGCCGCCTGGAACATGTGCACCAAGGTCAGCGGACCACCCGCCGGACACGCCATCACCGTGGCGCTGACGGGCTCGTCCAGGTTCTTCGGCGCCGCGAGCGCGACCTCGTTGCCCACCCTGAAGACCTGTTCGAAATCCAGCGCCCATCCGGTCCAGAAGCTTTCAGCCCAACTGTCGTAGTCGTTCAGGCAGGCCCGAAAATCGGACAGCACCGCTTCGACATCCGGCCGCTCGGGGTCCATGGCGGCAACCATCAGCGAGCCGATGACGTTATTCAGGGCCAGGTATTTGTCGCGGACAAACATGAAGGGATCTCGCGATGCGGGGACGAACGCGAGACTCTGCCGGGGATGGCAGGGGAAATAAGCCAGATAAAGAGGCGTTGGGTGTAGGGCGATTCGGTAAATTTAATCAGGTCAATGGATTCGTTGAAACCCGACGCTGCCGAACCTCGGCAAGGGTTTTAAACAGCCTCGAATGCCCCTAACGCAAATGCTGCCTTACCGAGGCCTCGGTAGCGGAATACCCCGGGCGTTTCGAGAGTGGCCACGCATTGAGCTGATCGATGATGTAACGGGTAATCAATTCAGCGCCCTGGCTTGGCGGCCTGCGTCAGAGTGGGCACCTGTCACCCCGAAGTCCCCCCCAAAGTCGCAAGACTCCTGGCAGCCATTCAAGGCGAGCTCACACGCAGAGAAATCCAATCATCCCTCGGCCTCAAGGACGAAAAGCATTTTCGCGATGCCTATCTTCGCCCGGCGTTGGAAAACGGCATGATAGAAATGACTATCCCCGACAAGCCGCGCAGCCGCTTGCAGAAATACCGGCTCACGGCCCGCGGACGCGCGTTGCAATAGAACGAATCGGACTGCAAAGCTCTTGCGGGAGCGAGCCTGCTCGCGATAGCGGTAGCTCAGCGGCACAGATGGTGACTGACACTCCGCCATCGCGAGCAGGCTAGCTCCCACAGGGTCCGTGTAAACCGGGTAAAACCGCGGCCAGATGCCTACCCGCACTCATTCTCGAGAAATTCCCTCCAGCAATTCCCTAACCTGTCGTAATCTCGCATCTGCACACCGCTCATCCGAAAAACCGGCCCGAGATTCAATTCCGATGCCTTCTATCTACCAGCTCAAACCCGCCTTCCAGAACCTGTTGCGGCCAACGGTCCAGCGGCTTTATGACAATGGCACCACCGCCAACCAGATCACCTTGCTGGCGGGTGTGGTTTCGGCGCTGGTGGGCGCTGTCGTGGCCGGGTTTGCCCAGCACCCGTGGGTCTTCGTGCTGGTGCCGATCTGGATGTTCCTGCGCATGGCCTTGAACGCCGTGGACGGCATGCTCGCCCGGGAGTTCGGCCAGCAATCGCACTTGGGCGCGTACCTGAATGAGCTGTGCGATATCATCGCCGACGCGGCCTTGATCCTGCCTTTTGCCCTGATTCCCGATGCCAGTCTGTTGCTGGTGTTGTTGGTCACGCTGTTGGCGTTGTTCAGCGAGTACGCCGGTGTGCTGGGGGCGATGGTCGGGGCTTCGCGGCGTTATGACGGGCCGATGGGCAAGAGTGACCGGGCCTTTGTGTTTGGCGTGTTGGCGACCGGTATTGCCCTGGGTTGGCTCGGGGCGCTGTGGGTCGATGGTGTGATGGCGGTCGTGGCCGCCCTGCTGGTTTATACCTTGGTCAACCGGGTCCGTCAGGGCCTGGGCCAGGTGACGGAAAACGCTCCCTCAGCATAAAGGAACTTGCAATGCGCGAAGCTCAAAACCGGACGTTCACCACCCATGATGGCGTGGAATTGTTCTACCGGCATTGGCCGGCCGTGGCCGAAAATCCAGGCGAACCGCGCCAGGCGGTGCTGTTGTTTCACCGGGGTCACGAACACTCCGGGCGCATCGCGCACCTGGTGGATGAGCTGGACCTGCCCGGCTTCGAGTTCTTTGCCTGGGACGCCCGCGGCCACGGCCAATCCCCCGGCGAGCGGGGCGACAGCCCGAGTTTCGCCACCAGTGCGCGGGACGTGCAGACCTTCTGCGATCACATTGGCGCGGCGCATCAGATCGACGAACAGAACATCGCCGTGGTGGCGCAAAGCGTCGGCGCGGTGATCGCCTCGACTTGGGCCCACGACTACGCACCGCGCATTCGCGCCCTGGTGTTGGCGTCGCCGGCGTTCAAGGTCAAGCTCTACGTGCCGTTTGCCCGTCCGGGACTGGCGTTGATGCGCAAGTTTCGCGGCAACTTTTTCGTCAACAGTTACGTCAAGGCGAAATTCCTCAGCCACGATCCTGAGCGGGTGGCGTCCTACGACAGCGACCCGCTGATCACCAAGGCGATTTCGGTGAACGTGCTGCTGGGCCTGTACGAAGCCGCCGACCGCGTGGTGGCCGACGCCCAGGCGATCCAGGTGCCGACGCAGTTGTTGATCTCCGGCTCGGACTTCGTGGTGCACCGCAAACCCCAGGAGCAGTTCTTCGAGCGGCTGGGTAGTCTGCGCAAAGAAAAACACATCCTGCCGGGGTTCTTCCACGACACCCTGGGCGAGAAGAACCGTGGCCCGGCGATTGCCAGTGCCCGCCGCTTCATCCTGCAGAACTTCGAGCGTCCACTGGAGCGCCCTTCCCTGCTGGACGCCGATCGTATCGGTGCGACCTGCGCCGAAGCCGAGTCCCTGGCAACCCCGCTACCGCATAACTCGTTGCGCGACCTGTACTGGCGCATGACCCGCGCCAGCATGCGTTTCGGCAGCGGCTTGTCGGCCGGGGTCAAGCTGGGCTTCGACACCGGGTTCGACTCCGGCAGCACCCTGGATTACGTCTACCGCAACCGCCCCACCGGCACTTCGGCGCTGGGCCGGATGATCGACAAGAACTACCTGAACTCCATCGGCTGGCGCGGCATTCGCCAGCGCAAATTGCATGTGGAAGAACTGCTGCGCCTGGCGATGGGCAAGTTGCGCGAAGAGAACCGCGAGGTGCGCATCGTCGACATCGCCGCCGGTCATGGCCGCTACATTCTCGAAGCGTTGCAAGGCGTCAGCCCGTTGCCGGAATCGATCCTGTTGCGGGATTACAGCGACATCAACGTGCGGGACGGTAGCGCGCTGATCCTTGAAAAAGGTTTGGGCGACATCGCGCGTTTCGTCAAAGGTGATGCCTTCGACCGCCAGGATCTGGCGGCCCTGGAGCCGAAGCCGACCCTCGCGGTGGTGTCCGGTCTGTACGAGCTGTTTGCCGATAACCAGATGGTCGGCGGCTCGCTCGCTGGGCTGGCGGAAGCGGTGGAGCCCGGCGGTTTCCTGGTCTATACCGGCCAGCCGTGGCACCCGCAGCTGGAGCTGATCGCCCGCGCCCTGACCAGCCACCGCGCCGGTCAGGCTTGGGTGATGCGTCGGCGTAGCCAGGCGGAGATGGATCAGTTGGTCGAGGCGGCCGGTTTCCGCAAGATCACCTTGCGGGTCGATGAGTGGGGCATCTTCAGCGTTTCGCTGGCTCAGCGCGTGCAGTGATGAGTGCCGTCATCGCACCGACCCGCGAGCCCGCCCTGCTGAAACCGGCGGTGCTGTGGCTGCTGTTGCTGGCGCCGCTGTTCTTCAGTACCTACGGCTTCGCCACCTGGGTCACCGCCCAACGTGACGATGTCGGCACGCTGGTGTTCGGCTGGGAAAGCCATATGCCGTTCATGGCCTGGACCATCGTCCCCTACTGGTCGATCGATCTGCTGTACGGCCTGTCCCTGCTATTGCCCACCAGCCGCGACGAACTCAAGCGCCACGCCCTGCGTTTGCTCACGGCCCAGGCGATTGCCGTCAGTTGCTTTCTGCTCTGGCCGTTGCGCTTTACCTTCCCCCGCCCGGAAATGGACGGCGTGTTTGGTTGGCTGTTCGACGTGCTGGCGGGGTTCGACAAGCCGTTCAACCAGGCGCCGTCACTGCACATCGCCTTGCTGGTGATCCTCTGGGTCTGCTACCAGCGGCACCTGCAAGGTGTCTGGCGCTGGGTGATGCACGGCTGGTTCGCATTGATTGGCGTGTCGGTGCTGACGACCTATCAGCATCACTTCATTGACGTGCCCACCGGCGCGCTGGCCGGCTGGTTGTGTGTCTGGCTGTGGCCGCTGGACCGTCCCAGCCCACTGCACAGTGCTCGCCTGACAGTTGATACGAAACGCCTGCAACTGGCCCTGCGCTACGCCTTGGGCGCGGCGGCGCTGTTCATCCCGGCATTTGCCTTCGGCGGCACGTGGCTGTGGTTGATCTGGCCGGCGGTGGCGGTGCTGTGGGTGGCGCTGAACTACCTGTTGTTCGATGCCAGCGGCTTCCAGAAACGTGCCGATGGCCGATTGAGCCCAGCCGTGCGTTGGATGCTGGCGCCGTATCTGGCGGCGGCGTGGGTGAATTCTCGGTGGTGGACGCGCAAGCATCCGCGGCCGGATCACGTGGTGGATAACGTCTGGCTGGGGCGGATTCCTACCTCGTCGGAATTGAAGGATGCCACCTTTGCCGGCGTGCTCGATCTGTGTGCCGAGTTATCCATGGACAGCACCGGGATTGCCTATCGCTCGCTGCCGGTACTCGACCTCACCGCGCCGACCGCCGAGCAATGCCTGGAAGCTGCGCAAGCGATTGAAAGCCTGCGCCAGCATGGGCCGGTGCTGGTCTGCTGCGCGTTGGGCTATTCGCGCAGTGCCACGGCGCTGGCCGCGTGGCTGCTGCACAGTGGCCGGGCGGCGAGTGTCGATGAGGCCATTGCAAAGATCCAACGCGCTCGCCCCCGAGTCGTGCTGCATCAGGCGCACCGTCAGGCGCTGGAGCCGTTAGTCCATGAGCAGTGATATGGAGCTGCACAGCGTGGCGAGCCTGCTGCGCCGGGGTCAGTCGCTGGATCAGTTCTCTACCGGACTGACCTTGCTGGCGGCGCTGCTGGGATTGGGCCAGTGGCTGCTGGGCCGCATGGATCCGTGGTTGCTGCTGTTCAGCGCCGTACTGTTCACCTTGGGCGTGTTGCAAAAATACTGGGCGTTGCGCGTGGCCTTCGATGCCGATCTGTTCCAGCGCGTGGCCGACGGCACTCAGCCATTAGCCGAGCGTACCCAGGCATTGGACCAGGCCCTCGTCGCCCTCGGCTTGCAACCGGCCGGGCGTGGCGGTCGGCCTTGGAGCGAACGCCAGAACGGTGCGTTACGGCTGCTGCGCCGCCAATCGCTGGTGCTGGCCGCACAAGTTATCTTGACGCTGGGCTTCATCCTCACCAGCCCCTGGCTGGCATTTCCAGGATAAGGAATCCTCATGTTCGAACCCGTTGTCGCCAACCTCATCACTTCCGCTGCCCGCATGGTCACGGGCGCCCGCAGCCTGTGGCTCGGTTGCGCGCCGCGTCCGGTGCAGCGGATCTACTTCGCCAACCACAGCAGCCATGGCGATTTCGTGCTGCTCTGGGCGTCTCTGCCGCCGTCCCTGCGCAAGCTCACCCGGCCGGTGGCCGGGGCTGACTATTGGCAGAAGAGTCCGCTGCGCCGCTACATCATCAACCGGGTGTTCAACGGCGTGCTGGTGGACCGCGAGCGCAAGGATCCGGGGTACAACCCGCTGCAACCGATGCTCGAAGCCCTGGAAAACGGCGATTCGCTGATCATTTTCCCCGAGGGCACACGCAACCCCGACGAGGGCCTGTTGCCGTTCAAGAGCGGGATCTATCACTTGATGAAAAGCCATCCCGAGGTCGAGGTGATCCCGGTGTGGATCGCCAACCTCAACCGGGTCATGCCCAAGGGCCGTGTACTGCCGTTGCCGCTGTTGTGCACTACCAGTTTCGGTGCGCCGCTGTGCATCGAAGACGGTGAAAGCAAAGAGCAATTTCTTGAACGCAGCCGCGCCGCGCTGCTGGCACTGGCCCCGGAGCACGTCTGACATGGATCGATATACCGTGATGTTGTTCAGTGGCATCGGCGCCATTCTGGTGTTGGCTTCGCTGATCGGTTTCATCCTCAAGCTGAAGACCAAAGGCACGCCCAATTCGGTCATCGACAACCTCAACGCACGGATCAACGCCTGGTGGGTCATGGTGCTGGTGATCGGCATCGCGTTCTGGCTCGGCAATGCGGCGGTGATCCTGCTGTTCTACGCCGTGTCGTTCTATGCGCTGCGGGAGTTCATGACCCTGACGCCGACCCGGCGCAGCGACTATCCCGCTTTAGTGGCGGCGTTCTACCTGGCGCTGCCGCTGCAATACTTGCTGATCTACTCCGATTGGTATGGACTGTTTTCGATCTTTATCCCGGTGTACGTGTTCCTGCTGCTGCCGATTCTGGCGTCCCTGGGCGGCGACAGCACACACTTCCTGGAGCGAGCTTCCAAGGTCCAGTGGGGCTTGATGATCGCGGTGTTCTGCATCTCCTTCGTGCCAGCGTTGCTGACCCTGGACATCCCCGGTTTCGAAGGGCGCAACCTGCTGCTGATCGCCTACCTGGTGATCGTCGTGCAACTGTCGGATGTGTTGCAGTACGTGTGCGGCAAACTGTTCGGCAAACACAAGATCGCGCCGAACCTGTCGCCGTCGAAAACCGTCGAGGGCTTCGTCGGAGGCATTTTCCTGGCCTCGTTGATCGGCGGCGCGCTGTGGTGGATCACTCCGTTCAACCCGTGGCAGTCGTTCCTCATTGCCTTGTTGATCAACCTGCTGGGGTTTGCCGGCGGCATCGTCATGTCGGCGATCAAGCGCGACCGGGGCGTCAAGGATTGGGGACACATGATCGAGGGCCATGGGGGTATGCTCGACCGGCTGGACTCGGTGTGCTTCGCAGCGCCGATCTTCTTTCATCTGGTCCGGTATTGGTGGACCTGAAAAAAAACCCACTGAAAGTGGGCGAAGGGAAAGCAGCTATTGGCAACATCAGGCCAGTGTCAGGTTGACTGTTTGCCCGTGGCCGACGGCATGGCACTGGAGTCGACCCGGAGCTTGCGCGCTCGGGCCACGGCTCGCTCCCACTCCCGGACGTCGTGACTGCAAAAGATCTCGACGGGCTGATGCCCCCGGGACAATGCCAGCTCCCGCAAACGACGCTGGTTATGCAGGCGTGCCGGACGGTCGGTGTCCATCATGTACTGATAAAACCGCATGCCCGGTGGACAATGGCGTTCGGGTTGATGGACTTCATCGTGGAAGAAATACGCATCGCCGGCGTGAAGCATCCAGCCGCCGGGAGTGCGCAGGGCGATCCCGGCGTGACCGGCCGTATGGCCCTGCAACGGCACCAGGAAAATATCCTCTTCTTCCGCCCCGATCAGTGCCCGCACCGAGTCGAAGCCAAACCAGGTGTCGCCTTCGGTGGTGTAGAACTCCCAACTGTCCACGCCCTGCCACTGCCGGGCCTGGAACCGACGCCGACTGATCCAGGTGTTCGCGGAGCGGGCCACCGCCATCTCGTCGCGCATCACATGCACCCGCGCCTGGGGAAAATCCTGAAGCCCGCCGGCGTGGTCGAAATCCAGGTGAGTCAAGAGAATGTGCCGCACGTCATGGGCGTCGAAACCCAGGCGTCGGACCTGCTCCAGCGCCGTGAGCCGATGCTCGAACCGGATGTTGTTGAACGTGCGAAAGAAACGGCTCAGCCGCTCGGGGGTCTGGATATCCCGCTGGCCGAAGCCGGTGTCCACCAGGATCAGGCCGTTGGTGTCTGTTTCGACCAACAGGCAGTGACACACCAGGCACGCCGTCAGCCCACGACTGTAACCATCGAACAACGCCCCGCCCACCGGGCACATACAGCCGCAGTTCAGGTGATGGATGCGCATGGATGGCCTCCTTTTACGGGGTGGGGCGTTTGGTTCGGTTTTTTATGGGCTCTCTGGAATCGACTGGAAGGGGGGTGGGGAATTCAGGAAAGGCGACAGGCGGTGACAGTCTCCTACCTGTCTACCACCCCCGATTGTCCAACAACGGTTGGACAATTCTCTTCACGGATAACTGAAACGCTTCACCAGGGTCAACTCCCCCGGCGCCCGCATCGGGACCACGAACGTCTCCATTTTTTCGCTCGGCGTGCCCTCTTCCGTGATCACGGTGATCTGCGCCGTCGTCAGGGCTTGTTTCGGTTGTTCGACCTGTTCTTCGCCGTCCTCGCTTTCTTCGCTGCGGTATCCGCCGCCGTAATAGTTGACGTAGACCTGGTACTGCCCCTTGATCGGGCTGGGCATGGCGAAGATTTCCGGGCCGTAGCCGGTGGTCACGTCGACGTCGAGCACGGCGCCATTGGGGGCGACGCGGTCGCCGTACCAGATATGGGCGCCGTCGGGGGTGACGAGGTGCAGGTCCAGGTCGGTGCCGTCGCTGTCCCAGGTCAGCAGAACCCGTAGCTTGGCCGGGGTAGCGCCGCCGCTGGTGTTGAGGAACTGGGTACGGTGCCGGTGCTGGCCGTCGGGGCTGCGGACTTCGACGCTGTTGGTGCCGTTGGGGAACGAAAACGGCCGGTCAAAGCCGCCCTGCTCGTCCAGCTTCAAAGGCAGGCTCACGCCGTTGACGATGAGTTTGCCCGGCTCCCTCGTGTCCTTGGGCATGGCTTTGATCTGGCCAGTGATACGGGCGGTACTGGCCTGTCCCTGGGGTGTGTTGACCGACGAAGCCGGGTAGTTGACGGTCTGGATGAAGCTTTCGTCCTCGCCGCCCGGCGCCCCGCTGCGCCAGCCGCCGATCGGGGTGTCGAGTTTGATGCCGTCGGCAGCGACGGCCAGGGGCAACGCGGTCATGGCGCAGAGCAACAGCAAGACCTGTGGAGAACGGAGTGTCATGGTCTATTCCAGCAAGAGGTGACGGGCGAGCCCTTCGATATAGTCTTCGTCCTGGCCGTTGGGATGAGCTTCGAAGGCCAGGTGCAAATATTCATGAGTCAGGTCGAGGCGGTCCTGGAGCGACAGCACGCCCCGGACATAGATGCGCTGGCGCTCGCGGTCGACATAGGGCCGGCCGAAGGCGACGCGGCACACCGCGAAAGCACTGATTTCGTTGTAGCCCACCTCACTTTCTAGGCGGGCGCGCCAGCCTCGGCGCTGTTTGAGCAGCCAGTCCTGGGCGGCCGGCAAGGCTTCGCAGGACGCCACCGGATTGTCCCACCGGCTAAGGCTGGCACGCGGATAGGCGTGCAGCAGGATGGCGTCGTAGCGCTGTCCGGCGTTGGCTTGTTCCACCGCTTGCAGCCAGGACAGTTTGTCCGGGCCGGGTTGGTCGGAGTGGTAGGTAACATCGGTGCCGGCCAGGACCAGATCACTGGTCCATGCGGCAATAGCCCGGGCTTCGGCCGCTGCCGGGCGCGGGGCGACGCGCTGGCGGTGGCTGCTATCGTCGATGCTCAGGCAATCGCCGTTGCGCTGGGCGTTTTGCAGCAGATAGGTGCGGATCGCCACGGCCAGGGCCTTGGCTGCTTCGGCGGGCTCGGCCTTGGCTTCGCGTTGCAGGACACGGGCGACGTATTCTTCCCGGTCCAGACGCGCCACCAACTTGTCGGGCATCAGGAACAGTTCGCCGTCGCTGTGGATATCCAGCTGATTGCCGTTGGTGAACTCGACGCGGTAGTCGCCGCGCAGTTGACCCGGTGAGGCCGGCCGAGCCCCCGCCATGACTCGCTGCAACGGGTAACGGGCGAACAGGCCGACTTCCACGCAACGTCCCGTCTCCGCCGGCCATTGCACCGGCAGCGCGGTGGCCAACCCATCGCCGAAGACCTTCAGGACTTGCTGGCTGGTTCCGCGGCCGCCGGCCCACACGGGAGTGCCATCGGCCAGCCAACCGGCGAAACCGCCCTGGCGCGACGAAGGCCCCTGTTCACCCAGCCAGCTCCAGGTCTTGACCCGCAATCGACCGCCCAACTGCCCGACGAGACGACCATCGGCGGCATTGAGCGCCACGTCCAGCAGCACCCGACGGGCCTGATCCTGGGCGGGCAGCGAGCCCAATGCCTTGAGCAGTTCTGCGACGGAGACCTGCTTTTGCGGTTGCAGCGAGGGCAAGTCCAGCAACCAAGTGGGTGCCTGCCGTGCCTGCCAATAGTCACGCCAGCTCGTGGCGGTCAGCCCCAGCCGCTGCGGTTCGAAATACAGGCCGCAGGATTTCACCAGCGCCTGATCGCGCCCGATGCTCTTTCCGGCACTGCAGCAATAGACTTCTTCCTTCGACTCGCCGCGGCATTCATAGACCGGCTCGCGGGCATCGGTGTCCACCAGCCAGACGTAGACGAACAGCTTCCACAGGCTGCCCAGCGGTGTTTGCAACGTATCGGGCAATGGCTGGCGATCCAGTACCTGGACCGGGCTCACCCGCAGCAACTGGCCATCGAAGGCCAGGCGCAGCGGTTCCTCCTGCGCTGTCGCCAGCGCAGGAATCAGGCACAACAGCCACCCGAGCAGCCGCTTGCGCATGTCAGTTGACCGTAACCTGACCGAGCGCCGGTTTCTTTTCCCAAGCCTGATGCTGAGGTGCATAGACCTGAGTGAAGCGCACCGGCGGCAGGTTGAACTGGCCTTTCTGGGAGAAGCGAACCAGATGTCGCAGGCGCAGCTCGCCACTGAGGGCATCCACCGGTACTGCATAAGCCATCTGGCCCGGCTCGAAGCGCGCCTTCTCCAGGGCGGTCAACTCGCCACCGTCCTTGCCCAGCAACTGGATGCCCCAGGTGGTGCGCTCCACATCGGCGCCCGGCGGCAATGGCACCTCAAGCATGCCGTAGCGCAGCGGGGTACTGGCCTTGCTGTTGATGATCACTTCATCCAGATAGAGGCCATCGCTGGACAACGGCTTGTTGCCCACGGCTTCGAGGGTAAAGGTGTAGGCATCGCCACCCGGCACCAGCCGCGACAGGCGACGGGTGATCGACACCGCCATCGGGGCCACGGGCGGTTGCTGGCTCTGGAAGCTCAGGGCCGCCTGTAACGGCCGCTCCTGGGCACCGCTGAGGGTGAGCGTTGTCGGCACCTGCGCGCCTTGCCATTGCCAGAAGGTTTCGCCGGTGGCGCCCTGACGGGCCTTCCAGCCTTCGCCCGGCGTCAGTGCCACCGCCGGCGATGCCTGTTCGATGCTGCGTTGCAGCCAGGTCAGGGCCAACGCCCGTTCCAGGGTGGACTGTTGCGGCAGCAGGCGTTCCAGCAGGGCTGCGGAGCGGGCCTGGTCGAAGGCTTGCAACGACAGCACCAGCGCCTCGGCGAACGGCTGGGCGCTGACCTCCAGTTTCTGCTGGGCAGCGGGCAGTTGACGGCTGAAGGCATCCGGCAACGACACCTTCACCTGCTTGGCGAGGGAGGCGGCCAGTACACGGGCACTGGCCAACCCGAGGGCTGAATCCGGTGCATTCATGACCAGGCTCTCCTCGCCGTCATCCATCACGCTCTCGGCACTGTCTTCACCGGCCTTCGCCAGATCGTCCATCAGGCCGCTGACCAAGGTGTTCACCGGCAACTGCATCTGCCGGGCGAACGACAGGATCAGCGCACGCTGCAACAGCGGCGTATCGCCGGCCTGCTTGGCATAGACCTCCAGCACCCGCTGCCAGTGTTCCGGTGGCAGATTCAGGTCCAGCACCTTGCTGGCGTGCCAGTCGGCGTAATAGGCGTAAGCGGTGAGGAAGGCATCCGGCTCGCCGTCCTGGCCCCACCAGGTGAAGCTCGCCGACGGGCCGGCCATCTGCACCAGACGCAAGCGACTGTTCTGCATGATCAGGCGCAGGCGGTCGCGGGTATGCGAATCTGCGGCCAGGGTCGGGTAAGCGATGCTCAACGGCAGCAGTTGGCTGGCGGTCTGCTCGACGCCACCGTACGGGTAGCTCAACAGGTCATCCAGGGCTGAACGGAACAGCGCTTGTGGACTATCGTCCAGGCGCAGGCGGATCTCACTGGCGTCCGCAGGCAGGGTCAGCGGGGTATCGCCGGTCGCCACGTCGAGACGCTGGTTCTGGGTGACTTGCCAGCCGTTGCCGCTGGCGTTCAGGTGAACGGCCAGGGTGTCCTGGGTTTCACCGTTGAGCTGCAACTGCACGCTCAAATCGCCGTTGCTCAATTCGAGGGCCGGCAGCGCCAGGTAGTTGATGCCTTTTTTCAGGTCCGCCACTACCCGTTGCTCGGCGCCGGCGTAACGGATCAGCAGCTCGGCCTTCACAGGCTTGTCCGACTGGCTGAACGCGAACATCCCCAGTTGCGGCTTGTCGCCGGTGCGGAACCGGGTCGGACCGCTCCACTTCAGGTACAACGGTTTTTCCGAAGCGATGAATTGCTTTTTCTGGCCGACCTGACCGTCATCGGAGAGGGCACGGGCGGTGATGCGCCAGCGGGTCAGGGAGTCCGGCATCTTGAAGGTAAAGCGGGCCTTGCCGTTGGCATCGGTGACCAGTTCCGGCTGCCAGGCGGCAGTGTCCACGTCTTCGCGGCGAGGTCGTTCCAGCACTTTGACACCACGCTCGCTGCGGTTGGCCTTGCCCGGTGCACCGGGGCTGCCTGGCAGCGCCACGTCGTAGCTGATGAACGACAGGCTGGCGCTGGTGCGCACGTTGTTGCGCCGCGGGTGGTAGAAGAACTGGTCGATGGTCGGCGCCACTTCCGGTTGCAGGGCGTAAACCATTTCGTCGACGACGCTGACGGTCAGGTGCGCCGGAATCGCCTTGCCCGCGAACTGGGTGCCCAGGTCCACGGTCACGGTGTCGCCGGGCCGGTAGGTGGCTTTGTCGGTGGTGATGGCCACGTCGATCTGCGGCGCAACCACCTTGATGCCGGCGTTCTGGAAGCTGTACTGACCACCCTTGGTGTAGAGCACCGAGAAAGTCATGTTCGGCGCAAAGGCATCCTTCACCGGAATGCGGGCACGGTATTGGGTCGGGCTGAGGCTTTCCATTTTCAGCCAGTCACCGCCCTTGGACAGCAACGCCGTGGCCTCGACCTTGTCGCGCTCCAGGGACAGCAGCGCATCAGTGACCGGTTCAGGGAAGGTGATCAGCGCCAGGGCTTCATCGCCAGCCTTGTATTCAGACTTGTCGAGAACGATCTCGACGGTGCCCGGCACGGCCTTGATGCCTTCGCCGGTCACCGAGTGCCCCGTGGCGCCGATGACGCGGCCGTGGTCGTCCTTGAGGGTGAGGTTGTAGGTACCGGGACGCTCGAAGGCCACACTGAAGCCCTTGTCCTTGGCGGTCAGCTTGCCCTCGCCGGTGCTCTGGTCCTCCAGGCGCACCCAGGCGTAGCTGCCCGGCGTCACGGCCTTGCTCTGCTCGTTGCCGCCTTCGTTGACGTAGCTGAACGCAACCTTCTCGCCCGCTGCGCTGAAACGCTGGCGAGCGCTCAGGCGGAAGTTCGCGGCGCCACGGTCGATGAGGATTTCCTTGGTGGTCTTGACCCGATACGCCGCGCCATCGCTGGCAAACACGGTGAGTGTGTAGCGACTCGGCTTGTCGGCGGCCGGCAGGTCGAGGACCGCGGTGCCCTTGTCGTCGGTGGTCACTTCACTGCTGGTCAGCTCCACCGGGAATTGCCCCAGGTATTGCAGCTCATTATCTACCATCGACAGTTGCTGGGCCCGCAGGCTCAGGCTCACGGTGGCATCGACCACCGGCTTGCCGTCCGGGTAGAGCAGCACCAGCTTGCCCTTGACGGGCTCACCGGTGCGGTAATCCTGCTTGTCGAGGTTCAGGGCGATTTCGAAGTGCGGCTTGATGTACTCGGCCACACGGAAAGCGCTGCTGTAGAGCTGGTCTTTGTAGCTGAAGCGCAGCTCATAACCACCGGCCACGGCGTTTTCAGGCAACTGGAAGCGGCCTTGGGTACCGGCTTTGGAATCCAGCTTCAGGGCCAGGGTCTGCAAGGCGGTGCCAGTGGCATCGAGCACGCTGACATTCACCTCGGCCGCTGCCGGCTGCACGGAATCGCGGGCATTCTTGAATTCACGACCGACGATTTTCAGCGACACCCAGTCGCCCGGGCGATACAGCGGCCGATCAGTGAAGGCGTAGAGCTTGGTGTCGTAGATTTCGCTGTCGTAGTAGAAGTTCTCGGAGACGAATACGCCGCCCTCCTCGTCTTCGCCAATGACGAACGAGCGCTCAGGGCTGACGTGTTTGAGACGCAGCAAGCCATCTTCATCGGTGGCGCCGCTGCTCATTACACCCAGGCCATCGGTCCACAGCACGTTGACCTTGGGCACCGAGCGTCCCTCATGCTTGCGTGCGGCCCAAACCAACAGTTCATCGCCGGCAATCTTGCTGACCGCCACGGTGTTGGAGACGAAGACCATGGTGGTGGCGCGGTACTTGCCAATCAACGCTTCCACCAGGTAGAGACCAGGTTTCAGCTGACCCAGCGGGATGTAGACATTGCCCGGCGCAACGCTGACGAACTCACTGGACGAACCGGCCAGGTTGACGCCCGCCGGCGGCTGGATCGGCTTGGCCTGCCACAGTGGATAACGGAACTGGCTGACCACCGGCAAGCCGGGGATCAAGGCGAACTGTGCCGGTGCCTCGTAAGGTGTCGGCGCAACCATCGCGTCGCCCATCTTCAGTTCCGGCACTTGTTCGGTGACCTGTTGGCGGGACTCGTAGGAGAACGCCCGCTGCATCACCCGACGGGACTTGCGGTACCAGTTGTCCCACAGGTACGCGAGGGTGTTCGACAGGCCTTCGCCCTTGAATTGGCCATCGCTGACCACGCGGTGCAGGTTCTTCTGGCGCTTGAGGAAGTCCAGGGGTTTTTCGATGCGATAGACCCGGATGTCAGCGCCGCCGTAAGGCTCCATGCGGAACCGGCGATAGTCGCGTCCCGGCGCTTCGAGACGGACCATGGCCTGCTCATCGCTGGCAAAACTGCTGTCGGCCAGCAGGAAGAAGCTTTCGCCGGCCACCGGCGTGTAGCCGCTGGGCGCCACGGTGTCTTCGGCATTGACGACAGGCGCCAGCAACAGGGCAAAGAGCAGGGGCAGTTTCGAACACAAGCGCAGCATGCGGGCACCGGTCATTGGGAGAGAAAGTTGAGTCGATAGACGCCGATGAAGTTGGGGTTGGCTGCGTCGGGTATCCATCGGGTGTCCTTCCAGTTCATGAGTTGTTGCAGGCTTGCGGAACGCATGCCGTTGTCAGTGGGGGTAGTGGTGCCGGTGTGATAGGCGATGTAGCGGCCCATCCAGATCATCAGGTGCTGGTCGTCGCCCTGGTCGAAGAAGATCAGGTCGCCGGGACGGGCCTGGGAGACGTCACGGCCCACCAGGCGACTGTTGAACTGGATCAGCTTGATGGCATTGACGTAAGGCCCGACCTTGCCGCCGCCCTGCTGCCACTGCTGGGCCAGGCGCCGCTGGGCGTCGCTCAGCTCAAGTTCCGGCGGCAGGTAGCGATTGGACAGGCCGTTGCTGCGCAGCCATTTTTCGTTGTGGACCTTCAGCGCTTCGTTGGCGGCAAAACGCACCAGCCCGGCACAGTCCTGCTGATACCAGCGCGGGCTCGGGCCCCGGCTCAGTTGTTCCTGGGCGATGCGCACGAACCAGGCGCGGAAGACCTGGGATTGCTGCACGTCCAGCGCCGGTGTTTCGACGGCGAACGCAGGCCCGCCCAGCAACAGCGCCAGCATCAGCATCCAGCCGCGATTGCGGATCAGTCCTGTCACAGCGCTTTCCATTCCAGCGGCAGCCATTGCCAGTGGCCGTCCGGCTCACTGCCTTCGGGCAGCGTCAGGGCGTATTTGCCATAGCCGCCAAGGGTGCGCAGTTTCGGGATCAGGTAGGTTTGCGCGGCGTTATAGAACACCGGTTCCATGTCCTGGGGCAGGCTGTCCAGGGTTTCGCGCTGCATCAGTTGCGCCATGGCATCCGGGCCGAAGTACACCGGCATCAGCACGTCCTTGGGCAGCACGTCGGCCATGGGCGGGAAGCGCTTGTCGAGGGTGCCGAGGGCCTTCTCCACCAGCTTGTCGTCAAGGGAAAACAACAGGGTCGAACCATGACGCGCCAGGCTGACCCGCATGAACGCCTTGCCGGTAATGGCGTCCGGTTGCAACGAGTCCTTCGCCAGGTAAGGACCGAAGTTGGAGCTCACCTGACGCTGCCACTGATGCATCGAGCCTTCCTGCTTTTCCACGACCGGGAAAGCGTGTTCGGGAACGTTGTTTTCATAGGCGCCCACCATCGATCCAAACAGGCTGCCCAGGTCGGCGTCGAGCTTGCCGTCGTCTTCGTTCAGGCTCGCCACCAGTAGCGGCGTATACAGCCGCGAATCGGCGTACCAGCACAGGCCTGCCGCACCGGTCATGTGTCCGATCATGGACTGAGCGGCTTTCTCGTCGGCGCCGAGTTTGACCAGCAGTGGTTTCTGCTGTTCGGCGGCCAGGGGCAGGGAGACACAGGCGCTGGCGCCCATGGGCATGGCTTGCCAGACCGGTTTGAAATCGAAGTCGGGCTGGTTTTCCAGTTCGTCCAGGGCCAGGAAGCTGTGCCAGCCCTTGTCGTCCATGTCGAAGCGCACCCCGGCGAAATTCGGGATGAAACGCTGGTAGCCCATGGCAAGTACGCTGGCGTTGACCGAGATGCGTTGCTTGACCTCGGGCGCCTTGGGCGGCAGGCCGAAGGCTTCGGGGAAAAGTTTTTCGCCATTGAGCAAGGCGGCCAGGGCGGTGGTCGACACGCTGCCCGGTTCCTCGGACGCACCGTTGGCCGGGTCATAGAGTTTGGTCGGGTTGGACAACACCACCAACTTGTCGCCATGGGAGGCGAACACCAGGGATTTGCCGGCGTTGTAGCTCAGTTGATAGAGCGCAACGTCATCGCCGCCCACCCGCAGGTCGCTGAGCTTGCTCAACTGGGTGTCATCCAGAGCCACTTTCGCCAGCGGCTCCAGCACCTTGGCCAGCCCACCGCGGTCCATCACCAACAGGAAATCCTTGAGACGACCGTCGGCACCGCGCCACAGCGCCACATCGGCCGGCTGGTCGAACAGCTCTTCGATCAGGCTGTCCTGCAGCTTGAGATCATGCTCATAGATGATCCGGCGCAGGCTGCCGATCAGCCCGAGACGGTCGGCATGGGCCTGATAATAGAAGACGAAATCCTCGGTGAGCGTGGCCTTGAGGAACGGCACGGCCAGCAGGTCCTTGGGCAACTGGCTCAGGGAATGGGCTTCGAGCAGGCCGTCGGGACGGCTCAGACCAAGCTTTTCCAGCGCCAGCGCCATGGGCGGCGCCTTGGGCTTGTTCATGAACCAGCCCAGCCCGGCGGCGACACCGGCGACCAGGCACAGCCCGATCAGCATCGCCGGCCAGCGGCGCGCAGGTTTAGCGACAGGTGTCGGCGTGGTCGGGGAAGCAGTGTTGTCGCTCATATTCACAAGGGCCTATTCATCCGTGGAGCGGAGTACTTAATAGTTGAAAGTCTTGACCAGCAACAGGTCGCCAATGGCGCGCAGGGGCACGACAAAGGTCTCGCGTTTTTCATCGACGGTGTTTTCGTTGAGCACCAGGTTGATCTGCGAGGTGATCACCTCGTTCTGGTTGCTGTTTTCGTCGAAGTTGTAGCCGCCATCGCCGTAGTTGCCCCAGTAATTCACGTAGACCAGGTAAGTGCCGTGCATCGGCGCGGTCATGGTGAACATCTCGGGGCCGGGACCATCGACGCCATCCGGGTCCAGGCCGCCGCCATTGCTCAGCGCTGGCTGGCCAAAGAAGGCATGTTGGCCGTCCGGTGTGACGATATGCAGGTCCAGCTCGGCTTTTGGATCGTCCCAGCCCAGCACCACGCGAATCTGCGCCGGGGTTCGCAGGTTGTTGGCTTCATAGAACTGCACACGCTTGAGGGATTTACCCTCGGAGCTGCGCACTTCGACGCTGTTGGAGCCGGCACCGAATGCATACGGCCGGCCGAAACGCCCCTCGTCGTCGGTATAGAGATTCAGTGGATTGCCGTTGACCGCCAGACTGTGGGGCTGCCGGGCCGTGCCCACGTCCTTGAGCCGGCCTTCGATCATCGTGCGATTACGCTGCACGCCCCGGTCGATGGGCGGCGTGGGATAGGCCACCTGCGGATTCTCGCTGCGATCGAGCAGGCCGTTGAAGCGCCATCCGCCCACCGGCTCAGACAGTTCGGCCGAAGGCTCGGCCCACACCTGGGGCGCGCTCATCAACACGATCAATAATGAAAGAAACCGCACGAATGCCTCCTGCCATGCACAACGCAACCCGGCGCCCTTCCTCGGCGCTGTTTATCATTGTTCGGGTTTCGTCTGAAGGCCCCGCTACAAAGGGGCTATAGATGGCGCGAAGGTTAGCTATTCGGCGGACTATTCACAATCGGGAAACGCGCGAATCTGTGTGGGAAATCACGTCCTCAAGATGACGTGAGCCGAATAGCGAGGTTATTCGGCTCATTAAATGAGCCGAATACGGAAAAGCTGTACAAATTCTGAGCAATTGCGACCCGAACGCTCCCGCCCCTGATTTGCCCCAATACCCCATGTCTGCTAGTGTCGCGCCGGTTTAACAGTCAACCGGAATAGCCGCCATGGCCCGCAAAAAAGCTGCATTGGACTTCGAACAATCCCTGGCCGACCTGCAAACGCTGGTTGAACGGCTGGAGAACGGCGAATTGTCGCTGGAAGACTCGCTGACCGCCTTCGAGCAGGGTATCGGCTTGACTCGCGATTGCCAGGCAGCGCTGGCCCAGGCCGAGCAGAAGGTGCAACTGTTGCTCGAACGCGACGGCGAGCTGACCGAGGAACCTTTCGACGCGGAACAACCTGAATGATCGCCGCGTATCAGGCCAGCAGTCAGGCCCGAGTCAATGCTGCACTGCAAACCCTGTTCAGCACCCCGAGTCCGGAACTGGCGCGACTCTACGAAGCCATGCGCTACAGCGTAATGAATGGCGGCAAGCGTGTCCGCCCGCTGCTGGCCTATGCCGCGTGCGAAGCCCTCGGCGGCGTGGCCGAACAGGCCAACGGCGCGGCCTGCGCGGTGGAGTTGATCCATGCGTATTCGCTGGTCCACGACGATTTGCCAGCCATGGACGACGACGATCTGCGTCGCGGCCAGCCCACCACCCATAAGCAATTCGACGAAGCCTGCGCGATCCTGGCCGGCGACGGCTTGCAGAGCCTGGCCTTCAGCGCCCTGCTGGACCCGGCTCTGAGCGATTGCCCCGCGCAGACGCGCCTGGACATGGTCAGCACCCTGGCGCTGGCGGCAGGTCCCGCCGGGATGGTCGGCGGCCAAGCCATCGATCTTGGTTCGGTCGGCTTGAAGCTGGACCAGGATGCCCTTGAATACATGCACCGGCACAAGACCGGCGCACTGATCGAAGCCAGCGTGCGTCTCGGCGCCCTGGCCAGTGGCCGGGCCACGCCTGAGCAGCTCCAAGCCCTGCAGACTTACGCCCGGGCGATTGGCCTGGCGTTCCAGGTCCAGGACGACATTCTCGACGTCGAAAGCGATACCCAGACCCTGGGCAAGCGCCAGGGCGCCGACATCGCCCGCGACAAGCCGACCTACCCGGCCCTCCTCGGCCTCGACGCCGCCAAGGCCTACGCCCTGGAGCTGCGTGACCAGGCCCTGGCCGCGTTGCGACCGTTTGACGCGGCGGCCGAGCCACTGCGCGAACTGGCGCGCTATATCGTCGAACGACGCAGCTGACACGGGGTCAACGTTTCAGACTGCGTATCGGCCAAGTTCCGGCCAACGCGTGGGCAGCTTGCGATGCATAAGGTAAACTGCCGCCTCTTTCTATACCTATAACGATTCGCCTGATGCCCACGACGTTTCAAGAGATTCCCCGCAAACGCCCGACCACGCCCCTGCTGGACCGCGCCAACACGCCGGACGGCCTGCGTCGGTTAGGTGAAGCCGAGCTGGAAACCCTGGCCGATGAGCTGCGCCTGGAACTGCTCTACACGGTCGGCCAGACCGGTGGGCACTTCGGTGCCGGCCTGGGCGTCATCGAACTGACCATCGCGCTGCATTACGTGTTCGACACCCCGGACGACCGGCTGGTGTGGGACGTCGGCCATCAGGCCTACCCGCACAAGATCCTCACCGGTCGTCGCGAGCGCATGAACACCTTGCGCCAGAAAGGCGGCATCGCCGCGTTCCCGCGACGCTCCGAGAGCGAATACGACACCTTCGGCGTTGGCCATTCCAGCACGTCCATCAGTGCCGCCCTGGGCATGGCGATTGCCGCCCGGTTGCAGAACAGCGAGCGCAAGGCGATTGCCGTGATCGGTGACGGCGCGCTGACGGCCGGCATGGCCTTCGAGGCGCTGAACCATGCGCCGGAAGTCGACGCCAACATGCTGGTGATCCTCAACGACAACGACATGTCGATCTCGCGCAACGTCGGTGGATTGTCCAATTATCTGGCGAAGATTCTCTCCAGCCGCACCTATGCGAGCATGCGCGAAGGCAGCAAGAAGGTCCTGTCGCGCCTGCCCGGCGCCTGGGAAATAGCCCGCCGCACCGAGGAATATGCCAAGGGCATGTTGGTACCCGGCACACTGTTCGAAGAGCTGGGCTGGAACTACATCGGCCCCATCGACGGCCACGACCTGCCCACGCTGATCGCCACCCTGCGCAACATGCGTGATCTCAAGGGGCCGCAGTTTCTGCACGTGGTCACCAAGAAAGGCAAAGGCTTCGCCCCGGCGGAAGTCGACCCCATCGGTTACCACGCCATCACCAAGCTGGAACCGCTGGACGCCCCCGCCGCCGCGCCGAAAAAGGCCAGCGGCCCGAAATATTCCGGCGTGTTCGGCCAGTGGCTGTGCGACATGGCTGCGGCCGACGAGCGCCTGGTGGGCATCACCCCGGCGATGAAGGAAGGTTCGGATCTGGTGGCCTTCAGCGAACGCTACCCACAGCGCTACTTCGACGTGGCGATTGCCGAGCAGCACGCCGTGACCCTCGCCGCCGGCATGGCCTGCGAAGGCGCCAAACCCGTGGTGGCGATCTATTCGACCTTCCTGCAGCGCGGCTACGATCAGTTGGTCCATGACGTGGCGGTGCAGAACCTCGACGTGCTGTTCGCCATCGACCGCGCCGGCCTGGTGGGTGAAGACGGCCCGACCCATGCCGGCAGCTTCGATCTTTCGTTCCTGCGTTGCATCCCGGGCATGCTGGTGATGACCCCGAGCGACGAAAACGAACTGCGCAAGATGCTCACCACGGGTCACCTGTTCAACGGCCCCGCTGCCGTGCGCTACCCACGCGGCAGCGGCCCGAACGCGACCATCGATCCTGGCCTGGAACCCATCGAGATCGGCAAGGGCGTCATCCGCCGCCGGGGCAAGCAGACGGCTCTGCTGGTGTTCGGCGTGCAACTGGCCGAAGCCTTGAAAGTCGCCGAAACCCTGGATGCCACCGTGGTGGACATGCGTTTCGTCAAACCTTTGGATGAAGCCCTGGTGCGCGAGATGGCCGACAGCCATGAATTGCTGGTGACCATCGAGGAAAACGCCATCATGGGCGGCGCCGGCGCCGCGGTCAGCGAATACCTGGCCCGGGAGAACATCCTCAAGCCGGTGCTGCACCTGGGCCTGCCGGACATCTACGTCGAGCACGCCAAGCCTGCACAGATGCTGGCTGAATGCGGACTGGATGAAGCCGGGATCGAAGCATCGGTGCGCCAGCGGTTGCAGTTGCTGGGCCGCTAATCCAAACGACACAAAGAACCTGTGGGAGCGAGCCTGCTCGCGATAGCGGTGTATCAGACAATGAATGATTGACTGACACACCGCTATCGCGAGCAGGCTCGCTCCCACATGGGTTTTGTGTGAGCCAATATGATCGGAACACCTATGAAACTGCGAGCCGCCCTCGCCCTTTCCCTACTGCCGACCACAGAGCTGCTGGCCGACACCTTCGAGCGCGATCAGGCACTGAAGCTGCCGGACGTGGTGATCAGCGCCAACCGCCAGGTGGAGGCACGCAATGACAGCAGCGCAGCCAACACTGTGTTCACCCGCGACGACATCGATCGGCTGCAACCCAACAGCGTCACCGATCTGCTCAGCCGCGTACCGGGCGTACAGGTGGCCCCGCTGGGTGGGCGCGGCAGTTTGCCGGGGATTTATATTCGCGGCACCAAATCGGCCCAAAGCCTGGTGCTGGTGGACGGCCAGCGCATCGGCAACGCCACATCCGGCGACAGCAACCTGCAACGCCTGAACATCAACCAGATCGAACGAGTGGAAGTACTGCGCGGTTCGCGCTCGGTGATCTACGGTGCCGACGCGGTGGGCGGGGTGATTCAGATCTTCACCCGGCGCGGCAATGAGTCCGGCCTGCAACCACGCCTGCACTTGGGCTTCGGCAGTCACCAGACCTGGGAGCGCAGCCTGGGCCTGTCCGGCGGCGACGAGCACACCCGCTTTAATCTGGGCGCCAGCCTGGACGACAGCGCCGGGACCAATCGCACCCACGAGTCCTACGCCAGCGACCGGGACGACGATGCCAATCGCAACCGATCCTTGAGTTTGAGCCTCAGCCACGTCGTCAACGATGATTGGGAAATCGGCCTCAATCTGTTGGATAACCGCGGCAAAAGCGAATACGACAATCCGTTCGGTCGCTTCGACCCGAACACCTTCGAATCGCTGCCCCAGCAGCCCTACAGTGATTTTGCGGTCAGCAGTTTCAGCACCTATATCGACGGACGGATCAACGACGCCTGGACATCGCGCCTTGAACTGGCCCACAGCGAAAATCGCGAGAAAACCTTCGACAAGCTCAGCGATGTCAGGGAGGTGTTCAACACCTACCGCGATTCCGTCACCTGGCAGAACGACGTGACGTTGGATGCCCGCAACAGCCTGATCCTGGGAGGCGATGGATACCAGGACCGGGTCAACAGCAGCACGCCGTTCGACGAGGACAGTCGTTGGAACCGCGCAGCGTTCATCCAGCATCGTTTCCAAGGGGACAATTTTTCTACCGAGTTGGGCCTGCGCCGCGACCAGAACCAGCAATTTGGCAGCCAGAACAGCTGGAGCGGCACGCTCACCCTACCGATGAACCCGGACAACGATCTGTTGCTGACCTACAGCGAGAGCTTCCGCGCACCGACCTTCAACGACCTTTACTACCCGGACTTCAGCAACCCGGACCTGACGCCCGAAACCGCCAGGAGCTACGAACTGCAATGGCGCAGCCAACTGAACGACACCTCCCGCCTAGAGGCTTCGCTGTACCGCACCGACCTTGAAGACGCGATTATCTTCGGCAGTAATTCCCGCCCGCAGAACGTTGCGTCGGCGCGGATCAACGGTTTCGAGGCAGCCCTCAAGCAGGAACTGTTCGGCTGGCAAGGCAACCTGGGCCTGGCCATCATCGACCCGAGGGACCGTGACAGCGGCCACACCCTCGCCCGCCGCGCCCGCCGGACGTTGAGCCTGGACCTGGACCGGCAGTTCGACCGATTGGGCCTGGGCGCCACCTGGCAAGCGGTGAGCGGCAGTTATGACGAAGAGAACAACCGCAATGCCCTGGGCGGCCATGCCTTGCTCGGCTTGCGCAGCAGTTGGGCGCTGACATCGGAAGTGAAGCTGGAGATGAAGGTGGATAACCTGCTGGACAAGGGTTACAGCCGAGCGCTGTATAGCCATGACGGAGCACAATATGGCTATCGTGAGGAAGGGCGTAGCTGGCTGTTCGGGGTGACCTGGACGCCCGCGCTCTGAACTGGAAGTTGTGGTGTTTGGCCGGCCTCATCGCGAGCAGGCTCGCTCTCACAATTTGATCGTCAAACGCAGCCTGCTCGCGATTGGACGCACCACGGTTTATCTGTCAGGCGCAATCAACCCGCACAACCGCCCCGTCGCCTCGATCATCTGCCCACTGGGCCGCTCCAGCCCTTTGTCACTCACCAGCAACAATCGCCCCTGCGCCACTGGCCAGGCTTTCCAGGCATCGAGCTGTGCCTGCTCCGTGGCCAGGATCATCTGTGGGTTGCGTTGCAGCACCGATTCCACGCTCACCTGCGGCGCCGGCAGGCTCAGGTCGGCAAAGACGTTACGCGCCCCGCATGTTGCCAGGGCATCGCTGATGATCTGCCCGCCGCCGATGGTATACAGCGGCCGGTCCCAGACCTGATAGAACACCGGCAAAGGCACGTCGCGGCGATAGCGCTGGCGCAACGCTTCGAGATTCCCGCGCAACTGCGCCGCCCTGCGTGCGCCTTGTTCAGGGCGACCGAGCCGGATGGCGATGTCTTCGATTTGGTTAATGAGCTGGTCGAGGCTGTGGGGCTCGGCCACGTAGACCGGGATACCCAGGCGCTTGAGTTGGTCGCGCTGGGCCTTGCCCACACTACCGGGCCAAAGCAGGAGCAGATCGGGCTTCAGACTGAGCAAACGCTCCATGTCCAATTGCCCGTAGCGGCCTACGGACGGTAGCTTCTCGAGCGCCGAAGGACGGTCGCCGCCATCCAGCACACCCACCAGCAGGTCGGCGGAGCCCAGTTCAACGACGATTTCGGAAAGCGACGGGGCCAGGCTGACGACCCGCTGGGCCGCGGGGGTCGAGGCGCTGACGGCCAGCAGCAGAAGCACCAGCCATCGTTTCATCAACCGAGCTGGCGCGGCAGGCGATACAGGTAGAACAACACGGCGGAAGACAAGGCCAGCAACATCAGCGGCACGGCTTCCAGGCCCACGAACACCGCCAGGGCACCGATCCAGGCCGGCAACCCGGCAGCCAGAAAAGCGGCACGACGACGCGCCGCCAGCTCGATCCAGGCCTGAGGCTCTTCGGGCGTGTCGAGGGCCTTCTGGGTGGCAATCAAGGCGAGTTTATAAGCGCCAAAGAATCGCAGGCTGACAAACATCGAGGCCACGCCGGCGATGAACAACGGCATCGCCAGCACCGGCAGAATCGCCTCGCCCTGGCCGAACACCGCGTTGATCACAAACAGCGGCAGCAGCGCCAACGCCAAGTATTTCCACCAACCGATAGACAGCCGCCGCCGGACTTGACCCCGCGTCACGCCCGGTCGACCTCGCCCTGGTGCTCGTTGCCCATCATGTGGTCGAGCTTGCTGGCCTTGGTCGCCAGGTAGAGCTTGTTATGAGGGTTATGGCCGGTGTGCAGCGGCACACGCTCGGCGACGACGATGCCCATGTCGGTCAATGCCTTGACCTTGCGCGGATTGTTGGTCATCAACCGCAAGGATGTGACGCCCAGGTGCTGGAGCATGGGCAGGCAGATGCTGTAGTCCCGCAAGTCAGCGGCGAACCCGAGGCGTTCGTTGGCTTCCACGGTATCGGCGCCGCCATCCTGCAATTCGTAAGCGCGGATCTTGTTCAACAGGCCAATGCCACGCCCTTCCTGGCGCAGATACAGCAGTACGCCACGGCCTTCGCGGGCGATGGCCTGCAGCGCGGCTTCAAGTTGCGAGCCGCAGTCGCAGCGCTGGCTGAACAGGGCATCGCCCGTCAGGCATTCGGAGTGAAGGCGACCGAGCACCGGGGCGCCATCGGCAACATCACCCAGGCTCAGCACGACATGCTCGCGGCCGGTGGCTTCGTCGAGGAAACCATGCATGGTGAATTGCGCAAAGGGCGTTGGCAGCTTGGAAGCGGCAACAAAAACGACAGGCACCGGTGTGCTCCTGATCTAGTACTGGAGTTTCGCAGAGGCGGGCATTGTAACAGCAGCTTCCGATGGACGCTTAGGCTGAATTATCGGCCATTACCATCGAAAAGTTTGATTACGGCTTCGGCGGTTTGCCATGTTCGTCGAAAGGATACGGTTGTTTCCAGCGCTCGAAAATCGGTTTCAACTCACCGCTCTTTACCAGGACCTCCATGCGCTGGTCGAACAACGCGAGCAATGCCCGTCCGTTGGCGGTGTTGGCGAAGCCCAGGTAAAGCGGCAAATTGATCAGGGGCGTGTACTTGTACTGGCGAGGATTATCGGCCTTGGCAACCACATCCTGGATCTCCATCAAGGCATCGATATAGAAGTCGGCGCGATCATGGGCCAGCATTGGCAGGATCCCTACCGAGCGTTGAATTTCATTGAAACGCCGGATATTGGGCAGATAGTTGTTGTATTCGTAGCCACGCATCCAGATCAGCCGATAATTACCGAGCGTATCCAGGGTAGGCGCCGGCTTGGAAGCCAGCCCCAGGGCATAGATATGGTCGACATCGTAGTGCCATTGAGGGTAGAGCACGCCTTCGGTTTCGTCGCGATAGGCACCGACCTGGACATCGACCTCACCGCGCTGCACCAGCCCGGTCGAGCGGGTGTAGGGCACGCTGCGGATCTCGAGCCTGACGCCGGCAGGTTCGAACACCGCACGCAAGATGTCCCAGCCCATACCCTGACCATCGGCCTGGGTGTAATCGGCCCACTCTTCGCTGGCGGCGCGGACCTTGCCGGGAAGTGGTGTCGGCTCCGCCGCCAGAGCACCGAGGCAGGTCCCCAGACACAGCAACAGCAATAGCGCTCGGCTTACGCCCATGCCCGCATCCCTCAGGTAAAACACCACACCAGTCCTTGCATTGCCAGCCAGGCAAAGACCCCGGCCAGTATATCGTCGAGCATGATGCCGACACCCCCGTGCACATGCCGGTCGATCCAGCGGATCGGCCAGGGCTTGAGAATATCGAAGAAGCGGAACACCAAAAAACCCGTCAGCAGCCAGTACCAGCCTTCCGGCACCAGCCACAGGGTGATCCACATTCCGACCATTTCGTCCCAGACGATACCTTCATGATCGTGCACCCGCAGGTCATCTGCCACTTTGCCACACAGCCAGAAGCCGAACAGCATGGTGATGCCCAACGCGAGCCAGTAGCCCCAGTCCGGCAACATCTGCCACAACGGTATGAAGGGTAGCGCAACCAGCGAGCCCCAGGTGCCCGGTGCCTTGGGTAAAGTACCCGAACCGAAGCCAAACGCCATGAAATGCCAGGGATTGCGCCAGACCGAGGGGGGTACGAATTCAGCCGGGACCTGGTTGGGATGATCTGTCACGGTGTCTCCCGAAAATGTTGATAACCCCGGATTTGCGGGGTGATGTCGCGCCCGTCGGCGTCGACCAAGCGCACACCCTGCCCCGCTTCGGCACGGCCGATCACATGGATGGGCCAACCCTGGGCCTGTAATGCCGACAATCGGACAGACGGCACGGTAAAAAGCAATACATAGTCGTCCCCACCACTCAGCGCGGCCTGCTCGGCGGCCGGCCGGCCAAGAAACGCCAGCAATGCGTTGGACAGCGGCAGCCGGTCCCGTTCAATCCGAAGTGCCACACCGGACGCCACTGCAATATGCCCACAGTCGGCCAGCAGACCATCGGAAATGTCCATGGCGGCACTGGCCATGCCCCGTAGCGCCAGGCCCAGGCCAGTCTGCGGTTGCGGCGACCAGTAGTGGGCCAGCAGCGGCTCGGCGATCGAGGGTTCGGCTTCGCGCTGGCCAAGCACCAGCGGCAATGCCCCCGCCGCATTGCCCAGCTCGCCACCGACACACAGCCAGTCGCCGGGTTGCGCGCCACTTCGAGTCAAGGCCTGGCCGGTCGGCACGCGGCCAAACACAGTCATGGTCAGGCTCAGCGGCCCACGGGTGGTGTCACCGCCCACCAGCGCGACGCCGCAAGCCTGGGCCATCCGGTTCAAGCCACGGGCATAAGCTTGCAGCCAGTCGGCGGTTACCGCGGGCAAGGTCAGGGCAAGGGTAAAGGCGACAGGAGTGGCGCCCATGGCAGCCAGGTCGCTGACTGCCACAGCCAGCGAACGCTGGCCCAGCAGGAACGGGTCGCAAGGGTCGGGAAAATGCACACCGGCCACGAGCGTGTCGGTGGACACCGCCAGCTGTTCCCCTTGGGGAACGGCCAGCAAGGCACAGTCGTCGCCGATCCCCAGCGCAACGCCCTCGCCACCCTGCGCGCAAGGCGCAGCGGCGAAGTAGCTGCGGATCAGCTCAAACTCACCCATTCAGCGCTTGAACGCCTTCACTTCAGCTTCGCGCAGGCGTGGGGCAAGCTTGTCGAGTACGCCGTTGACGAATTTGTGACCGTCGGTGGAGCCAAAGACTTTCGCCAGCTCGATCCCCTCGTTGATCACCACACGGTACGGCACGTCGACCCGCTGCATCAGCTCCCAGGTCGACAAGCGCAACACGGCCAGCTCGACCGGGTCCAGCTCCTCGATGGTCAGGTCCAGGCAAGGAGCCAGGGCCTTGTCGATCTCGGTCTTGTGCGCCGGGACCCCGTGGAGGATCTCGCGGAAATAGGCACCGTCGACATCACTGAAGTCGTTATCGACCCGAAATTGCGCTTCGATCTCGTTCAGCGACTGTTTGGCCATGTGCCATTGATACAGTGCCTGGGTCGCGAGCTGACGGGCTTCGCGGCGCTTGGCGCTCTTCGAAGGCTTGCCGGCATCGGCCGGCTTGGGATCGCGTGGGTTGAAACGATCGCTTTCGTCGCTAATCACTTGGCCTCCAACTGCGCCAGCAGGCTGACCATTTCCAGGGCGGACAGGGCAGCTTCGGCGCCTTTGTTACCGGCCTTGGTGCCGGAACGTTCGATGGCTTGCTCGATGGAATCAACGGTCAGCACGCCGAAAGCGACCGGTACGCCGAACTCCATGGACACCTGGGCCAGGCCCTTGGTGCACTCGCCAGCCACGTATTCGAAGTGCGGAGTACCGCCACGAATGACCGCGCCCAGGGCGATGATCGCTGCATATTCGCCCTTTTGAGCGACTTTCTGCGCAACCAGCGGAATTTCGAAGGCGCCAGGCGCACGGATGATAGTGATGTCGCTTTCGCTCACGCCATGGCGAACCAGGGCATCGACCGCACCGTCAACCAGGCTCTCGACCACGAAACTGTTGAAACGGCCCACTACCAGAGCGTAGCGGCCTTTGGGGGCGATGAAGGTACCTTCGATGGTCTTCAGGGTCATTCGTCAGATCTCTTAAAGAGCCGGAGCGCGTTTGGTACGCGTTCCTTGGTGATATTAGCCAGCAGTCCAGGTTCTCCTTGTGGGAGCGAGCCTGCTCGCGATTGCGCCGGATCAGTCACATCACTGCTGCCGGATCCGGCTATCGCGAGCAGGCTCGCTCCCACAGGGGATCTCCTGAAATGAACAGGTCATTATTCGGAGGGCACGTATTCTACAACTTCCAGATCGAAACCGGATATCGCATTGAATTTCATCGGTGCGCTCATCAGGCGCATTTTACGCACGCCCAGGTCGCGAAGGATCTGCGAACCGGCACCGACGATGCTGTAGGTGGTCGGTTTTTTCACCGCCGCCTGGTCGCCAGTCTCGCGGATGTGCGCCAGCAATACATCACCGTCCAGCGGGTGCCCGAGCAGCAGCACCACGCCGCTGCCGGCCTCGGCCACGGCGGCCATGGCAGCGCGCAGGCTCCAGCGGCCGGGCTGTTTGACCATCAGCAGATCGCGCAGCGGGTCCATATTATGTACACGCACCAGGGTCGGCTCTTCGGCGCAGACGGTGCCCAGGGTCAGCGCCATGTGCACGTCGCCTTCCACCGAATCGCGGTAGGTCACCAGGTTGAACTGGCCCAATTCACTGTCCAACGGCTGCTCGGCAATCCGCTGAACGGTACGCTCGTGGATCATCCGGTAGTGAATCAGGTCGGCGATGGTGCCGATCTTGATGTTGTGTTCGGCGGCGAAGGCCTCCAGTTCCGCACGACGGGACATGGTGCCGTCGTCGTTCATCACTTCGCAGATCACGCCGGCGGGTTCGAAACCGGCCATGCGCGCCAGGTCGCACGCCGCTTCGGTGTGGCCGGCGCGGGCCAGGGTGCCGCCGGCCTGGGCCATCAGCGGGAAAATGTGGCCGGGGCTGACGATGTCTTCGGCCTTGGCGTCCCTGGCGGCAGCCGCCTGCACGGTACGCGCCCGGTCAGCGGCGGAGATACCGGTGGTCACGCCCTCGGCGGCCTCGATGGACACGGTGAACTTGGTACCGAAGCCGGAACCGTTGCGCGGCGCCATCAGCGGCAGCTTCAGCAGTTCGCAACGCTCACGGGTCATCGGCATGCAGATCAGGCCACGGGCGTGTTTGGCCATGAAGTTGATGTGTTCGGCCTTGCAGCACTCGGCGGCCATGATCAGGTCGCCTTCGTTCTCGCGGTCTTCGTCATCCATGAGGATGACCATCTTGCCTTGGCGGATGTCTTCAACCAGTTCTTCGATGCTATTGAGCGCCACGCGGCACCCCCTTGGGTCAGGATTTGAGGTAGCCGTTGGCGGCCAGAAAACTTTCAGTGATGTTGCTGCCGGATGTGGGCTCTGCGGCCTTATCACCGAGCAGCAGGCGCTCCAGGTAACGGGCCAGCAGGTCGACTTCCAGGTTCACCCGGCGACCCGGCCGGTACGAGGCCATGATGGTTTCGCTCAGGGTGTGAGGAATGATCGTCAGCAGGAACTCGGCGCCATCCACCGCGTTGACCGTCAGGCTGGTGCCGTCGACGGTGATCGAGCCTTTGTGGGCGATGTATTTGGCGAGTTCTTTCGGGGCGCGGATACGAAACTCCACGGCCCGGGCGTTATCGGTGCGGGAAACCACTTCGCCGACGCCGTCCACGTGGCCGCTGACCAGATGCCCGCCCAGCCGGGTGGTGGGGGTCAGGGCTTTCTCCAGGTTGACCGGACTGCCGCTCTTGAGATCGTTCATGGCGGTGCAGTCGAGGGTTTCGCGGCTGACATCGGCCATAAAACCATTGCCCGGCAGTTCCACGGCGGTCAGGCACACGCCATTCACGGCGATGCTGTCGCCCAGTTTGACGTCGCTCAGGTCGAGCTTGCCGGTTTCGACGTAGACCCGTACATCACCGCCCTTGGGGGTGAGTGCACGGATGCTGCCGATGGATTCGATGATGCCGGTAAACATGGAGTCCTCCTCGAGAACAGGCCGCCGCAGGAGCGAAGGCCGGGAATTATACGCTGGCCGGCGGGACGGGAACGGCGATGACTCGCCAGTCATCGCCCACGGCGCGGATTTCGGTGATTTTCAGCTCCGGGGCGTCCTTCATGTACGCCAGTGGCCAGTCGAGCAATGGCCGCGCCGAAGAGCCCAGGAACTTGCCAGCGATGAAAATCTGGAATTCATCCACCAACCCTTGTCGGGCAAAGGCCCCCGCCAGGCGCGGACCGGCTTCCACCAGCACTTCATTGACGCCACGGGCCGCCAACTCCAGCAACAGGCGATGCAGATCGACCTGACCGTCATCCCCCGCCACGATCATGCATTCAGGGCCGTTGGCATACTGTTCTTCCACCGCCATGCAAGTAGCGACCAGCGCCGGGCCAGCCTTGAAGAACGGCGCGTCCAGCGGCACCCGCAGGCGTCCATCCACCAGCACCCGCAGCGGCGGGCGGCTCATGGCCAGCGCGGTTTGCTCCGGGTCCAGCCCCAGCTCATCGGCGCGCACGGTGAGCCGGGCGTTGTCCGCCAGCACCGTGTCGGCGCCGGTCAGCACCACGCTGGCCTGGGCCCGCAGCCGCTGCACCGCCGAGCGCGCGGCCGGGCCGGTGATCCACTGGCTTTCGCCACTTTCCATGGCGGTGCGGCCATCGAGGCTCATGGCGAGCTTGACCCGCACGAACGGCAGGCCGTGCTCCATGCGTTTGAGGAAGCCCGGATTGAGCTGGCGTGCCTCGCTCTCCAGCACACCGCTTTGGGTAACGATACCGGCGTCGGCCAGACGCTGCAGGCCACGACCGGCAACCTCCGGGTTCGGGTCCTGCATCGCCGCGACCACACGGGCCACGCCGGCATTAACCAGCGCATCGGCGCAGGGCGGCGTGCGCCCGTGGTGGCTGCAAGGTTCCAGTGTCACGTAGGCCGTGGCGCCCCGGGCCAGTTCACCGGCGGCGCGCAAGGCATGGACTTCGGCATGGGGTTCGCCGGCGCGAATATGCCAGCCTTCGCCGACAATCTGCCCATCGCGCACGATCACACAACCCACCCGGGGATTGGGGTGGGTGGTGTAATGACCGCGTCGCGCCAGTTCCAGGGCACGGGCCATATAGTGGGCGTCGAGGACGGCCTGCTGCGCCGGGGCGGTCATTCTTTCACCGGCTCGCGGGCCAGACGATCGATTTCCTCGCGGAACTCGTTCAGGTCCTGGAAACGACGGTACACCGAGGCGAAACGGATGTAGGCGACCTCATCGAGCTTCTGCAGCTCGGCCATCACCAGCTCACCGACGACCAGGGATTTGACCTCCCGCTCGCCAGTGGCCCGCAGCTTGTGCTTGATGTGCACCAGCGCCGCTTCCAGGCGCTCGACGCTCACCGGGCGTTTTTCCAGGGCGCGCTGCATGCCGGCGCGCAGTTTGTCTTCGTCGAACGGCTGGCGGCTGCCGTCGGTTTTGATCAGGCGCGGCAACACCAGCTCAGCGGTCTCGAACGTAGTGAAACGCTCGCCGCAGGCCAGGCATTCGCGGCGACGGCGAACCTGTTCGCCCTCGGCGACCAGTCGCGAGTCGATGACTTTGGTGTCGTTGGCACCGCAGAAGGGACAGTGCATGGTGGCAGGCAACAAAAAATGGGAGGGCCATGGTAGCGCATCCCACTGGCAAGACAAGCCATAGGGTTTACGGTATACAGACGGGCTTACTGCCAGATCCATGGAATTCACCTTGCTGGAGCCACACATGCCGCTACGATCGCTCGTTTTGCTCAGTTTTTTCAGCCTGCTGATGGCGTGCAGCAGCGACGCCCCCAAACCTGCGGCCCCCGCACCAGCGCCAGCGCCGAAACAGGCTCAGGAAAAAGCCCGGCAAGCCACCGAACTGGGGCCGTTGCCGGCCTATCAACGGGAATTGAGCGGCACGCTGCAAGGCGTGCCGGCCGGGGCCGAAGTCGAACTGGCGCTGCTGGTGATCGACGATAAGGACCGTCCCCAGCAATTGCTCGCCAGTTCCAGCCTGATCGGCACCAACCAGGCCCTGCCCTTCCGCCTGCGCTTCAACCCGGATGCCTTCCCGGTTGGCGCTCGCGTGGAACTGCGCGGTCGTGCCAGCCAATCGGGCCAGTTGATCCTGCACCTGCCGGAGCAACGTATCAGCCAACCGACCACCCAGGCGCTGGGCGCGCTGCAGTTCGTCAAAGCACCATGAATGCACCGCAAGACTTGCAACAAGCACTGGGCGAGCTGCTGGGCGATGCGCGCCTGGTGGCCTGCCCGCTGCCCGACACCGACCTGAAACTGTGGTTGATCGACGGCGACAACATGGATCGCGCCTTCAGCCCGGAGGAAACCCGGCGCATTCTCCACGAGCCGCCCTACTGGAGCTTCTGCTGGGCCAGCGGCCTGGCAATGGCCCGCTATCTGGCCGAGCGACCTCAGTGGGTCGCGGGCAAGCGGGTACTGGATTTCGGTGCCGGCTCCGGCGTGGCGGGCATCGCAGCGATCAAGGCCGGGGCGCTGGAGGTGGTGGCCTGCGACCTCGATCCACTGGCAATCGCCGCATGCCGGGCGAATGCCGCCCTCAACGATGTTGAGTTGGGTTATTCGGTGGACTTCTTCGCCGAGGCCGACCGCTTCGACCTGATCCTGGTGGCCGATGTGCTCTATGACCGGGCCAACCTGCCGTTGCTCGACCACTTCCTCAGCCGTGGCCGCGAAGCCCTGGTAGCTGATTCGCGGGTGCGGGATTTCCAGCATCCGTTGTACCGGCGCATTGAATTGCTCGAAGCCATGACCTTGCCGGACCTGGCTGAGCCTGAGGAGTTTCGGCATGTGAGCCTGTACCACGCGCGGCGTTAGCTTCAAAAAGCATCGCGAGCAGGCTCGCTTGTATGGTAGGACTTGAAGGGAGGAGGAGGGACAAGGCTCGATTCTGACTGTTAGCCGCAGTACAGACTGTGGGAGATTTCGCCCCTCCTCC
>NZ_RQJK02000036.1:0-49367 GCF_022342325.2 Pseudomonas sp. AF32 | reverse complement strand
TTCGGTGGGGCCGTACATGTTGTAGAAGCGGATGGTCTGGCAGTTGCGCAGCTTTTCCCAGGTCGCGGCATTGATCGCTTCGCCGCCGAGCAGCACGCTGACCGGCTGGTAGCGCTGGCGTTCCAGCAGGCCGGCGGCGAGCAGGGTGTCGAGCTGCGACGGGGTGGAGTCGAAGGCGTGGACCTGGTGCTGTTCGAGGAAGTCCAGCAGTTCCTGGCCGCTGGCGCGGATCAGTTGCGGGATGATCACCAGGCGATGGCCGGAGAACAGCTGGGCGATGCCCTTGATCGACATGTCGAAGAAGAAGCCGGCATTGAGGGCCACGGTGGCCGGGCTTGGGCAATGCCGGTGGGTGGTGCGGGTCATCACCTGCCAGAAGTTGAACACCGAACGGTGCTCGACCATCACGCCCTTGGACTGGCCGGTGGAGCCGGAGGTGTAGATCACGTAGGCCAGGTGCTCCGGCGTCAGCCCCGGTACCTGCGGGTTGGCGTCGAACGCGGCATCGTCCGCCGCCTGCAAGGAAGCGTCGGTGTCGAGCAGCAACAGCGGCAGGTCGCCGGAGGGCAGGGAGAGCGCCGCTTGGGTCAACAGCGCTTGCGGCTGGCTGTCCTGGAGCATGAAGGCCATGCGGTCGGCGGGATGGGCCGGGTCGATGGGCACGTAGGCCGCACCGGCCTTGAGCACGCCGAGCAGGCCGACGATCATCTCCAGGCTGCGCTCGGCGCAGAGGGCGATGCGTTGGTCGGGCTGCACGCCCAGGGCGAGCAACTGGCGGGCCAGGTGGTTGGCGCGACGATTGAGCTGGCGATAGCTCAACTGACGGTCTTCGCAGACCAGGGCGACGGCGTCGGGGTTGAGCTGCACCTGGGTTTCGAACAGGGCATGGATCGGCTGGGCCGGTCCGAAATCCGTGGCGGTGCGGTTGAAGTCCCTGAGCAGCAATTGCCGCTCGGCGTCAGGCAGCACTTCCAGGCTGCTGGCGAGGCGCTCGGGCGCCTGTTCCAGGGCTTCGACCAGGGCGGCCACGGCCTGGCCGAGGTAGGCGGCAATGCGTTGTGGGTCGATGCCGGTGATGGACTGGGCGGTGATGGAGAAGTCATCGCCTTCATCCGCGACGGCCACCTCGATCGGGTAGTTGGTGCGTGCTTCGTTACTCAGGAAGCGCACGCCGTCCCAGGCCAGCACCTGGCCTTCGTTGGCGAGCGAGCCACCGTCGGTCTGATGACGATAATTGAGCAGCGTGGTGAACAGCGGCAAGCCCGCGCCGACGCCACTGCAACGCTGGGCCAGGGCCAGGGAAGCCTGCTCGTGGGACAACAGTTCGCTGAGGTCGCGATAGGTTTCATCCACCAGCGCGCCGACACCGAGCCCGGCCAGTCGCACCCGCACCGGCAGGGTGTTGATGAATACGCCGAGTGCCCGGTCGGCGCCCATCGTGCCTTGCAGGCGACCCGCGACCACCGTGCCGAATACCACGTCGTCACGGTCGGTGCAGCGCCCGAGTACCTGGGCCCAGGCAATGTGAAACAGCACCGCCGGGGTGACGCCAGCGGTGCGTGATTGGGCACGGATCCGCTGGCTCAGGGCGGGTTCGAGTCGCACGCTGGTTTCCGTGACCTGACTGCCGTCGCCCTGAACGTCCAGTACGCCGAAGGGCGCCGTGGGTTCGTCGACGCTCGCCAGCCGGCTGCTGAAGTAGGCTTCGTGGGCCTGGGGCGGCGTTGCCAGGACCTGTGCGACGAACTCCCGGTAGGGCATCGGCGCCGGCAGGCTTGCGGCCTCGCCCTGCAGCAAGGTCTGGACCTCTTCGAGGACGATCGCCAGGGATACGTGGTCGCTGATCATGTGGTGGTCCAGCAGGCTCAGCCACCAGCGTTCAGAGTGTGGATCCCCGGCGATGCAGGCGTGCATCAGCGGCGCCTGTTGCAAGTCCAGGCGCAGATGCCGTGGGTCACTCATGCGTTCCAATTGGACGCGCGGATCTTCATCGGCCGACAGCGTGACGGGTTGTACGGGCAACGTTGCCTGGCGTTGTACCACCTGGACCGGTTGTGGCTGGCCGACCCAATGCATGGCCGTGCGCAGGATGTCATGGCGGTCGATCACCTGCTGCAAGGCGCCAATAAAGGCATCGAGCCGCGAGCGGCTGTCGAACTCGATCATCGAGCGCACCAGATAGGCATCGCCTTCATGCCCCAGCAGGTGATGGAACAGGATGCCTTGTTGGAGCGGGGCCAGGGGGTAGATGTCCTGGATATTGGCGGCACCGCCAGGCACGGCGGCGACAATACGGTCGAGCTGGGCCGGGGTCAGCTCGACCAAAGGCAGCATGTCCGGTGTCAGGGCCGTGCAGTCGGCCGGGATGCGGTTGGCCGGCGCCAGGAACGGTGTTTCATCGCTGCGGCCCAGGGCCTGGGCCATTTCCCGGACGCTGGGGGAGGTGAACACCGTGCGCACCGTGGCGCTCAAGCCATGCTGGCGCAGGCGGTCGATCAGGCTCACCGCCAGCAACGAATGCCCGCCAAGCTCGAAGAAACGATCATGACGACCGACCTGTTCCAGACCCAGCAGTTCTTGCCAGACGTTCGCGACAAGCTGCTCGATCTCGCCCCGTGGCGCCTCGTAGGCGCGGCTGGCGAACGCTTCCTGGCCCGGTGCGGGGAGGGCGCGACGGTCCAGCTTGCCGTTGGGCGTCAAAGGCATGGCCTCCAGCTGTACGAACGCGCTGGGCACCATGTACTCAGGCAGCGCCGCGAGCAATGCCGCTCGCAGTTGTTCCACCGGCACCGGCTCACCGCACAGGTAGGCGACCAGGCGCTTGCTGTCGGACTGGCCCGGCTTGCTTTCCTGGGCGACCACCACCGCTTCACGCACACCGGCACAGCGGGCAAGGACGGCTTCGATTTCTCCAAGCTCCACACGGAAACCGCGGATCTTCACCTGGTCATCGTTGCGTCCCAGGTATTGAAGGGTGCCATCGGCGCACCAGCGACCCAGGTCGCCGGTCTTGTACAGGCGGGCGTGCGGATCGGTGCTGAACGGGTCGGCAATGAAACGCTCGGCTGTCAGCTCCTGGCGATTGAGGTAACCGCGAGCGACGCCGACGCCGCCGATATGAATTTCCCCGCAGACGCCCAAAGGCGCGAGATTGCCCGTGGCGTCGAGCACGTGCAGTTGGGTGTTGCGCAGCGGTTTGCCGATGGAACGGAAATCGTCCCGGTCGCTTTCCATCCGGCGGATCGACGCATTCACGGTGGCTTCGGTCGGGCCGTAGGCGTTGAACAGCGCCGGACGGTGACCGGCGCGGGCGAACCATTGGGTGACCGCCTGCTTGCCCACCGCTTCTCCACCGATCATGAACTGGCGCAGGCAAGTGGGCAGGGCGACGTGAGCGTCCCGGCTCACCTGTTGCCAGAACACGGTCGGCAGGTTGGCAACGCTGATCGCGTGTTGCTCGCACAGCGTGGCGAAGGCCGCCGTGCCGGCGATCCAGGCGTCGCTGCGCAGCACCAGCGTGGCGCCGGACAGCAAGGCGCCGAAGATCTCTTCCACCGACATGTCGAAGGTCATGCTGGCAAATTGCAGGATGCGATCCTTTGGATTGAGGCCGTAGCGTTCCTGCAGGGCGCCGATCTGGTTGCACACCGAACGGTGTTCGAGCATCACGCCTTTCGGCTTGCCAGTGGAGCCGGAGGTGTACATGACGTAGGCCAGGTGCCGTGAAGTCAGGCCTTCGATGCGCGGGTTGCTGTCGTCGCCATCTGTGGCGTCATCCAGCAGCAGTTGCGGTATTTGCAGCGATTGGAAGGGTTCGGCCAGGGCGCCCTGGGTCAGCAGCACCCGTGGCGAACTGTCGTCGAGCATGTGCTGCAAGCGATCCTGCGGATAGTTCGGGTCCAGCGGCACATAGGCGCCGCCGGCCTTGAGGATGGCCAGCATGCCGACGATCATTTCCGGGCTGCGTTCGACCAGCAGCGCCACCCGCTCATCCGGGCGAAGCCCGGCGGCGATCAGGCGATGGGCAATACGGTTGGCCCGCGCGTTGAGTTCGGCATAGCTGAGGCTGACGTCTTCGGCCTGCACGGCGATGGCTTGAGGTTGCGCCTGCACATGTTGCTCGAACCATTCCTGCAACAGTTGCCCCTCGGGGAACGTTGCGTGGGTCTGGTTGAAGCGGCCGAGCAGTTCGCGCCGTTGGGCGTTGTCCAGCAACGGCAAGGTCGCCAGCGCTTGGCTGGCATCGTCCAGCATCGCCTCAAGCAGGTGCAGCAGATGCCGGCCCCAACGGGCGATGGTGGTTTCCTCGAACAGGTCGGTGGCGTACTCGAACTGGCCGCTGATGACGTCGCCGTCGTCGTTGAGCGACAGGCTCACATCGAACTGGGTGGTGCCGGTGGGCTGGGCCAGCGGGGTCAGGTTCAGTCCCGGCAGGGCCAGGGCCTGGTCGTGAGGGGTGTTGCCAAGCACCAGCATGGCCTGGAACAGTGGGCTGTGGCCGAGGCTGCGCTCCGGTTGCAGGGCTTCGACGACCTGTTCGAAAGGCAGGTCCTGATGGCTGTAGGCGTCGAGGGTGGTGGCCTTGATCCGTTGCAGCAGTTCATCGACGCGATTGTGGGCCTGGACGTCGATGCGCAGGGCCAGGGTGTTGACGAAGAAGCCGATCAACGCCTCGGTTTCCCGGCGGGTGCGGTTGGCGACCGGGGTGCCGACCACGACCTGCGGTTGGTTGCTCAGGCGCGAAAGCAGGATCGACCAGGCGCCGAGCAAGGTCATGAACGGGGTCAGGCCCTGTTCCTGGCTGAAGCGGCGCAGCTTGGCGCTCAACGGCGCAGGCAGTTGCAGCGCCAGGGCGGCGCCCCGGTAGCTCTGCACCTGGGGCCGTGGATGGTCGGCGGGCAGTTCCAGCAGGGCCGGGGCCCCGTCGAGGTGCTCTTTCCAGAAACGGGTCTGGGCTTGCAGGCGTTCGCCTTGCAGGTGCTGCTGTTGCCAGGCGGCGTAGTCGGCGTATTGCAGCGCCAGGGGTGGCAGCGGATCGTCGAGGCCTTGGCAGAATGCGGCATACAGGGCGTTGAACTCCCCGATCAACACCGCCACCGACCAGCCGTCGGAGACGATGTGGTGCTGGGTCACCAGCAGGATATGGTCGTCGTCGGCCAGGCGCAGCAGGCGTCCGCGAATCAGCGGGCCCTGGCTCAGGTCGAAGGCTTCGCGGGCTTCGTCCTGGGTCAGTTGCTCGACGGCGTGTTGCCGGGCGTCGGTGTCCAGCGCGCGCAGGTCGTGTTCGATCAGAGTAAAGCCAATGTCGGCCGGGGCGAAGCGTTGGCGGGCTTCACCGTCCATGTGCTGGAACGTGGTGCGCAGGCTTTCGTGACGGGCGACGATGCGGTCCAGGGCCCGTTGCAGGGCGATGCGATCCAGATGGCCGCGCAGGTGCAAGGCGGCAGGCATGTGGTAGGCGACGCTGGCGGCGTGGTCCAGCTGGTCGAGGAACCACAGGCGTTGCTGGGCCAGGGACAGCGGCAGCGGTTGGTCGCGGGGCACCACGGCAATGGCCTGGAGCTGCGAGGTGCCGGCCTGTTCCACGTGTCGGGCCAGTTCGCTCAGGGAGGTCTGGGCGAACAGGGTGCGCAGGTCGATCTCGACCCCCAGGTCCTGGTGCAGGCGGGCTTGCAGTTGCACGGTCAGCAGGGAATGGCCGCCCAGTTCGAGGAAACCGTCGTGACGGCCGACCTGATCCAGGTGCAGCAGGTTTTTCCAGATCTCGGCAATGGCGACCTCGGTGTCGCCTTGTGGTGCCTCGTAAGCCTTGCTGGCCAGGGCTTCCAGGCCGGGAGCGGGCAGGGCGCGGCGGTCGAGCTTGCCGTTGGCGGTCAGGGGCAGGGCGTCCAGGTGGACGAAGGCGCTGGGCACCATGTATTCGGGCAGGTGTTTGAGCAGCGTGCTGCGCAGTTGCGCGACCGGCACCGGCTCGCCGCAGAGATAGGCCACCAGCCGCTTGCTGTCGGGCTGGCCGGGATTGTCCTCGCGGGCGATCACCACCACCTCGCGGACGCCTGGGCACAGCGCCAGGGCCGCTTCGACTTCACCGATTTCGATGCGCAGGCCGCGGATTTTCACCTGGAAGTCGTTGCGGCCCAGGTATTCCAGCGCGCCATTGGCCAGCCAGCGACCCAGGTCGCCGGTCTTGTAGAGGCGTGCATTCGGGTCACTGCTGAACGGGTCGGCGATGAAGCGCTCGGCGCTCAGTTCCGGCTGGTTCAGGTAGCCTCGGGCGACGCCGATGCCGCCGATGTGGATCTCCCCGGCGATGCCCAGTGGTTGGGGCTCGCCACGGGCATCGAGCACGTGCATCTGAATGTTGGCGATCGGCTTGCCGATGGGCACGCTCTCTCCCGGATCGCTGGGGCGGCAGTGCCAGGCGGTGACGTCGATGGCCGCCTCGGTCGGCCCGTACAGGTTATGTAATTCGACACCGGCCAGTTGGCCTTCGAAGCGACGTTGCAGGCTGCGAGGCAGGGCTTCGCCGCTGCACAGCACCCGGCGCAACGCCGGGAAGTCCTGGCTGTCACGGTGTTCCAGGAACAGATCGAGCATCGACGGCACGAAGTGCAGCATCGTGATGCCCGCCTCGCGCATCACCCAGGCCAGGTAGTCCGGCTCCTGATGCCCGCCTGGACGCGCCATGACCAGTTCGGCACCGGCCAGCAGCGGCAGGAAAAACTCCCAGACCGATACGTCGAAACCGAACGGTGTTTTCTGCAGGACCCGGTCACTGGCGTCGACGCCATACTCGTCCCGCGCCCAGAGCAGGCGGTTGACCACGCCCAGATGCTCGTTCATCACGCCTTTGGGCATGCCGGTGGAACCGGACGTATAGAGCACATAGGCCAGGTGCTTCGGCGTCAGGCCGAGGACTTGCGGGTCAGGGTTGTGTTCGGGGTAGGCGACACGCTTGTCATCGTCGAGCGCCAGTACCGGCACGTTCATCGACGGCAGGTGTTCGCGCAGCGCCTGGCTGCTCAGCACGGCGCGGGGCGCACTGTCGTCGAGCATGTAGGCCTGGCGGGCGCTCGGCAGATCCGGGTCGATGGGCACGTAGGCGCCACCGGCCTTGAGGATGCCCAGCAGGGCAACCACCATGTCCGCCCCGCGCCTGAGGCACACGGCCACCCGGTCATCCGGCTTCACGCCGAGTTCGATCAGGCGATGGGCAAGCTGGTTGGCCTGGCGGTTGAGCTGACCATAGTTGAGCAACGGCCCACCGTCGCCGCGCACCGCGCAGGCATCCGGGCGCCGTTCGGCCTGCTGCTCGAACAGTTCATGGATCAGCACATTGCGGGGGTAGTCGCGGGCCGTGGCGTTGAAGTCGACCTGCAAGTGACGCCGCTCGGCCTGGCTCATGAGCGGGAAGCGTCCCACCGGGGTGTCATGCTGCTCCAGTACCGCTTCGAGCATCGAGACAATGCGATCCTGCAGGTACCGGGCTTCTTCCACGCTGAAATAGGCGGTGTTGAAGTTGAAGTCCAGGTGCACGTCTTCGAAAGGATGGTAGTCACGCACGAAGATCGCCATGGGCGTCTGCTCGTAGCCGTTGTCCATGGTGATCACCGTGGACGAGGTGCCACCGAACTGATCGTCCCCATCCAGGCTTTCGAACGACAGCGAAACATCGAAGAGCTGCCGGCGGCCGGTCTGTGCCAGACGCAGCAGGCGATTGAGTTCGGCAATCGGGAACCGCTGGTGGCGGTAGCAGCGACGCAATTGGCTGCCGGCGGTGTTCATCAAGTCCAGCAGCGAAGCGTCCAGGTCGACGGGCAGGCGAATGGGGCTGACCGAGGAAAACATCCCTGCGGTTTCCTTGGTGCGAGCGTTGGTGCGGTTGTGCACGGGCATGCCGATGACCATTTCATCGACGCCCACGGTGCGGCAGAAATAGGTGGCGACCACACTGATCAGTACATGGGCCACCGACAGGCTGCGTTCGCTGGCGAACTGGGTCAGGGCGTTGTACAGCGCCCGGGGCAGCATCGCCTGGACCTGGGCACTGGGGGCCAGCTCATTGGCCTGGCCGGTCTTGAAGTCGGCCCGGCGTTGCAGCAGCGAGGGCGGCAGTTGGGCGTAGGTTTCCTGCCAGAACTCGCGGTCGCGCTCGTAACGGGACGATTGCAGGTAGGCCCGGTCGTCCTCCAGGAACGAAAGATAGGAGTGACCTTCTTGCACCTCCTCGTGACCTGCCAGCAGGCCGTTGTAGGCGGCTCCCACAGCGTGACCGATGAGTGCCACGCTGATGCCGTCGGCCACCAGATGATGGTAACGGTTCAGCCAGTAATGACGGTTCGGGCCGCAGCGCACCATGCGTGCTTCCCAGAGTTGGCCGGTCAGCGACTCGAACGGCTGGCGGAAGGCCTTGCGCAGGTACTCCATGGCCAGGCCAGCGTCGGCTTCGGCTTCGGTGAATTCCACCACCTCCATCTTGACCTTGACCTCGGGCAGCACCCGTTGGCGGCCCATGCCGCCCTCATGGCTGAAACTCAGGCGCAGTGCGTCGTGGTTGTTGGCAACCAGCTCGATGGCTTTCTCGAACAGCGGGATGTCGATCTCGCCCTTGATCTCCAGGGACATGCCGATGTTGTAGTAGGGCAGGTCCGGGTGCGCGATCTGGTCGAGCCAGATGCCCTGCTGGACAGAGGCCAGTTCGTGGGTGGCGCAGTCTTGCGTGGGCAACATTTGGGTCGACGAATCCATTTCGGAGCACCTGCAGGCAGAATCAATTGAGGTTTGTCTCCGTTCGAATGGCGGTGCATGGAGGCCTGGGCGACTGCCAATCGGCGGGATGCAAATGGTTGTGGGGAGGGGCATCGGGGCGGGTGGACAGAGGCCTGGTGCGATGGCGTCGTCGCGGGGCGTGTCGTGGCCTTTCGATGGGTCGCATTGCCTTCCGACCGCGCCTGATATCCCTTCACAAGGTGGGAAAAAATTAGAGGATCCGTTGCGCGGTGTCTGTCATGGGAAGCAGGGACAACGGCGGGAAACCGGGCTTTGCGGCGCTTGGGCGTGGTCATGTGACTCTGTTATACCAACGACCCTGAGTGTGCTTGCGAGGGTCTGAAATGCCACTGATCGCCGAATCGGATCGCCCGGTATCCAAGTTCTGGAGCCTGTCCCGTTTTCCCAATCATCCCCATGCAGGTGCGGTCGAAGTGATCGATGCGCTGGCGATTTCCAAGGAGGATTTCACCCGCCGCTACGTCAATCGCAACCGCCCCTGCCTGATCAAGAATGCGGTGCGGCACTGGCCGGCGTTTCACAAGTGGAACCGCCTGGACTACCTCAAGGCTCACTCGCGCAACCAGGCGGTGGTGGTCCGTTCGCAAATCGTCTCCGAGGTCATTGGCTGGTCCAATCCCAAGGTCAAGGCCGAGCTGACCGAGTACGCCAACACGGTCTACCGGGAAATGCCGTTCCACGAATTTCTCGACGACCTGTGCGAAGGCGATGGGCCGCTGGTGGCCGACAGCTGTCGCTTCTCCGAGGGCTCGGCCATCGAGCCGATGAAGGAGGACGTGGGCGGCTTGCCGTTCATGCCACAGTTGGGCAAGTCCCGGGCCTATCCTCCCCATCGCAGTTTCCTGTACCGCAACTCCTACACCGATTGGCACTTTCACGTGACCGACGAGACGTTCATGGCGCAGGTGGTGGGGGCTAAGGAGGTCTTGCTGCTGCCGCCGGACGAGACCAGTTGGCGGGCGCTGCGCCCGGTGATCGAAGAGGCGGGTTATCTGTACGACATTGACACCGGGCGGTTCCCCGGTACGCGGGATCTGCATGCCCTGCGCACGGTGGTGGAGCCGGGCGATGCGCTGTACATTCCGGTCTACTGGTGGCATGCGGTGCAGTCGGTGGACGACGCATTCGGCGCCACGGTCGCGGCGACGTTCCCGACGCCCCTGCACGTCAGTGGCGACATCAGCTCGCCCATCGCTCGGCGGGTGTTGCGCACCTATCTGTTCTCCCGATACGCGCCCCTGGTCTTCGGTGCGGTGGCGTATTCCCTGGCCTATCGGCTGATGAGCAAGCTGATGGGTGTCGCCACGCCGCGCGACGTGCGCACATGAGCCTGGCGGGCGGCCGTCGGGGGTTCGATCTGGGGCGCGGGTTCTATTTTCTCTGGTGCGGCGAGTCTCTGGCCGTAGTGGGCACGGCACTGATGGAGTTCGCCCTGGGCGTCTGGGTGTATACCCACACCGGCTCGGCGGTGGCGTTCGCCAATGTGGTGCTGGCGGCGACATTGCCGGCGGTGTTGTTCCTGCCGCTGGCGGGAGGGTTGGCCGACCGCATCAGCCACCGGGTCATCATCGTCTGTTGTGACGTGAGCCTGGCAGTATTGTTGCTGGGGGTCATGGCGCTGCTGTGGTATGAGCGCCTGGAGCCTTTGCACCTGTATGTCTTCAACTGCCTGGCGTCGATCGTCGGGGCCTTCCGCAAGCCGGCGTACCAGGCTGCCGTGAGCATGATCGTCGCTCCGGACAAATTCACCCGGGCCTCCGGCCTGGTCAGCATCAGCAAGAATGCCTCGGCCCTGGTGGCGCCACTGCTGGCGGGGGCGATCATGGCGAAGGCGGGGCTGGTGACGATCCTGGCGGTGGACTTGCTGACGTTCTGCTCCGGCACGTTGCTGGTCATCAAGGCGTTTTCCCACGCGCGGGTGGCTTCGGTCCATCACGACAGCGCCGTCAAAGGCAGTGTGTTTGGCGGCGCCCTGGGCAATGTCGCCGCAGCACTGAGGTTCTTCGCTGCCGAGCGGCTGATGGCCGGGCTACTGGTGTACACCATGATGCGCGGCGCGGTGTTGGCACTGGCGACCCTGATGATGACGCCGTTGCTGCTGTCGACCTTGGGCAGCCAGACCCTGGGGATGGCTTATACCTGGGCTGCCCTGGGTGGCCTGGCCGGGGCGGGGTTGCTGATTTCCATGGGCAATCCCAGGCGATTGATGGCGCTGGTGGCGGTGGCCGATCTGCTCCTGGCCGGGTGCGTCGTTGCCCTGGGCGTGGTCTCCCACGCCGTTGCCTACTGTGCCCTGGCTTTCGTCGCGATCACTATGGCGAGCATCGCCGATGCCAGCGTGAACTCGCTGTGGATGCGTCGGATTCCCGCCGGCAGCCGCGCCAGTGTCTTTGCCCTGATCAGCATGTTGACCATCGCGGGTACCAGCCTGTCTGTCATCGTCGGTGGCTTCCTGGTGGACCATTGGTTCCAGCCGGCGCTGATGCCGGGTGGCCTGTATGCCGACTCGATCGGACGTTGGCTCGGCGTAGGGCCGGGACGTGGCGTCGGCCTGCTGTTCGTGGTGGCCGGCGCGTTGTTCGTACTGCTGCCCCTGAGCGTCCTGCTCTACGGGCCGATGCGGCGCCTGGACGAGTCGCCGACTCACGGGACCATCGTCACAGTGGCCGCCAGCCCCCAGGTCGAACCCCTGTAATGCCTGGCCTGGCCTGCTGTACCGGATTCCCGTGACAGACAGGCCAAGCCCGGTGGGTCAACCTTTGCAGACGCTGCTGCCGCCCGTTTCCGAACGGACAGGACGGTATCGCCACCTCATCGGAATCGACAACCCTCACCCAGAAAAGGAGCACCTATGCGCCCGTCGTTTTATGATTCCAGCCGTTTTCCGCACCTGAAGAACCTTGCCGATAATTGGGAAGTGATCCGTGAAGAATTCCTGGCCCTCGACGCACCGACCCTGACCATCAATCGCGTGGGCAAGTCGATCACTGAGATCGTCGACGAGGTCACCGCGCACATGGAAGCCGGCGGCGAGTATGGCTGGCTCTGGGGCTGGGGGGATGACATGGATGTTATGCCGGAGTGGACCCAATACGGCCTGGTCGCCTATGACACGCCGATCCCCTACGCCCGCGCCGCCATGCCCGGGACCATCGACCTGTTGAGCAAGATTCCGGGGATCAAACTCTGCGCCTTGCTGCGCATGGAGCCCAACGTTTTCCTCGGCACCCACTCCCATACCGGCACCTGGGAAGAAGGCTTGTTGCACATGCAACTGACCATCGATGCGCCGACCACCCAGAACTACGCCTACCTCAATGTCAATGGCAGCTTCAACCAGAGCACTAACGGCAACCTGGTGATTTTCGACGGCTCCCTCGACCATTTCGCCGTCAATGCTTCCCGGGCTCACCGTACCGTGCTTTATCTTGAGTTCTATCGCGAGAAGCACATGGCGGCATGAGGTCCACCTGGTTGGGCGGGTGCAAGTCTGCTCGTGGAAGATGGGCGTCAGCCGACGTCATCGCGAGCAGGCTTTCCCTGAAATGGCAGCGTCGTTCCTGCGTTACCTCACCACGGCAGACCGGTAAGCACCCGGCCCTATGCCAAAAGCCTGTTTGAACTGCCTGGTGAGATGGCTTTGATCAGCAAAGCCGAGTTCCGCGGCGACCCTTGATGGAGTAATGCCCTGCTTCAATAACATTTGCGCACACGCCAGGCGCTTTTGCGTGACCCAGCTATGGGGAGGCAGGCCGGTTGCTTTGCGAAATACTCGGGCAAAGTGAAAAGGGGAGAGACCGACGCTGGAGGCAAGCTCCTCTAGCGAAGGGGGGAACGCCAGGCGCTCAAGCAGTATTTCCCTGGCCCTGCGCACCGCTACCGGCTCCTTCCCTGGCGCAGCGACCGGGCCTATCCCGGCATGCCGCTGGAACAGCATCAGCGCGGCTTCCCTCCAGGCGGTTTGCTGCAGCAATGCCGAAGCCTCATGTTCTGCAAACGAATGAACATTACTGAACGCCCGCGCCACTTGGGAGTCGGTCACGACGCTGCTGACGAAGCGGGGAGAGCCGTTGAAGCGTAGCTCCAGCTCAGCCAGGACCTCGGCAAGCTGCGTCAACGTGGGGTAAAAACCTCGGTAGCGCCATCCCTCATTGTGGGCGGTGGCACCGGTATGCAGCTCGTCCGGATTGATCAGGACCACGGAACCGATGGGGGCAACGTGTTCACTGCCGCGATGCCGAAACCGCTGCGCCCCCGACTCGATGACCGAGATGACAAAACTGTCGTGAACGTGGGGGGTGAAGCGCTGCTGGTAATATTGAGCGTGCAGCAATTCCACGCCACCCAGGCTTGAGGCTTGCCAGAAACGCGTGTTTTCAATCTTGCTGGCCACGGTTCACCTCAGAGTATTGACCTGAACAGGTAGAAACAGCCCATGCTGACCAGCACGCTCGTCAGCACCCGTCCCGTCCAGAGCATGAGAACCAAGGTGCAGAGACCACCCAGCAAGTACGGATTCAAAACGCTCAGGCTCAGCGTATGGCCTGGCAGGAAAATGATGGGTCCGCAGATCGCGGTCAGCATCCCTGGCACCGCGAAGGAAAGGAAATCCCGGGTGCCTTGGTTCAGTCTAAACGGTAAGCGTGGCTCCAGAAACAGGTAGCGATTCAGGAAGACAACCGCCCCCATCCCCACGATAACGGCGAGGATCATGAGCGTCCCTCCAGCAGCCGCTTGCACACGAAGCCCGCCGTCATGCCAGCCAACCCCGACACCACCAGCGCAGACTCCCAACGCCAATAACCGAGCAGCACCGAACAGGCCAGGGATACGACCACGCACACTATCGTCGGGACCGATTTCACCACTGGGGTGACCAACGCGATGAAGGTTGCCGCGATGGAAAACTCCAACCCGAGCGACTCAAGGTTCGGAATGCGCTGGCCCAGCAGGATCCCTCCCAGGGTGAACACATTCCAGGCCAGGTAGAAGCTGAGGCCGACCCCCAGCGCAAACCAGCGGCTGAACGTCTTTTGATCGTACTGGCTGTTCAGCGCGAAAAACTCGTCGGTCAGAAGAAAGCCGAGACCTATTCGCCATCGCGAAGAAAGCGAGGACAGGGTGGCGCGCATGTGCAAACCGTAAAGCAGGTGTTGTGACGTCAGCAGAAGGGTGGTCACAAGTATCGAGGACAGGCTGGCCCCTGTCTTGATCATGCCAATGGCGACGAGCTGGGCGGCACCGGCAAAAACGATGGCCGAGAAGCCTTGGCTTTCCAGAGGCGTCATCTGGGCATCGATCGCCAATGATCCGACCAGCAAGCCCCAGGGCGCGCAAGCCAGGGACAATGGAATCACAGCCATCGAGCCTTTCCAGAAGGCTTGATAAGGCGAAAGGGTGGAACGCATGAGCGGTGCACTTCGATGATGAACGGGGTTTCAGAATCTTGGATTGTGCGGCCGTGGTATTGAACGATATTGCTGTTTGGGGGCGTTGGGCGCTTGAGCGCCGCAATCTTCAGCGAAGTCGCGCACAGCCTCACTCATCAAGATCGCTGGATACTTCTTTAGCCAGCTCAATGAAAACTCGCACCGCCGCGCTCAGAAAGGCGTCCTTTCGCCGCATTAGAACGGCGGTTCGCTGCAAGCGTTCTGGCTCCAGTGTAAGGGCCATCAGATCGTCATGGGCCAACGCGATTTTGGCAGGCAATAACGTCGACAGATTCGTCCGGCGAACGATTTCGATTACGGCGCCGAGCGCATTGGCCTCCATCTGCACTTGGGGGCGAATCTCGTGTTTGCGGCAATAGCGGTCGATTTGTTCGCGAGTGGCAAACTCCGTACTGAGCAGGACCAGAGACTCGGTACTCAGCTCCTGCAATCCAATGGACCGTTCCGCGGCCAAGCGGTGCCTGCGGCTCACCACTAAAGCCAGGGTTTCTTTCAGCAAGGGGATGGCCTCGATGTCCGACGTATTTATTTCATCGAACGCGATCCCCAGGTCCAATTCTCCTGACAAAAGCAACTCCTCGATGCGCTCCTGGGAGATCTCTTTCAGGTTGAGGGTGATTTTAGGGTACCGGGAGTGAAATGCCTCGATCAGGGGCCCCACCAGATAGGTCGTGAACGTCGGTGTCACGGCTACGCGTAATGAGCCACGGCTGAGGTCGCTCACGTCATGGATGGCGCTTTTCGCTTCCCGTAATTGCTGATAGGCACGGCGCGCATAGAGAAGATAGACATCTCCGGCATCAGTCAAACGTGTTGTGCGTCCTGAGCGGTCGAAGAGCTGGGCTCCAAGGCTCTCTTCCAGCTGTTTCACCTGCTGCGAAAGGGCTGGCTGAGATACATGCAGCGCCGCTGCAGCCTTCGTGAAACTGAGGTGTTCCGCAACCGCAAGGAAATACTGAATGTGTCGAGCGAGCATGGCTTAACTCATAAGATAATCTGATCTACAACATAATAAATGAGACTTTTACCTTATGTAATGCGTTGCCTAATGTTTGTCTCACACCCAGCGACACTGAGACAGCAACCATGAAAGCGATCATCGACGGTTTTCTGAGATTCCAACAAAACGCCTTCCCTGAGCGGGTCAAACTGTTCAAAAACCTGGCCAACCAGCAGAGCCCGAAAGCACTGTTCATCTCTTGCTCTGACAGCCGACTGGTGCCTGAACTGGTCACCCAGCGCGAGCCTGGCGATCTGTTTGTCATCCGCAACGCCGGCAATATCGTGCCTTCCTATGGCCCGGAGCCGGGCGGGGTTTCGGCCTCTGTCGAATATGCGGTCGCCGGACTCAATGTCGCGGACATCGTGATTTGCGGCCACTCCGATTGCGGCGCGATGACCGCCATCGCCACCTGCAAGTGCCTGGACCACATGCCCGCCGTGGCCGGCTGGCTGCGGTACGCGGACTCCGCCAAGGTTGTTAACGATGCTCGCAAACACCCGGATCAGCCAGCCAAAGTCGCTTCCATGGTGCGTGAAAACGTCATCGCGCAACTGGCCAATATCCAGACACACCCATCCGTTCGCCTGGCTCTTGAAGAAGGCCGCGTGACCCTGCATGGCTGGATTTATGACATCGAGAGTGGGCGTATCGACGCCTTCGATGGCAGCACCGGGACCTTCGTGTCCCTCGCAGAGAACCTGGACGTTTACGCCGTTTCCCAACAAGCCAGGCACGTTGCCTGAAACCTCTACAGGCACCTTTTACTCATCAGGAGATTCATCATGATCCAGACCCAAGCCACTCGCACCGCTCGTCAGGAACTGACCGAGACCATCATTTTGGCCAAGGCTCGCAAAGACCTCTCATTCGCCGAGATTGTTGAAGGCACCGGCCTGTCCGAAGCTTTCGTGACAGCAGCCCTGCTTGGCCAGCACCCATTGCCATCTGACGCCGCAAATGCCGTGGGCAGGAAGCTCGACCTTGATGCTGACCAAATCGCTTTGCTGCAAACGATGCCAATTCGCGGCAGCTTTTTTGACGGCGTACCGTCCGACCCTACCATCTACCGTTTCTACGAGATGATCTCGGTATACGGCACCACCCTCAAAGCGCTGGTTCACGAAAAGTTCGGCGACGGCATCATCAGCGCCATCAACTTCAAGCTGGACATCAAGAAAGTCGAAGATCCGGATGGCGGCCACCGCGCAGTCATCACGCTGGATGGCAAGTATCTGCCTACCAAGCCTTTCTGATGTAACTCGGCCCGGCGCCCGACGGCGACCGGGCTACCCCCGACTTTTATTACGGCTGAGCACCGCTTGCGTGCTTTGGCTCTTTCACGTCCTCGAAAAGGTGATTGCTATGAAACTGTTACTCGTTCTATTCCTGGGCTGCTTTGGTTCTGTTGCTATGGCCGATGAGCAGGAGGCTCAGATCGCACAGCTTACGGTCGAGCCCTATCGGTATTCTCAGAACTTGGATATCGCGCACGTTGTGGCGATTACTCAGGTACCAGATGTCTGCGATGTAGTACCGATGCAGATGACTTATGACGATTCCAAGACGTCGGGTTTCTCGTTAGGAAATAAATACTATTGTCGCGGTTCTACATTATCCAACACCCGATTCGCCAACAACGAACTCAGCTCAATCAACTGCTGAATCCCCAGCGCCAAATGACGTCGCGAACCATCCAGGTCAAACGCCAGATCAGTAACCATGGCATCGGCCGAAGCCAGCGTTTCACTGAGGTTAGCGAGCATGCATTCGTTATCGAGGCCTTTCACAACGGTGAAAACCTGCCCCGGTTTCGGTTCGTCTTTGGATTGATCCGGCTTCGGCAGCAAGTAGTGATCGAGCACGCGTTTGGTGGTTTCTTCTTGCTGCTTGGCTTTGGATTTTGCGGATTGCGGTGTGGGGTCTGCATCTGGGGGATTTGGAGTTGCTTTGAACATTTTCACGTTTCCTTTGTTAGTAGGCCGCTACCGTCTCGCTACTAAACGAAAGGGAGGCAGCTGTGCGCAAGTTAGTAGACCGGTAGGAAAACGGAAAACCCGGCGCGCCCGAAGGCGCCATGCGCACAGCCACCATCGAGTGCGGGCAATGCCCGACTGATGAGACTCATGCGACCGTATCCTTAACCGGGCTACTAAACCCGACCACTGATGAGCAGTGGCAGGACAGACAATAGAACCCAGGGACAAGGCGCACAAGCGGGCGGATTCTGGCGTAGTTGTAGGCAAAGGCGCAAGGATTTGTAGCTTCATAGACGGTGTAGGTGGGGGCTGTAGGAGGGAGGTTCTCAACGAAAAGGGGGACGGATTTATCTTTCTGTCTCTGTCCGATTTTGGCCGATGCTACCAGCCGCGAAATGCGTCTAGCCGCGCGTTCCTGTCCTGGAGCCCGGCTGTGGACGTAGGCATTAAACGGGTCATCATGCTCAGGTGACGACGAAGGCAATCCCCCTTTGCTCTTACGTGGCCCCGATTTCAGTCAAGGCGATCAATGGCACGCGCAAGATTTGCTCGTGCCTGCTGCTCGAACGCGTCGAAGTAGGGCGCGGTTGTATAAATACGGCCGCGCGCTAGAAAGCCCTCCAGGATCTGGCGTCGCTTTTGGCGATAGATAGACATCGGCACGTGCAAGTACTCGCGGCGGATTTGTTGGTCGTACTCCTCGAACCGCTCGAGCGATGCCCCAAGGATCGCCAGATCCGTGTCCACCAACACCGCCTCATCTACCGACGCCGGGGCGCTGTCGTGTCGCGTCACCATGACCAGGTCGTAAAGCCTGCGGCGGGTTTCGTCGTCCAGGCCGCTATCACGTGCCACCTCATCCAGCCATTGGGCGCTGCGCAGCTCGTTGTCGCTGCGAAGGGGGTCGTAGATCGCGTCGTGGAACCACAGCGCGAGGTCGACTTCGGCGGGGGCCTGGCAGGCAGCGTTGACGAGTCGACGCACCTGTAGGCACTCAGCCAAGTGCTGGCGGTTGTGGTACGCGCGGTGTGGCTCGTCGTAGTGTCGAATGAGTTGTTCGTGCGTTTCTTGTGACGCGTCTCTGACGCCAAGCCCCGTCCAGACGCGAGCCCAGGCGGTAAAACCCAGTGCCTCAGGCGCGTCGAGATCGCCGTGTGCCCAGGCTGGAAATAGCCCACTTCCTTCTGACTGTCTCGTCATTGCTGCTCCAGCGCATTAATGTAGCGTTCCACCCAAGCGATCAATTACATCCCACGCCGTACCCGCCCCGGCGCCTCACCGTATATCTCCTTGAACTTCTTACTGAAAGCCGCCTGGGATTGATACCCCACCTGGGAGGCAATGTCAGCCAGTCCCAAATGCGAATGGCCCAGCAGGCTGAAAGCCAGTTCCATTCGAACCTGCGTCAACAAGACCCAAGGCGAAACGCCGGCTACCCGCACGAACGCTCGCATGAACGTTGCGCGGGACATGCTCGCGATCTCGGCCAGCGCATCCACTGTCCATTCCTGACCCGGCTCGGCCAGCATCGACTGCCAGGCCCGGCCCAGCCGCTTATCGGCCAACAGGGCCAGGGTGCCGGTGTGTTGGCCGTGGCTTGCGAGGTGAGCGCGCAGGATCAAGGTGAACAGCGCCTGGGACAAGGCATCGAGTAAAAAGTGTGCGCCGACTTGATCGTTATCGGCTTCACCTCGCAACATGTCGACCAGTGCCGGCAAGGGGGCACTCGCAGGGAGAGCCGCACTGGGTATCACGAGGTGCTCGGGGAGGGCGCTGAATAACAGGGAGGCACGATTGTAGTGGAAGCTTCCGCAAAGCATGTCCAGGTCCGTGCTCCCGCGGCCAATGCGGTAAAGCGGCAGCGTTCCACCGGAAGCCAGCCTCGGGGTACCCGGCTCAGCCGTTTTTCCAAGACCATGCAGCAGGTGCGGTGCGCCACGGGGCAGGAGCAGAATGTCTCCAGCTCGCATCGGCAGGCGCTGGCCGTCTGGAAATTCGACTCGGCATTCTCCCGCCAGGACAATGTGATAAGGCGCTTTTCCCAAGGCTTCCTGCTGGTGATCGAGTGCCCAATCGCCCTGGAACTGACACCGCAGATCCACGCTGCCCCGCACATTGGCCAAGCTGATGAGTTTATCGATCGAATTCATTTGAGCGCTTCGCATAAAAATCTGAGCGGATTGGACAAAACCGAATCACGCCCTGGAGGGAAACTGAGCCTGTCGAAACAGTACACCAACTTGCTCAGGAGTCATGCGATGTTCAATAACTGGTCCGAACTGCTACCCACCATCCAGAAGGCTTTCGGTGCGCTCGGAAGGAGCAACCCTAAAATGGTCAAGGCTTACATGGCCCTTGGCGAGGCCTCTGCCGAAAACGATGTGCTGGATGCGAAAACCCGAGAGTTGATCTCGATTGCCGTCGCGGTCACCACCCGCTGTGACGGATGTATCGCCGTCCATGCGGACGCGGCGATCAAGGCTGGAGCGAGCCGCGAAGAAGTGGCGGCTACGTTGGCGACCGCGGTTTCGCTCAACGCGGGCGCTGCCTACATCTATTCGTTACGCACGTTGGAAGCGTACGACTCGCTGAAAAAATAGCGCCTGCTGGTGCAGGCGCCTGGCCTCGGTACCGTGTGGTATCGGGGCTTTTTAATGTCTGCAGGATCTTGGGGCCCCCGACGCAACGCCGCAGGTAATCCACTACGATGAGACTGCGAGTTCACTGACAATCGAGACCACGGGGTGCCGATCTCAAGGGCCGGCACCCTGTGTGGGTGAGAACCTCAAACAGCCACCGACTCCAGCGTCGATTCGAGGAATTGGAACGCGGTCTGTTTCGAGCGGTGGGTCGATTCGAAGAATGCCAGGTGACTGCCGTTGCTCTCCACATGCAGCATGGCGTCGCTGATGGATTCGGCAATGCGCTGAGAGCCGCCGATGTGAGTGGTTTCGTCGGCGTCGCCGGCGACCACCAGTGTCGGCACGTTGATTTGTCCCAACCGTGACTGCAGCTCGGTCTTGTTCAACGCATCGTTGAGCCGCGCATAACGATAGAACAGTTCCTCGTTGACGTAGGGGTAGAGCGCCGCGTGGGCAATCGAGTCCGGGATGGTCGCCAGTGTCGCCTGGTCCAGGAACAATGCCTGCAGGTCGCTGGCCTCGTTTCGGTCGACAGCGGCCGACTCCATCAGCCATTCGAAATTCTGCTGGTGAGCGGTGCGCAGGCTGTTGTCGCCCAGGTTGTAGTCGCCGTGCCACAGGCTCAGGGAGTTCACCCGCTCGGGGTGGATGGCGGCAGCGCTCAACGCGATCACCGCGCCACCGCAAATACCCATCAGGTGCGCGCTGGACAGTTCGAAGTGGTTCATCACGTTGATCAGGTCGCCGACCTGGGCGTCGGTGTCCACCGACAACTGATCGAACGAGGTGCAGGACCCGAACAGCCCCCGGGTTTCCCAGGTGACCACGAAGAACCGCTCGCTCAGCGCATTGAACCAGTCGCGGCACAGATCGAAAGGCATGCCGCAGGGCAGGGCCAGGACAATCGCCGGGCGCTGTCGGTTGATGCTGGCATGGACCGACAACGCGACGTTGTCTCGGGTGATGAGGTGCACGGTTTCAACCTCTGGCACCGCACCACTGAAATCGAAGTGTCTGACCAGACGCCCGAAGTCCCTGACACTGTCGAACTCGTCGAAGTGGTCATAGGAGTAATCCAGCGCCTGGCAGATTTTCTTGCTGATAAACATCTCGAAGGACGACAGTTGCGCCTCGCCATCATGCACGTATTGCACGGCTTTGACGCCGATGCGTGCGAAGGCGGCGCTGACCGCCCGTTCCGTGGCCCTCACGCTGGGTGAGGCCTGGTCGGGTGACGGCTCATTTGCCCGAGCGAGAAAGCTCAGGCAAATGGGATCGGGCAGATGGATGGCAAGGTGCCTAAGCATCCTCACGGTCTCGCACAGGCGCGTGGCTGCGTCGGTGGAAATAGTCATGGATTGGGGGACTCCTGTCAGGCACGTTGCTCATGCCAACTGTCGTATGGCACTGAAAAAATCAGACCGCTTCGAATTTCTTGCCTCGGGTGGTGTGGGTGACCAGGCGGTTGTAGGACGGGGTCTTGTCGCCGATCACCTGGACCGCGCCGTATTTCTCGAGGCTGATGCGACCGCCGTACTCCTCGATGTGGTCGGAGTCCGGATAGATCTTCACGAAGGACGGAACGTAACGGGACGCGAAGCCCATGCGCATGTCCTGGGTCTCACCGCTATGGGGATAGGAGGCGTGCATCAGGGTCGACCAGAAAATGATGAACTGGCCGGCCTTCATCTGCATCGGCACGGCGGAGGATTCGTCAGGCTTGAAGTTCTCGTCGATCTGCAGCTGGCGATAGTCGTAGCCGAAGAAACCGCGGCGTACGCCGTCCTTGACCACCGAACTGTTGTTGGCGTCAGGATCGTAGGCCATGCGCTTGGTTTCGTCGTAGTTCATGCTGTTCTGGGTGCCGGGGATGAACTGCAGGCAACCATTGGCGATGTTGGCGTCGGTGAACGCGGTCCAGACGGTGATGGTGCCGCCGAAGTCTTCGTTTTCCGGCCACAGGATCTGCGGCTTGCCCGAGGCGTTGGCGAAGGTGTCCGCCTGGTGCCAGTCGGTGCCTTCATCGCCCGGGTATTTGGGGAAGAACTCGGTGCGCCAGCACAGCACATCCGGGCCGAGGATGCTTTCGACGCGGTCGCAGATTTCAGGGCGGCAGATGTGGCTGGCGAGGAAATCGTCATCCAGGTGGCGATCATAGTTGGCGATGTTGGTGCCGGCGGAAATCGCATCCAGATCCTGGTAGGCGGCAGCGCTACGGTCGAGCAGGCGCAGGCGGGTACGTTTCCAGGCTTCTTTCATTTCTTCTGGCGAATAGGCGTCGAAAGGTCCGATAAAACCGTTCTTCTCGAAGGACGCGCGTTCTTCGGGGGTCAAGGCGAATTTCTTGCTCATGGGCTTTTCCTTTTCGGTCAATGGGCTTGGACAAGGGAGCGCTGGATGCAATCGGCCAACACCTTGGCGGTCGCACCGTTGGCCAGTACACCCGGGTCCAGGTTGACCTGGTAATGGGCCTTGAAGGTGCTCAGGGAGCGGATCAGGGCCAGGGAGGTACCGCCGAAATCGAAAAAATCATCGTTCAGGCCGATGTTCTTCAGACCAAGGTCCTGGGACCAGACCTTGAGCACGAACTGCTCTTGCTCGGTAAGACCTTCGGCCACGTGCTGCACGGTGGCTTCGACGGATTCGGGCGAGGGCAGGCGTTTCTTGTCGATCTTGCCGTGGTCGGTGACCGGCAGCTGCGCCAAGGCGATGTAGGCCGAAGGACGCATGTAGTCCGGCAGGTTGGTGGCCACCAGGGCGGCGACTTCGCTGCGAACCTGCTCGGTCCAGGCATTCACGCCCTGGGCCGGTACCACGTAGGCGACCAGGCGCCAGTCGCCATCGCCGTAATCGTGACCGGTCACATGGGCGGCGGCCACGGCAGGGCTGGTTTGCAGGCAGGCTTCGACCTCTCCGGGCTCGATGCGGAAACCGCGGATCTTCAGTTGCTCATCGCAACGGCCAGCGTAGCGGTACTCGCCATCATCGCCCAATACCACCAGGTCTCCGGTGCGATAGGCGCGCCCTGGACGATCAGGCAATTGCACGAAACGCTCGGCGTTCAAGGCCGGACGGTTCAGGTAGCCCAGTGCGACACCGGCACCTTCGATGTACAACTCCCCGGCAGTGCCCTGGGGCACCGGTTGCTGGTCGGCGTCGAGCAGGTTCAGGTGCCAGCCATCCAGGGGCGCACCGATGGACACCATGGCCGCGCTTTCCAGATCCTGGCCCAGCACGCGCTTGAAGGTGGTGTGAACGGTGGCTTCGGTGATGCCGTACATGTTGATCAGAGCCGGCTTCTGATCGCCATGGCGTTCGACCCAAGGGCGCAATACCGTGGCTGGCAACGCTTCGCCGCCGAATACCACGTAGCGCAGCGCCAATGGTGCCTTCGCCTGACGGTCCGCTTCATCGAGGCCACGGAAGGCCGAAGGGGTCTGGCTCAGGACGGTCACGCCCCGATCGACCAGCCATTGACGGGTGGCGGTGGGCGAACGCGTCACGTCGTAAGGCACGACGGCCACGTGGCCGCCATGGGCCAGGGCGCCCCAGATTTCCCACACCGAGAAGTCGAAGCCAATGGAGTGGAACATTGACCAGACGTCCTGCTCGTTGAAAGCGTATTCACGTTGGGTGCTTTCCAGCAGGCGGCTTACGTTGGCGTGGGCCACCAGCACACCCTTGGGCTCGCCGGTGGAGCCGGACGTGTAGATGACGTAGGCCGGTGCCTGGTCGGGGTTGCGGCGGTCGACCTCGGCAATCGGTTCCAGCGCCGGCCCGGCCAGCAGATCGGCCAGGGACAGGACGCGCACGGAAGGACTCTGCGCCAGCTCGGCGAGCTCTCCGATCAGCAGGCTCATGCCGCTGTCGCGCACGATGTGTTCGACGCGCTTGCCGGGGTATTGCGGATCGACCGGGACGTAGGCGCCGCCGGCCTTGAGGATGCCCAGCAGGCTGATGACCAGATCGACGCTGCGCGCCAGGCACATCCCGACCAGCATGCCGTCCTTGACGCCTTCCTGGCGAAGACGGGCGGCCAACTGCGACGAAGCCGCATCGAGTTGCGCATAACTCAACGAGCGCGTGGCGTCTGAAACCGCCGTTCGCTCGGGAAACTCACGGGCCCGGGCGGTGAAGATTTCATGCAGGAATGCACCGGGCGTGAGGGGGGCTGGCGCGGGGTAGACCGATCCGCCAGTGTTCTTAATCGGCATGACTAACGCTCCTGTTAATTGCCAGGTGCAGCGTATTTGCGCATTTGCGAAAACCGTTGCACTCGAGACGTCACTGCGGCCCACGGGATCGTTTGATGCGCCTGTGCGATTCGCAGCTGCCGCATTTCAGCACCGAGTCCGTGCCGGCGTCTGTCGCGGGAAATGGGGACAAATCGCTTTGGCAGGAACGCAGCGCCAAGGTGCGTCGGGTCTGTCCCGGTTTGCGGTGCCAGACATCCCGCCGGATCAATGTTTTTATCCTTGCCCGACAGCGGGGCGTATTGGTTTTGCCCCATACGACGTGGATCCGTGGGGTCCGTGGTTCAGGAGTCATTCATGAGTTTTCACACAAACACTGCGTCCGCCATCAGCGATGAATCGTTGCTCGATGCGGACTTCGACGGGTCGGTCAGGCTGTCGCTGCTTGCCGATGGATCGAATCTGCCGGTGGTCATCGAACCTGTCGACCCCGGGCTGGATCCGTCGGCGTGGGCCGGCCGTCATCGCGAGGCCATCGAGGCGTTGCTGTGTCGGCATGGTGCGGTGCTGTTTCGCGGTTTCGACCTCGCCTCGGTACCCGCCTTCGAAGCGTTCGCCGAGGCCCTGTCGCCGGGGCTGCATGGCAGCTACGGTGACTTGCCGAAGAAGGAGGGTGGACGCAACGTCTATCGCTCCACGCCTTATCCCGAACGGGAAATGATCCTGTACCACAACGAGAGCTCGCACCTGGAAAGCTGGCCGCGCAAGCAGTGGTTTTACTGCGAGCAGCCTTCGCGAGTGGGGGGCGCCACGCCACTGGCCGACATCCGGCAAGTGCTGCAACGTTTGCCGGCCGAGGTGGTGGCACGTTTCGAACAAAAAGGGCTGATGTACAGCCGCACGTTCACGGCCGGGGTCGAGCCGAGCTGGGAGTCGTTCTTCGGCACCACTGACCGCGCTGCCGTCGAACAGCGTTGCCGGGAACAGGGCACCGATTTCGAATGGCTCGACCACGACACGCTCCAGGTTCGCACCCTCTGCCCGGCGGTGATCCGTCATCCCGTGACCGGCGAACCGGCGTTTTTCAACCAGGTACAGCTGCACCATCCGTTCTGCCTTGGCGAAGAAATGCGCGAGGACCTGCTCGACATGTTCGGCGCCGACCGGCTGCCGCGCATGGTCAGTTATGGCGATGGCACGCCCATCGAGGACGACGTCATGGCGCTGGTCGGCGATATCTACGAGGCCTGCGCCGTCCGTTTCGACTGGCGCAAGGGCGATGTCGTGATGCTCGACAACATGTTGGCAGCCCATGCACGGGATCCATACGAAGAGCCACGGTTGATCGTCGTGGCCATGGGCGAGATGACCGCCAGGGGCGACGTCTGGCAACCGGCGTGAGCCATCGCGTGACTCCATTCGAGGACAGCAACCCATGAAAGACCAGAAAGCGAAGAAAACCCGGCCGGGTTCGGTCATGCGCCTGCTGTGGCGCAACCATCCCTGGCTGACGCTCTTCACCTTGATTTGCGGTGTCATCAGCGGGGTTGCGTCCATCGCGGTGGTGAGTGTGATCAACCAGGCGATCCATAACGATGGGCCACGCCTGGAGGCCTTGTACTGGTTCGTCGGGCTCAGCGCGACGGCGCTGATCCTGCGTAACGGCGCGGCATTGTTCCCGGCTTACGCGAGCATGCGGATCATGACGCGGTTGCGCATCGCGCTGTGCCGCAAGATCCTCGCAACGCCGCTGGAAGAGGTGGACCGGCGCGGCCCTCCCAACGTGTTGACCATGCTGACCAATGACATCCCGCAACTGAATACGACATTGGTGGTGATGCCCACGGTGCTGGTGGAAATGACGGTGTTCCTGTTCGGCATCGCCTACCTGGCTTACCTGTCATGGGTGGTCCTGGCCTTGACGGTTTCGCTGATGATCCTGGGGGTGGGTCTTTACCTGTTCTTCTTCGCCAGCGGCGTCAGGTCCACCAACCGGGTGCGCGACGAGTTCACCGCATTCAACGAATACACCCATGCGTTGGTGTTCGGCCTCAAGGAACTGAAACTCAACGGCATCCGCCGCCGTTGGTTCGGCCGCTCCGCCATCGAAGCCTCTTCGACTCGGGTGGCGCGCTACAACTTCGTCGAGCGCCTGTGGTACACCGCGGCCGACAACGTAGGTCAGTTCACCTTGTCATTGCTGATTGGTTGCCTGTTGTTTGCCGCGCCACTGGTCAGTGCGGTCGATCCGAAGGTGATGACGGCCAGCGTGCTGGCGGTGCTCTACATCATGGGGCCGCTCTCGCTGCTGGTGGGGGCGATGCCGGTGCTGGCGGCGGGGCGTGTTGCCTGCACCCGTCTCGCCGAGTTCGGTTTTGCGATCAACGATCCGCACCCGGATCCCGTCGTGGCCGAAACGCCGAAAGTGCATCTGCTCGAACAAAAGAAGTCCTGGGACAGCATCGAGTTGAAAGGCGTGCAGATGCATTATCACGACGTGCAGGCCGACAGCGGATTTTCCCTGGGGCCTATCGACCTGACCGTGCAGTCGGGCGAATTGATCTACATCGTCGGCGGCAACGGCTGCGGTAAAAGCACCCTGGCCAAGGTGCTCTGCGGGCTTTACGTCCCGCAAAGCGGCGAGGTGCTGCTTGACGGGGTCGCCATCACCGATGAAAGCCGCAGTGACTACCGCGATCTGTTTTCCGCGGTGTTCTCCGACTTCCATCTGTTCAATCGCTTGATCGGTCCGGACGAAGAGGACGGCAACCCGGTCCTGGCGAGCAAGTACCTGGAAACCCTCGGGCTGGCCGACAAGATCAAGATCGAAGGACTCGGTTACTCGACCATGAAGGCATTGTCCTATGGCCAGCAGAAACGCCTGGCCCTGGTGTGCGCGTACATGGAGGACCGCCCGGTCTACGTGCTCGACGAATGGGCCGCCGACCAGGACCCGCCGTTCAAGAAGTTCTTCTACGAGGAATTGCTGCCCGACCTCAAGCGCCGCGGCAAGACGGTGTTGATCATTACTCACGATGATCAGTACTTCCAACTGGCCGATCGCATCATCAAGTTGGCGGACGGGCAGATCGTTTCCGATATCAACTGCGCCATTCGCGACAAGCGAGCCTGAATGAGCGCCCCCAGATTGCCCTCCGGCTGGCGATGTTGTCGCGGCGAGCCCTGCGCAAACCTTTGATAAACGCCTGACCTGACCCCACCCGACACCGCGGATCCGCCGTCGGGTGGCGATGTCACGCATCCGCCATTCACCCGTTCGACCCGTACTGCGCCGGTTGTTTGTCCGGGCAGCACTGACAAATTTCTGAGAAGGAACGTATGACATTTATCTTTGCTGTGGACGTCGCTGTCGCAACCGATCTTTCGGCCAACCACAATTCCAGCCCTGCCGGTGTACAAGTTCCGGAGGGCCGGGTATGAACCAGTCCCTGCGGCTTGCGGCTACCTATCCACTGACGGCGTCCCAGCGGGATATCTGGCTGGACCAGATGACCAAGGGCGATTCTGCCCTGTACACCATGGGCGGCTATGTCCATATCCGCGGTGCTGTCGATCCTGAGCGCATGCAGCAGGCGGTGGCCCTGTTGGTGCGCAAGCACGATGCCCTGCGCACCGTGTTGCACTGCGACGCCGGCGGCGACGGCGTGCCGATGCAGACGTTGGTGGAATCCCTGGATGTGCGGGTTCCGCTGATCGACTTTTCCAATCGTCCCGAACCGCAGGCAGCGGCCCAGACCTGGGTGCAGCAGGGGCTGGAAGTTCCCTTTGCGCTGGATAAGGGCCCGCTGTTCCGCTTCTATCTGGTCAAGCTCGATGACGCTTCGTTTTATTTCGTGGTGAACCTGCACCACATCATCCAGGACGGCTGGGGCATCGGCTTGATGCTTGCCTCGCTCAGCGAGATCTACAGCGCCCTTGAGGAAAACCGCGAGCCTGACCTGTCGGCACCGTCCTATGCCGGGTTTATCGAAGAGGATGCCCGCTATCACGGCTCGGATCGCTATCTGCGGGACCAGGCCTATTGGCTGGACAAATACCGGGACGTACCGGAGCCGTTGTTCACCGCCCGTTATCGTGATCGTCACGCCGAAGCCGTGGTGCCCAGCGCCCATGCCATGACGTCATTCCCCCAGACACTGAACGAGCGGATCGACGCCCTGGCGCTCAGCCATCAGGTTTCGCGTTTCCCGGTGCTGCTGGCCGCGCTGTACGTGTACTTTGTCCGAACCACCCAACGCGACGAGCTGGTGGTCGGCCTGCCGATTCTCAATCGCTCCAACCCCACCTTCAAGCAAACCGTGGGCTTGTTCACCCAGGTCAGCGCCATGCGTCTGAGGTTCGCCGACGACTTGTCGTTCGGCGAGTTGATCCGTGAAGTCGCGCGGGCACTCAAGCAGGATTATCGCTACCAGCGGTTTCCCTTGAGTGATATCCATCGTTCCCTGGAACTGCGGCGTGATAATCGGGCACAGCTGTTCGACGTGTCATTCTCCTATGAAGAGGAGAACCACCTGTACCGGTTCGGCGACGCCACCGCTTATTCGGTAAAGAGTTCCAACGGCCAGGAACAGATGCCCCTGGCCATCCACCTCAGGACCAACCCTCACGAAGACACTGCCTGGCTACACTGGATCTACAACCAGGCGTACTTGCAGGCCGATGAAGTCGAGGCGATGGCTGAGCGCTTCCTGCACGTGCTGGAACAAGGGCTGGACGACGACACGCTGCCGGTCCATGGGTTTGTCCTGCCGACGCCGGCCGAATCCCGCCTGCTCCAGGCCTGGAGCGCGGGTGATCCACGGTCGTATGAACATGACCGTACGATCCACGGCCTGTTCGAGGCACGGGCCGCTGCACAGCCTGCGGCGGTGGCGGTGGTATGCGAGGGCCAGACGTTGACGTACCGCGAGCTCAATGTGCGGGCCAACCAGGTTGCCCATCGTCTGCTGGCCCTGGGGGTTTTCCCGGATGATCGAGTGGCGATCTGTGTCGAACGCGGCCTGGACATGATTGTCGGCCTGTTGGGCATCCTGAAGTCCGGCGCGGGTTACGTGCCGTTGGACCCGGCCTATCCCCAGGAGCGCCTGGCCTTCATGCTCGACGACAGCACGCCGGTGGCGTTGCTCACCCAGTCATCGCTCGAATCCCAATTGCCGGAGGTGTCCGTCCCGGTGTTGCTGCTCGATCAGCCTGACGCCGCCAGGATCACCGAACAGCCAAGGCACGATCCCAACATCGGCACCCTGGCTTCGCACCATTTGGCCTACGTCATCTACACCTCCGGCTCCACCGGCCTGCCCAAGGGGGTGATGGTGGAGCACCGCAACGTCGCGCGGCTGTTCTCGGCCACGCAGCCGTGGTTCGACTTCGGCCCGCAGGACGTCTGGGCACTGTTCCATTCCTTCGCCTTCGACTTCTCGGTCTGGGAAATCTGGGGCGCATTGACCCACGGCGGCCGCCTGCTGGTGGTGCCGCAACTGGTCAGCCGTTCGCCGCAGGACTGCTATGCGCTGTTGTGCGAGGCCGGTGTCACGGTACTGAACCAGACGCCGAGCGCATTCCGCCAGCTGATCGCCGTCCAGGGAGAAAGCGACCTGCGCCACAGCCTGAGGCAAGTGATTTTCGGTGGGGAGGCGCTGGAAACCGGCATCCTCAAGCCGTGGTATGCCCGGGCAATCAATGCCGGCACGCAACTGGTCAACATGTACGGCATCACCGAAACCACCGTGCACGTGACCTACCGTGCGTTGTGTGCGGCGGATGCGCAACTGACCGGCGTCAGCCCCATTGGCAAGCGTATTCCCGATTTGCGCCTGTATCTGCTGGACAAGCACGGCCAACCGGTGCCGAAGGGCGTGGAGGGTGAACTGTACGTGGGCGGCGCCGGTGTGGCGCGGGGTTATCTCAACCGGCCGGAGCTCAACGAAACGCGCTTCCTTCCCGACCCGTTCGAGCGCAGCGCCAATGCACGCCTGTATCGCACCGGGGATCTTGGCCGCTGGCTGAGCAACGGAGAACTGCAATACCTGGGGCGCAACGACGAACAGGTGAAGATCCGGGGTTTCCGGATCGAACTGGGCGAGATCGAAGCAAAGCTGCTGGCGTGTGCGCAGGTGCGTGAAGCAGTGGTGATCGCTCGCGAGGACGAGCCGGGGAACAAGCGCCTGGTGGCCTATGTCGTCGCGCAAGAAGGCGCATTTGTCTCGGCGGCCGAGCTGCGCGCCGAACTGCTGGGTTCGCTCGCAGACTACATGGTGCCGAGCGCCTTTGTGCTGCTCGAAGCCTTCCCGTTGACCACCAACGGCAAGCTGGACCGCAAGGCGCTGCCAGCCCCCGATTCAGACGCTGTTGCCCGGCGTCGCTATGAAGCGCCGGTCGGTGCGGTGGAAATCACCCTGGCGGCCCTTTGGGCCGAACTGCTGGGCATTGAGCAGGTGGGACGGCACGACCGGTTCTTCGAACTGGGCGGCCATTCGCTGCTGGCGGTCAAGCTGATCGAGCGCATGCGCCAGGTCAACCTGCACGCCGATGTGCGGGTGCTGTTCGGTCAGCCGACCCTGGCGAGCCTGGCGGCCGCCACGGGCAACAGCGACGGCATCGTGATACCGCCGAACCGGATTGCTCCGGATGTCGAGCGCATCAGCCCGGACATGCTGCCGCTGGCGAGCCTGACCCAGGAAGAAATCGACCGCGTCATCGCCACGGTGCCCGGTGGCGTCGGCAACGTGCAAGACATTTACGCACTGGTGCCGTTGCAGGAAGGCATCCTCTATCACCACCTGGCGACCGACGAAGGCGATCCGTACCTGTTGCAGGCGCTGTTGCGGTTTGGCAGTCGTCAGCAATTGGAGGCTTTTGCGCACGCCCTGCAGGCAGTGATTGCCCGACACGATATCCTGCGCACTTCGGTGGTGTGGGCAGGGTTGGGCGAGCCGGTGCAGGTGGTCTGGCGCGAAGCCCGCCTGGTGGTCGAGGAACTTGATCTCTCGCCGGCCGAAGGGGATGTGGCCGGACAGTTGCAGGCCCGTTTCGATCCACGCCATACCCGTTTCGATCTGCGCCAGGCGCCGATGATGCGCATCCACTTCGCTGAAGATGCCGCCGATGGCAGCTGGGTCGCGGTGTTGCTGTTCCATCACCTGATCGATGACGCCACCTCCCTCGGCATGCTGGGCAAGGAAATCGAGGCGCACCTGGAGGGCCGTTCGGCCGCGCTGCCGCCCTCGGTGCCGTACCGAAATTACGTGGCCCAGGTCCGGTTGGGCAGCCATCCGGAGCAGCATGAGGCGTTCTTCCACGAGATGCTCGGGGATGTGGACGAGCCCACGCTGCCGTTCGGTCTGCAGGATGTGCAGGGCGACGGCGCCGGCATCGAGGAAGCCACCCTGGCGCTGGATGCCGGGCTGGCCGGGCGCCTGCGTGCCCAGGCACGTCGCCTGGGTGTGAGTACCGCCAGTCTGCATCACCTGGCCTGGGGTCAGGTGGTGGGTCGCTTGTCCGGTCGCCGGGACGTGGTATTCGGCACCGTGCTGATGGGCCGCCTGCACGGCGGGCAGGAGGCCGGACATGCCTTGGGCATGTTCGTCAACACGCTGCCATTGCGCGTCGAAGCGGGCGACCAGGGCGTACTGGCCGCGCTGAAGGCGACCCACGGGCGCCTGGCGACGCTGCTGGGTCACGAACACGCGCCGTTGTCGCTGGCGCAGCGTTGCAGTGGCGTGGCAGCGCCGACGCCGTTGTTCAGTGCGCTGATGAACTACCGTCAGACTGCCGTCGCCGCCCAGGCCCCGAAAGAGGCGGGTCAGGCGCGTATCTGGGCCGGGGCGCAGATCCTCGGGGGTGAAGAACGGACCAACTATCCGTTGTCGCTGTCGGTGGATGACCTGGGCGAATCGTTCGGGCTGACCGTGCAAGCGGTTGCAGGGATCGGTGCCGAACGCGTCTGCGGCTACATGTGCACGGTGCTCGAAGCCCTGGCTGACGCACTCGACCAGGACGAGAACGCACCGCTGCACGGCCTGGCCCTGGTGCCCGCGGCCGAGCGCCGGCAGTTGCTGGAGACGTTCAATGCTTTCGACGTCGCGTACCCCGCCGGGTTGCTGGTCCATCAGCTGTTCGAGGCTCAGGTCCGGGCTCGACCAGACGCCATCGCGCTGACCTGTGAAGGTCAGTGCCTGAGTTATGCGCAACTGAATGAACTGTCCAACCAGATCGCCCATCACCTGATCGGGCTGGGTCTCCGGCCGGATGACCGCGTGGCGATTTGTGTCGAGCGCAGCCTGGAGATGGTGGCGGGGCTGGTGGGCATCCTCAAGGCCGGTGCCGCTTATGTGCCGCTGGACCCGGCTTATCCGGCGGAGCGCCTGGACTACATGCTGGAAGACAGCGCGCCCAAGGCGTTGTTGACCCAACGTGACTTGCACGCACGCTTCCCGTCGTTGCGCGTACCTGTACTGTTGCTCGATGCCCAGGAGCGTGCCGCCGCCGGCATTGGCGGCCAGCCGTCTTCGAACCCGGATGCGCAGACGAACGGACTGACCTGCGACAACCTGGCCTATGTGATCTACACCTCGGGTTCCACCGGCCAGCCCAAGGGCGTGGCGATGGGGCACCGTGCCCTGGTCAACCTGATGCAGTGGCAGATCGAGCAATCGCAACAACAGGGAAGGGCTGCCGCACGTACCTTGCAGTTCGCTGCCCTGGGTTTTGACGTGGCGTTCCAGGAAATCTTCAGCACGCTGTGCGCGGGCGGCGAGCTGTCGCTGATCCATGCCGATACCCGACTGAACTTCCATCGTCTGTTCCAGCACATCCGTGAACAGCGAATCGAACGGCTCTATCTGCCATGCATCGCCTTGCAGGCCCTGGCCGAAGCGGTGGCCGGTGAGGGGGATGCCGCGCTGTCGGCCTGTGGCTTGCGAGATGTCATCACGGCGGGCGAGCAATTGCGCGTTACGCCGCAAATCCGCGCAATGTTCGAGCGCCTGGACGGCTGTCGCCTGCACAACCACTATGGCCCGACCGAGTCCCACGTCACCACCGCGTTGACGTTGCCGAACGATGTCGCGGCGTGGCCGACGCTGCCGGCCATTGGCAGGCCAGTGGCCAATACCCGTATCTACCTGCTGGATGAACAGCTGCAACCTGTCCCGGTCGGCGTGGCTGGCGAGATCCATATCGGCGGCGTTTGCGTCGCCCGTGGCTACCTGAACCGCGACGACTTGACCGCGCAGCGTTTCATCCGCGATCCGTTCGCCGTCGATGGACAGGCGCGCCTGTACAAGACCGGTGATCTGGGCCGCTACCTGCCCGACGGCAATATCGAGTACCTGGGGCGCAACGATGATCAGATCAAGATCCGTGGTTTCCGCGTCGAACTGGGCGAGATCGAGGCCAGGCTTTGCCAGCACGCCGAGGTAAAAGAGGCGGCGGTGGTCGCCCGTGAAGACAGTCCTGGCGAGAAACGCCTGGTGGCCTACATCACCGTGCAGGCGGCCGATGTCTCGGTGGGGGCCGATGGCTTGCGTGCGCACCTGCAAGCCCTGCTGCCGGACTACATGGTCCCGGCGGCCTACGTACGCCTGGAAAAACTGCCGCTGTCGCCCAATGGCAAGCTCGACCGTCGTGGGTTGCCGGCCCCGCAAGCGGATGCCTTCGCCAGCCGTGCGTACGAAGCGCCGCAAGGGGAACTGGAGAACACGCTGGCGCGGTTGTGGGCTGACGTGCTCGGCGTTGCGCAGGTGGGGCGGCACGACCATTTCTTTGAGCTGGGCGGACACTCGTTGTTGGCGGTGAAACTGATCGAGCTGATGCGCAAGGCCGGCCTGGGTGCCGATGTCCGGGTGCTGTTCGGTCAACCCACCCTGGCGGCGCTGGCTGCGGCTGTGGGCGCTCGTGTCGATGTCGTGGTGCCGGCCAACGGCATTGTCGCCGGTTGCGATCGGATCACGCCGGCGATGTTGCCGCTGGTTGAGCTCGATCAGGAAACCATCGACCGCATCGTCGCCACCGTACCGGGCGGTGTGGCTAACGTGCAGGACATCTATCCGCTGGCGCCGTTGCAAGAGGGCATCCTCTATCACCACATCGCCGCCGAAGAGGGTGATCCCTATCTGTTGCAAGCCGCGTTCGCCATGGACAGCCGGGCCCGACTCGACGGCTTCGTGCAAGCGTTGCAGGCCGTGATCGATCGGCACGATATCCTCAGGACCGCCTTGCTCTGGGAGGGCCTTGAAGCGCCCTTGCAGGTGGTGCTGCGCAGCACTCATCTGGTGCTTGAAGAGCAGACGCTCGATCCGGCCCATGGCGACATCGCCACGCAGATGAAGGCGCTGTTCGACCCCCGGCACTGTCGCCTGGATTTGGGCAAGGCGCCGCTGATGCGTCTCGCCTGTGCCTGGGACGAAGACCATCGGCGCTGGGTCGCGATTCTGTTGTTCCATCACATTGCCCTGGACCATACGGCGCTCGATGTGATGCAGGAGGAGATGTTGGCGTGCCTCGAAGGCAAGGCCGACCGCCTCGGTGCCGCCATGCCTTATCGCAACTATGTGGCGCAGACGTTGTTGGGCGTCAGTCGCGAGCAGCACGAGCGCTTCTTCCGCGACATGCTCGGTGACGTGGAGGAGCCGACCCTGCCATTCGGCCTGCGAGAGGTGCAGGGTGACGGCCGGGGCATCGAGGAGGTAAAGCTGGACCTGGATCCGAGCCTGTGCCGGCGCTTGCGGCAGCAGGCGCGACAGTTGGGCGTGAGTGCAGCGGCCCTGCATCACCTGGCGTGGGCCAGGGTGCTGGGACGGGTTTCCGGCCGTGAAGACGTGGTCTTCGGGACCGTGCTGCTAGGCCGCATGCAGAGCGGCGAGGGCGCGGATCGGGCCTTGGGTATGTTCATCAATACCTTGCCGCTGCGGGTGAATGTCGGTGGGCAGGACGTGCGTGCCGGGGTCAAGGCGACCCACGCACAACTGACGGCCTTGCTGGGCCATGAACATGCCTCGCTGGCACTGGCCCAGCGTTGCAGTGGCGTGCCGGCTTCGTTGCCGCTGTTCAGTGCCTTGCTGAATTACCGCCACAGTCCGCTGCCGGAAGGCGACGAGGTCGACCGTTGGGCGGGGATGCAGGTGTTGGAGGTCATGGAACGGACCAACTATCCGTGCATGGTGTCCGTGGACGACCAGGGTGAAGGCTTCCTGCTGAGCGTACAGACCGCTGGCGGGGTCGATGCCCGGCAGGTCGGGGCTTATATGTATACCGCCCTGGCGAGCCTGGTGGAGGCGCTGGAATTTGCTCCCGAATCGGCCGTCAATGAGCTGGAGATTCTCTGCGAACAAGAGCGTCGGCAAGTGTTGCAGGTATTCAACGCGACGCAGGCGGAGTATCCGCTTGAGCAGACCATTCATGGCTTGTTCGAGGAACAGGTGCAACGGACTCCACTCGATGTGGCTGTCCTGCATGGCGAACAGTACCTGACCTATCGCGAACTGAACGAGCGGGCCAACCGCCTGGCCCATTACCTGCGCAAGCAGGGCGTACGGCCGGATTCACGAGTGGCAATCTGCGTCGAGCGTGGCCTCGACATGGTCGTGGGCCTGTTGGCGATTCTCAAGGCCGGTGGCGGTTACGTGCCGCTGGACCCGGCGTATCCGGCGGACCGGATTGCCTACATGCTGGAAGACAGCGCCCCTGCGGCGGTGCTGGCCCAGGCGGCGACCCTTGGCTTGCTGGTTGATGCAACGATGCCGGTGATCGACCTGGGTAGCGGGTTGTGGCAGGACGAATCCGTCTCGAATCCGCAGGTGCCCGAGCTGACCTCGTCGCATCTGGCCTATGTGATCTACACCTCCGGCTCCACCGGGTTGCCGAAAGGCGTGATGATCGAACACCGCAACACGGTGAACTTCCTCACTTGGGCTCATCGTTCGTTCGATACCAACACCCTGTCGAAAACCTTGTTCTCCACCTCGCTGAACTTCGATCTGGCGGTCTATGAATGCTTCGCGCCGCTGACGTCGGGCGGCAGCATCGACGTGGTCACTAATGTGCTGGAACTGCAACAGGGCGAGCACGACATCACCCTGATCAACACCGTGCCGTCGGCGCTCAAGGCGTTGTTGGAGTCGGGTGGGTTGGGTGAGGGCGTGGATACCGTCAACGTGGCGGGTGAGGCTCTTAAACGCAGCCTGGTGGAAAGTCTGTTCGAGCAGACCCAAGTCAAGCGCCTGTGCAACCTTTACGGACCTTCGGAAACCACGACCTATTCGAGCTGGGTGTCGATGGCCCGCGAAGATGGGTTTGTTCCGCACATCGGTAAACCAGTCGCCAACACCCAGTTCTACTTGCTGGATGAACACAAACAACCGGTGCCACTGGGCGTGCCAGGCGAGATTTACATCGGCGGTGCCGGGATGGCGCGGGGTTATTTGAACCGCGACGACCTGACCGCCGAACGCTTCCTGAAGGATCCGTTCAGCGCTGCTCCGAATGCCCGGATGTACAAGACCGGCGACCTGGGTCGTTACCTGCCGGACGGCAACATCGAGTACCTGGGCCGTAACGACGACCAGGTGAAGATCCGCGGTTTCCGGATTGAACTGGGCGAGATCGAGGCGCGGCTTGCTCAGCATGTCGACATCAAGGAAGCGGTGGTACTGGCCCGTGAAGACGTACCGGGCGACAAGCGTCTGGTTGCCTATTTCACCGAATCGGCAACGGCGGACATTGAAAGCCTGCGCCGTCACCTGCAAGTGCAGTTGCCCGAATACATGGTCCCCGTGGCTTACGTGCGCCTCGACGCACTGCCGCTGACCCCCAACGGCAAGCTTGACCGCAAGGCCTTGCCGGCACCGGATCAGGATTCGGTGATGACCCGTGGCTACGAAGCCCCGCAGGGCGAGATCGAAACCACCCTGGCGCAGATCTGGCAAGAGCTGCTCCAAGTCGAACACATCGGTCGCCACGACCATTTCTTCGAACTGGGCGGCCATTCCTTGATGGCCGTCAGCCTGATCGAACGGATGCGCCAGGCCGGCTTGAGTGCCGACGTACGCATCCTGTTCAGCCAGCCCACCCTGGCTGCCTTGGCGAAGGCCGTCGGCAACCATGACCGCAACGAAGTCACTGTCCCGGCGAATCTGATTCCCACCGGTTGCGAGACCATCACCCCGGCCATGCTGCCGTTGGTCTCGTTGAGCCAGGAGGCTATCGACCGCATCGTGGCGACGGTACCGGGCGGGGCGGGCAATGTGCAGGACATCTATCCGCTGGCGCCGCTACAGGAAGGCATCCTCTATCACTACCTGGCAGCCGGACAGGGCGATCCCTACGTGCTGCAAGCGCAGTTCGCCTTTGACAGCCGCGAACGCTTCGATGCGTTCACCCAGGCCTTGCAGGCCGTGATCGATCGCCACGACATTTTGCGCACCTCCATGGCCTGGGAAGGCCTGGACGAGCCGGTGCAAGTGGTCTGGCGCGAGGCGGTGCTGGGGATCGAGCAGATGGAGCTGTGCCAAGAGGACGGCGATATCGCCGACCAGTTGCAGGCCCGCTTCGACGCCCGGCACCACCGCATGGACATCCGCCAGGCTCCGCTGATGTGCATCCGTTTTGCCGAGGATGCCGTCAACCAGCGCTGGGTCGCGACGCTGCTGTTCCACCACATGGCCCTGGACCACACAGCGCTGGAGGTGGTGCGCCACGAAATGCAGGCGCATCTGCTCGGTCAGGCCGACCGGATGGGCGAGGCGGTGCCCTATCGCAACTACGTGGCTCAGGCGCGACTGGGTGTCAGCCGCGAGGAGCACGAAGAATTCTTCCGCGAAATGCTCGGCGGGATCGCCGAGCCGACGCTGCCGTTCGGCTTGCAGGATGTGCGCGGCGACGGCAGTACGATCGAAGAAGCCAGGCAGGACATCACCGCAGATCTGAGCCGCCGGCTGCGCCGGCAGGCGCGCCAGTTGGGCGTGAGCGCCGCCAGTCTGCATCACCTGGCCTGGGCCCAGGTGCTGAGCCGGGTATCGGGTCGCGAGGACGTCGTATTCGGCACGGTGTTGATGGGCCGCATGCAGGGCGGCGACGGCGCCGATCGGGCGCTGGGGATGTTCATCAATACCTTGCCGATTGGCGTGCGGCTGGGCGAGCAGGATGTGCGCGCCGGTGTACGGGCGACCCATGATCGGCTGACCGGGCTGTTGGGCCATGAACACGCCTCCCTGGCGTTGGCCCAGCGGTGCAGCGGTGTGGCTGCCCCGACGCCCTTGTTCAGTGCGTTGCTCAACTACCGGCATTCGGTTGCAGAGCCCATCGCGCTGCAGTCGTCATCGGCCTGGCAGGGGATCGAAGCCCTGGGCGGCGAGGAGCGCACCAACTATCCGCTGACGCTGTCGGTGGATGACCTGGGCGAAGGCTTCAGCCTGACGGTACAGGTCCAGTCCCGGATCGGCGCCCAGCGTATCTGTGGCTATATGTCGAGGGCTCTGGAGAGCCTGGCCGACGCGCTGGAACAGGCGCCGCAAGCACCGTTGCATAGCCTGGATATCTTGCCTGCGACCGAGCGCCGGCAATTGCTCGAAACCTGGAACGCGACGGCGGCGGTGTATGCCGATGAAGCGTTGATCCATCGCCAGGTCGAAGCCCAGGCGGTGGCGCAGCCCGAGGCGACGGCGGTGGTGCATGAAGGCCGGGCATTGACCTATGGCGAACTCAACACCCGGGCGAACCGGGTCGCTCATCGCTTGCTGGCGATGGGTGTTCGCCCGGATGACCGGGTGGCGATCTGTGTCGAGCGCGGCCTGGACATGATCGTCGGGTTGCTGGGCATCCTGAAGGCCGGCGCGGGCTATGTACCCGTGGACCCGGCTTATCCGGCAGAACGTATCGCCTACATGTTGGAAGACAGCGCACCGGTAGCGGTCCTGGTACACCCGGTTACCAAAGCCCTCATGGCGGGGGGCACGGTGCCGGTACTTGATCTTGAGCATGACATCGGTCAGGACGGAGAAGAGGTTGCCAGTCCCCAGGTGCCGGGTCTGGATCCGAGCCATCTGGTCTATGTCATCTACACCTCGGGGTCGACCGGCCTGCCCAAGGGCGTGATGGTCGAGCATCGCAACCTCAACAACCTGGTGGGCTGGCATTGCCAGGCGTTCGATGTGAAACGTGGCAGCCGCACCTCCAGCGTCGCCGGCTTCGGTTTCGACGCCGCCGCCTGGGAAATCTGGCCGGCGCTGTGCGTCGGGGCCACGCTGTTGCTGCCGCCGGCCCATGCGGGCAGTGACAATGTCGATGCCTTGCTCGATTGGTGGCAGGCCCAGGCGCTGGATGTGTGCTTCCTGCCCACCCCCATTGCCGAATACGCGTTTGGCCGAAACCTGGGTCATGATCGCTTGCGCACCTTGCTGATTGGCGGTGACCGCCTGCGCAAGCTGCCCGTCGATCCGGGCTTCACGCTGATCAACAACTATGGCCCCACGGAAACCACGGTGGTCGCCACTTCGGGCCGGATCGACGCCGGCGGGGCCCTGCATATCGGCAAGCCGGTGGGCAATACCCGGGTCTATCTGCTCGATGCCCACTTGCAACCGGTTCCGGTTGGCGCGACAGGGGAGCTTTATATCGGCGGCGCAGGGGTCGCACGAGGCTACTTGAACCGGCCTGAGCTGACGGCCGAGCGTTTCGTGCGGGACCCGTTCAGCCCTGTGCAGCACGCGAAGATGTATCGTACTGGCGACCTGGGGCGCTACTTGCCTGACGGCTATATCGATTACCTGGGGCGCAACGATGGTCAGTTGAAAATACGCGGTTTGCGTATCGAGCTCGGTGAAATCGAGTCCAGGCTCGGCGATTGTCCCGGTGTGCGCGAAGCGGTGGTGCTTGCCCTTGGGGAGACGCCGGATGACATGCGCCTGGTGGCTTACTACACGGCGCACGAAGGCGAACATCAGGACCTGACGGCCGACAACCTGCGTGCCCGGTTGCAGGTGCACTTGCCACGTCACATGGTGCCATCGGCCTACGTACGCCTTGACGCGTTGCCCCTGACAGCCAACGGCAAGCTTGATCGCCGGGCGCTGCCGGCGCCTGACAGCGATGCCTATTCAAGCCGCGGCTACGAAGCGCCAGTGGGTGAGATGGAAACCCGCATGGCGGATATCTGGTGCCGTTTGCTGGGCGTGGAGCAGGTCGGTCGTCATGACGACTTCTTCGAACTGGGCGGGCATTCGCTGCTGGCGGTGCGATTGATGTCTCAGGTGCGCCAGCAATTGGACGTGGAACTGAGCCTGGCGGAGCTGTTCGCCAACCCGGTGCTGATGGGCTTGTCAGCCTGGGTCACGCAGGCGACGGCCAGTACATTGCCGTCCATCGGGGCGGTGTCTCGCAACGAGCCCTTGCCCCTGTCGTTTGCGCAACAGCGCCTGTGGTTCCTGGCGCAAATGGAGGGTGGCAGCGCCGCCTATCATATCTGCGGTGGACTTCGCCTCAACGGCCGGCTGGCGCCGCAGGCCCTGCGTGGTGCGTTGGACCGGATCGTGGCGCGTCATGAAGCCTTGCGCACCACGTTCGACAAGGTCGGGGGTGACGTCGTGCAGCGCATTGCCGCCGAAGAGAGCGGCTTTGCTCTGACGTTCCAGGACCTGTCCAATCGCGTCGACGCCGAGGATGAGCTGGCCCGGTTGGCTGCGCAAGAAGCCCACGCACCGTTCGATCTGCAACGAGGGCCGTTGATCCGCGGTCGCCTCGTGCGATTGGCGCAGGAGGCGCATGTCCTGCTGGTCACGATGCACCACATCGTCTCGGATGGCTGGTCGATGGGCGTGCTGACCCGTGAACTGGGCGCGCTCTACCAGGCTTGCCTGCATGGCGCAGCCGATCCGTTACCGCCGCTGCTGATCCAGTATGCCGACTTTGCCGTGTGGCAACGCCGCTGGTTGAGCGGGGAGGTGTTGAGTGAGCAGAGTGCCTATTGGCAACGGACCCTGGCAGACGCGCCGCCTCTGTTGACGTTGCCCGCCGACCGTCCGCGGCCCGCGCAGCAGGATTATGCCGGTGCGACCCTGCCGGTGATTTTCGATGAAGCGCTGACGGCGGATCTCAAGGTGTTGAGTCAGCGCCACGGCACCACGCTCTACATGACGGTGCTGGCTGCCTGGGCTGCCGTGCTCGGCCGGCTCTCGGGGCAGGACACGGTCGTCATTGGCTCGCCGACGGCGAACCGCCGGCGGGCCGAGGTCGAGGAACTGATCGGCTTCTTCGTCAACACCCTGGCCGTGCCCATCGACGTGTCGGGACGGCCGAGTGTCGAAACGCTACTGCAGCGGGTCAAGGCGCAGACCTTGAGCGCCCAGGCCCATCAGGACCTGCCATTCGAGCAAGTGGTGGAGCGGGTCAAGCCGGTGCGCAGCCTGTCCCATAGCCCGCTGTTCCAGGCCATGCTGGCGTGGCAGGCCGCCGATGGGCAAAGCCTCGTGCTGGAAGGCTTGTCTCTGGAAACCGTGGAGGCACCGGGGCGTAGCGCCAAGTTCGATGTGTCGTTGAACCTGGGTGAAGTGGGTGGCCTGATTTCAGGGACCCTGGAATATGCCACGGCCTTGTTCGACCAGACGACTATGGAACGCTATCTCGGTTATCTGGAACGGATGTTGCGGGCAATGGTGGCGGATGCCCGCGCCGTAGTCAGTGAAATTGTCTTGCCGGGCGATGCCGAACGCCGGCAACTGGATGGCTTCAATGCCACGCAAGCGGAGTATCCGCTGAAGCAGACGGTTCACGGCTTGTTCGAGGCCCAGGTAGAACGTACTCCAGAGGCGCTGGCGGTGCTCCACCGCGGGCAGCGCCTGGGGTATCGCGAACTGAACGAGCGGGCCAACCGCCTGGCCCATTACCTGCGCAAGCAGGGTGTGCAGCCGGATTCACGGGTGGCGATCTGTGTCGAGCGTGGCCTCGATATGGTGGTGGGCTTGCTGGCTATCCTCAAGGCCGGTGGCGGTTACGTGCCGCTGGACCCGGCGTATCCGGCGGATCGGATTGCCTACATGCTGGAAGACAGCGCCCCGGCGGCGGTGGTGGCCCAGGCGGCCACGGTTGAATTGCTGGCCGGTGCTTCGATGCCGGTGATCGACCTGAATAGCGGACTGTGGCAGGACGAATCCGTGTCGAATCCGCAGGTGCCTGAGCTGACCTCGTCGCATCTGGCCTACGTGATCTACACCTCAGGGTCGACCGGGCTGCCGAAAGGCGTGATGATCGAACACCGCAACACGGTGAACTTCCTGACCTGGGCACACCGTTCGTTTGACTCGAACATCTTGTCGAAAACCCTGTTCTCGACCTCGCTGAACTTCGACCTGGCGGTCTATGAATGCTTCGCGCCGCTGACGTCGGGCGGCAGCATCGAAGTCGTGACCAATGTGTTGGAACTGCACCAGGGCGAGCACGACATCACCCTGATCAACACCGTGCCGTCGGCGCTCAAGGCGTTGCTCGAAGCCGGTGGACTGGGTGAGGGCGTAGACACGGTGAACGTGGCCGGCGAAGCGCTCAAGCGCAGTCTGGTGGAAGCGTTGTTCGAGCAGACCTCCGTCAAGCGCCTGTGCAACCTTTACGGACCTTCGGAAACCACCACCTATTCGAGTTGGGTATCCATGGCCCGCGAAGATGGGTTTGTTCCGCACATCGGTAAACCAGTCGCGAACACCCAGTTCTATCTGCTCGACGAGCACCGGCAGCCGGTGCCCTTGGGTGTGCCGGGCGAGATCTACATCGGCGGTGCCGGCGTGGCCCGCGGTTATCTCAATCGCGACGACCTGACCGCCGAACGCTTCCTGAAGGATCCGTTCAGTGCTGTTCCGAACGCCCGGATGTACAAGACCGGCGACCTGGGACGCTATCTGCCTGACGGCAATATCGAGTACCTGGGCCGTAACGACGATCAGGTGAAGATTCGCGGTTTCCGCATCGAACTGGGCGAGATCGAGGCCCGGCTGGCCCAACACGATGCCTTGAAGGAAGCCGTGGTGCTGGCCCGTGAAGATGTACCGGGCGATAAGCGTCTGGTCGCCTACTTCACTGAATCAGCAATAGCGGACATTGATGCGCTGCGCCGTCACCTGCAAGCGCAACTTCCCGAATACATGGTGCCCATGGCTTACGTGCGCCTCGACGCACTGCCGCTGACCCCGAACGGCAAGCTTGACCGTAAGGCGCTGCCAGCCCCGGACCAGGATTCGGTGATTACCCGTGGATACGAAGCCCCCCAAGGCGAGATCGAAACCACCCTGGCGCAGATCTGGCAAGAGCTGCTGGGTCTGCCGCAGGTCGGCCGCCACGACCATTTCTTCGAACTGGGCGGCCATTCCTTGATGGCCGTCAGCCTGATCGAACGCATGCGCCAGGCCGGCCTGAGTGCCGACGTGCGTGTCCTGTTCGGCCAGCCAACCCTGTCGGCGTTGGCCGCAGCCGTGGGCGGGTGTAGCGAAATCGTCGTGCCGGCCAACGGCATTGTGCCTGATTGCACGCGCATCACGCCGGATATGTTGTCGCTGACCAGCCTGGATCAGGCGGCCATCGACCGCATCGTGGCGACGGTGCCGGGTGGTGCGCGCAATGTGCAGGAAATCTACCCGGTGGCGCCGCTCCAGGAAGGCATCCTTTACCACCACCTCTCGGCCGAGCAGGGCGATCCCTATCTCCTGCAGGCCCTGTTTGGCCTGCAAGACAGACCGCGTGTCGATGATTTCATCAATGCCCTGCAAGGCGTCATCGACCGCCACGACATCTTGCGCACCGCCATTGTCTGGGAAGGTCTGGACGAACCTCAGCAAGTGGTCTGGCGCGAGGCGCCGCTGGTGTGGGAAGAACTCGAACTGGACCCACAGGCCGGTGACATCGCCGAGCAGCTGCAACGGCGTTTCGATGCCCGCCACTGCGGTCTGGACATGACCCAGGCACCGCTGATGCGGCTGGTTTTCGCTGAAGACAAACTCAACCAGCGTTGGGTCGCCCTGTTGCTGTTCCACCACATCGCACTCGATCACACGGCGCTTAAAGTGGTACAGCGCGAGATGCAGGCGCATTTGCTGGGGCAGGTCGAGCGACTGGAGGCGGCCGTCCCGTATCGTAACTACGTGGCTCAGGCCCGCCAGGGCGTGAGCCGTGAAGAACATGAAGCGTTCTTCAGCGAAATGCTCGGCGACGTGGAAGAACCGACGTTACCGTTCGGCCTGCTACAGGTGCAGGGTGACGGCAACGACATCGAAGAAGCCAGAGCGCTGCTGAACCACGATCTGAGCCTGCGTCTGCGCCGTCTGGCGCGCCAATCCGGCGTGGGGGCGGCCAGCCTGCATCACCTGGCCTGGGCACAGGTGTTGGCGTGCGTCTCGGGCAAGCGCGACGTGGTGTTCGGTACGGTGCTGATGGGCCGGATGCAGGGCGGCCAGGGCGCCGACCGTGCACTGGGGATGTTCATCAACACCTTGCCGCTTCGCGTGAGCGTTGCCGGTCAAGACGTACGCAGCGGCGTCCAGGCCGTCCATGGGCGACTATCCGCGCTGTTGGGGCATGAACATGCCTCGTTGGCGCTGGCACAGCGTTGCAGCAGGGTAAGTGCGCCGATGCCGCTGTTCAGCGCCTTGCTGAACTACCGTAACTCCAGTGAACAGCTGGACGCGCAGGGTGAAGCACCAACCTGGGCAGGCATCGAGACGCTGGGGGGCGAAGCCCGTACCAACTACCCATTGACGCTGTCGGTGGATGACCTGGGCGAAGCTTTCGCCTTGACCGTCCTGGCGACGAGTGGTGTCGGCGCGCAGCGCGTCTGCACCTATATGGAGCGGGCGTTGCAGAGCCTCGTCACGGCGTTGGAGTCCGACCCTGCCTCGTGCCTGCAAGATCTGGTAGTGCTGCCCCAGGCCGAACGCCAACAGGTGCTGATTGAGTTCAACGCCAGCGCACGCAGCTATCCACGGGACAGGACCGTTCATGGCCTGTTCGAGGCCCAGGCACAGGCCAGCCCGCAAGCCCTTGCCGTCGTTCATGACGATCGAAGCCTGACGTACGGAGAGCTCAACGCCAGGGCCAACGGCCTGGCCCGCCATCTGCTTGACCTCGGCGTGCAGCCGGGCGACAGCGTGGCACTGGGGCTGGCCCGTTCGATCGAGCTGCTGGTCAGCCAACTGGCCGTGCTTAAGTGCGCCGCGGTCTACGTGCCGCTGGACACCGGTGCGCCGCTGGAGCGCCAGCAGTTCATGGTGCAGGACAGCGGCGCCCGTTGGGTGCTGACGCTGACGGGCATGGAGGTGCCCCACGGTGCGCTGCGCGTCGACCTGGACACGTTGGCGCTGGACGAGTCGTCCGACAATCCGGGCCTGTCCCAGAGCCCCGAGTCGGTCGCCTACATCATGTACACCTCCGGTTCCACCGGTACGCCGAAGGGTGTGCTGGTGCCGCACCGGGCGATCAATCGCCTGGTGATCAACAACGGCTATGCGGATTTCACGGGCCAGGACCGGGTGGCGTTCGCCTCGAACCCGGCCTTCGACGCCAGTACCCTGGACGTCTGGGCGCCTCTGCTCAACGGCGGTTGCGTGGTGGTGGTCGAGCAGGACGTGCTGTTGACCCAGGCGCGTTTTGCCCAGTTGCTGACGGAGCAGCAGGTCAGCGTGCTGTGGATGACCGCCGGGTTGTTCCATCAATACGCGGCCGGTTTGATGCCGGTATTCAAGCAACTGCGCTACCTGATCGTTGGCGGCGATGTGCTCGATCCGGCGGTGATCGGCCGCGTGCTGAAGGAGGGTGCGCCGCAGCACCTGCTCAACGGCTACGGCCCGACCGAAGCCACCACCTTCACCACCACCCACGAAATCAGAAGCGTGGGCGAGGGCGGTATTCCCATTGGCCGTCCGGTTGGCAACAGCCGTGTCTACGTCCTGGACGCCAACCAGCAACCCGTGCCTGTCGGCGTGGCGGGCGAGCTGTACATCGGTGGCGATGGCGTGGCCAAGGGATACCTGAACCGTCCCGAGCTGACCGCCGAGAAGTTCGTCGCCGACCCGTTCAGCGCCGATCCATCGGCCGTGCTCTACCGCACCGGTGACCTGGCGCGCTGGCGTGCCGACGGCGCCGTGGATTACCTGGGGCGCAACGACGATCAGGTGAAGATCCGTGGTTTCCGGATCGAGCTGGGCGAGATCGAAGCCCGGCTCGGCGAGCACGAGAGCATCAGGGAAGCGGTCATCCTGGCGCGTGAAGATGCACCGGGTGAGAAACGTCTGGTGGCGTACTTCACACTGCATGACCCGCAGGCGGAAGTAGCCATCGAGGCCTTGCGTAATCACCTGCACGCACAATTGCCGGATTACATGATGCCGGTGGCCTATGTACAGCTTGAAGCACTGCCGCTGACTGCCAACGGCAAGTTGGATCGCCGCGCACTGCCGGCGCCGGATGCCGAGGCCTATGTCACTCGCGAATACGAAGCCCCGCAAGGCGACGTCGAAATCACCCTGGCGCAGATCTGGGCCGACGTGCTGAAGATCGAGCAGGTCGGGCGGCATGACCACTTCTTCGAACTGGGCGGTCATTCGCTGCTGGCGGTGACGCTGATCGAGCGTATGCGCCAGGCCGGCCTGAGCGCCGACGTGCGCGTTCTGTTCAGCCAGCCGACCCTGGCGGCGCTGGCGGCCGCCGTTGGCAGTGGCAAGGAAGTCGATGTAGCGACGAACCTGATCGTCACCGGTTGCGAGCGAATCACCCCGGCCATGCTCACGCTGGTGACGCTGGAGCAGGCCGCGATTGACCGTATCGTGGCGACCGTACCGGGCGGCGCGAGCAACGTGCAGGACATCTACCCCCTGGCACCGCTGCAAGAGGGCATCCTCTATCACCACTTGAGCGCCGAACAAGGCGACCCCTATGTCTTGAAAATCCTGTTCGACCTGCGCAACCGCGACCGACTGGCAGCCTTCGTGGATGCGCTTGGGCATGTCATCGAGCGGCACGACATCCTGCGCACGTCCGTGGTCTGGGAAGGCCTCGATGAGCCTGTACAGGTCGTCTGGCGCAACGCGCAGCTGGCGGTGGAAGAGGTAACACCGGCGGTCGAGGCGGGGGACATCGCGACACAGTTGCAGGAGCGTTTCGACCCGCGGCATTACCGCCTCGACATCACCCGGGCGCCCATGCTGCGCCTGGCTTTTGCTGAGGATACGATCAACCGGCGTTGGGTTGCGGTGTTGCTGTTCCATCATATGGCACTGGATCACACGGCCATGGAAGTGGTGCAGCACGAGATGCAGGCGCATCTGTTGGGCAAGACGGCTCCACTGCCAGCGGCCGTGCCGTATCGCAACTATGTGGCGCAGGCCCGCCTGGGCGTGAGCGAACAGGAGCACGAGGGTTTCTTCCGGGAAATGCTCGGTGACGTGGACGAGCCGACCCTGCCATTCGGTGTCCGGGATGTTCAGGGCGATGGACGGGATGTCGAAGAAGCCCGTCGGCCGGTCGATGCTTCGTTGAGCTTGCGCCTGCGGGCTCAGGCCCGGCAATTGGGGGTCAGTGCGGCCAGTCTGGTTCACCTGGCCTGGGCGCAATTGCTGGGCCGGGTGTCCGGTAAGGACGATGTGGTATTCGGCACGGTGCTGATGGGCCGGATGCAGGGTGGCGACGGTGCCGACCGGGCGCTGGGCATGTTCATCAACACCTTGCCGCTGCGGGTGGAGGTGGGTACCCAGGGTGTGCGTGACGGCGTGAAGGCCATTCATGCCCGCTTGACCGGCCTGCTGGGCCATGAACACGCCTCGCTCGCGCTTGCCCAGCGTTGCAGCGGCGTGGTCGCGCCGATGCCGCTGTTCAGTGCGCTGCTCAATTATCGCCACAGCGCCCATCACAGCGCCGACCTGGCAAGCTCAAGCCAGGCCCTCGCCGGTTGGGAGGGCATCGAGACGCTGAGCAACGAAGAGCGCACCAACTATCCGCTGACCCTGTCGGTGGACGACCTGGGCGAAGGCTTCCATCTGAGCGTATTGGCGGTGCCGCAGATCGGCGCACAGCGGATCTGTGGCTATATGAACGTGGCGTTGGAAAACCTGGTGGCTGCCCTGGAGCAGACGCCGTTGGCCTCGCTGAACAGCTTGTCGATTCTGTCGGCAGCCGAGCTTCGTCAGGTGGTGACGGAGTTCAACACCACCACGCGCCCTTATCCGCAGGACAGCACTGTCCACGGCCTGTTCGAGGACCAGGTCGAGGCCCGTCCCCATGCCATTGCCGTCGTGCAGGATGGGGATTGCCTGAGCTACAGAGAGCTCAACGCCAAGGCCAACGGCCTGGCCCGCCATCTGCTTGACCTCGGCGTGCAGCCGGGCGACAGCGTGGCACTGGGACTGGCCCGTTCGATCGAGCTGCTGGTCAGCCAACTGGCGGTGCTCAAGTGCGCCGCGGTCTACGTGCCGCTGGACACCGGCGCGCCGCTGGAGCGCCAGCAGTTCATGGTGCAGGACAGCGGCGCCCGTTGGGTGCTGACGCTGACGGGCATGGAGGTGCCCCACGGTGCGCTGCGCGTCGACCTGGACTCGTTGGCGCTGGACGAGTCGTCCGACAATCCGGGCCTGTCCCAGAGCCCCGAGTCGGTCGCCTACATCATGTACACCTCCGGTTCCACCGGTACGCCGAAGGGTGTGCTGGTGCCGCACCGGGCGATCAATCGCCTGGTGATCAACAACGGTTATGCGGATTTCACGGCTCAGGATCGGGTGGCATTCGCCTCGAACCCGGCCTTCGACGCCAGTACCCTGGACGTCTGGGCGCCGTTGCTCAACGGCGGTTGCGTGGTGGTGGTCGAGCAGGATGTGCTGTTGACCCAGGCGCGGTTTGCCCAGTTGCTGACGGAGCAGCGGGTCAGTGTGCTGTGGATGACCGCCGGGCTGTTCCACCAATATGCCGACGGCATGCTGCCGGTGTTCAAGCAACTGCGCTACCTGATCGTCGGCGGCGATGTGCTCGATCCGGCGGTGATCGGTCGGGTGCTGAAGGAAGGCGCGCCGCAGCACCTGCTCAACGGCTATGGCCCGACCGAAGCCACCACCTTCACCACCACCCACGAAATCAGAAGCGTGGGCGAGGGCGGTATTCCCATCGGTCGTCCGATTGGCAATACCCGCGTCTACATCCTGGACGCCAACCAGCAACCCGTGCCGGTCGGCGTGGCGGGCGAGTTGTACATCGGTGGCGACGGCGTGGCGAAAGGCTATTTGAATCGTCCGGAGCTGACCGCCGAGAAGTTCGTCGCCGACCCGTTCAGCGCCGAT
>NZ_RQJK02000035.1:0-58205 GCF_022342325.2 Pseudomonas sp. AF32 | reverse complement strand
TTTGAAGCAGTCAGCGATAATCCACAGGCCAAGCTGTCGGCCGTGATCAACTAAACGGCAAACTCAGTGGCCAGAGCCATGATGAGTTACACCACTTCCCGGGACACGATCCTGGCATCCACTGATGCTGTAGCAACTGCCCGATTTCACTGGCCCGCTGCGTCGGCAACCGCGTCAGCACATCCTTGAGATAGGCATACGGATCATGCCCATTCATGCGCGCCGATTGAATCAGGCTCATGACGGCCGGTGGCCGTCTTCATTAGAAAAGGTTATCCCCTATATCTTCAGCCTATGCTGATGACCTAGCATTGACGTACCTCCACCGGTTTAACCACTGCATACGATGTCCATATCGCACCCTATCGTCTCCTTGAGATATGCCACAGCGGCGGCCAGCACGAGGTTCTGATCAGCGGTACGATTACCAACAGATAGACCCGGCTGAACAATCAGAATTTCGGCTTCAATGGGTTTGAAGCGCGCTGTTTTGATCAAATCGTTAAGCCTCACCCCATTTCCAGCAAGGTAGCGCGTTGGACGGTGCAGGGAGCGCAGCCGATCCTCACGCCTTTGCAAGTGCTTGCCGAGTTCAGAAAAGCGCCATTTCCATTTGGCCGACCTGACCGCTTGGGAACAGACCTCCACGACATCCTTCACGCGTTCGCCAGGAGTATCTCCTCCGGCATATTTGCAATGGATCAGCGCAAGTCGTATACGATTATCTTCCTCCTTGAGGCAGACAAGGTCCGCGGCCTCACCGGCGCCGTCGTCGTCGAAAACGATGTCAAAATCACCTTGAATGAAGTGTTGGGCGACTTTCCACTGAACAGCATCAGCACGTGCAATGCCGTCTTTCCAGTACGACTCTTTTGTAATGTCGACCCCTGCCCAGTCCCAAGCCTCGAAGCGCTCTTCTCCGATTTCAAGATGCCTGGGGTCCTTAGGCTCGATAAGCATGTTGCCGTCCAGCTCACTCAGGTCGACGAACCGAACCAGCGGTGGGTATGAACTCAGATATTGGCTGAGCGCTCCCGCCGCTCTCCCGATGGTGAGTTCGACTGCCTCACCGCTTGTCTGTGCGACGACGAATCCGGCCTCTCCACCTACTGTTAAGGTGAACTCGGCGAACTGGCCGGCCTCGTCACAGCTCAGGGCAAACCTCATGCTGTTAGCTCGCACATCAAGGTATTTCAGATCGACGAACGTGATAGGAAGTCCGTTTGGAAACGCCCGCGTGGTGAGCACGACCCTGTCTTCCGCAATACCCATGATTTCAGCCGGCCACTCGACAGCTAGCACACTCCTATCGCTTGGAAACCCTGTCACATCCTTAGGAATCAGGACGTTTGCAATGATGTCATCGACAACGATACTGTCATCGAGAAGTTTGGCGCCAGCCGCCGCGCACCAGCGAACGAACGCGGGTATGGAACCTTGTTCCCTCGACCAAACCCTCCCTTTATAAGAGCAGCCAACAGAAACGCGCTCCCCATTTTCCCAGCCGGTTCCACTGACATTGTTCTTTACAGAGCCGCTGCGCTCGGCCAGACCGAGCGCTACAGCGACGTCGGCGCCTGTGTACATGGCGTAGCTGAGATTACGTCGCCCGTGTTTTTTGACCCCCATATTCTGAAACACCAGGCGGTTTATATGTCCGAGTATTCGAAACATCTGCTCGCCATGGATCAGGTCGGCTTGCCCCGTGACCTGCTCGGCCAGATCCGGGAACAGCGAGCTGTGATCGGTAGAGGACAGGAATAGCAGTTCTAGTTCTGGATTGTGGTGAAGGACGAAGAGTGTCCACTCACGATCAAGAACACCTTTGGTATTGGTCCAGCGGACCTTGCCTTCAGCGCGGGTGACGAAGTAAAGCGTACGCATTTCCCGGTTGAGCCAGACCCCTTCAATGTGAAGCTGTTGAGAGAGTCCGTGATGGAAGCGCTCAGGGAAAAACTGTTGAGCCCTGTAAGTGGCCGTGCTGAAAACCGGACGGAGCAGTTGGGGTGACAGAGAAATTTTGGAGTCGCCTTCCTCATCAAGGCGTTCGGATGCTTGCAGGAATGCGATCAATTCTCGGTGTTCCCTGACTGCATTGGAGCTAAGCTCGCTTAGTACCTGATTCCAGTCGGCGTCTTCGCTGTACAGGCGCTCCAGTGAGTGAGCAATGTCCTGGTCGCCAATGTTAGCCACTACCGTCGCCTCGCCGATATCGCTTCCTGCCACGCGAGTGAACCGCCCGATGAACTGGAGCATGATCGCCAAACTTCGATGACTATCATGGAGCGCAGCCACTTTGAGCTCGGGCAGGTCAAACCCTTCACCCAACATGTCGACGCAGATAACCACCCTAGACGCCCCCGATCGCAGGTCCGCCAGGCGCGCTTCAGTGTCACTAATTTTTGAATGGACCAGGATTGGCTGCAAATCAGGCGCAAGGTTCCGGTAAAGACGTTCTACGAGAGTCGCACGGGCGATACTGCTGCATCGAGCCATGAGCAGATGATTAAGTCCTGCGTCCAAGTCACGTCGTAACTTAGCTAACGCTGCCTCTGCGATAGCTTGATCGGCCTGGGTGCCGCCACTTGGCTGGTGGACAGGCTCGAAATGTATTGGTTTGAAGTAATCGTCGCGCTGTGCGGCGGCAAGGGGATAGTTGAAAATCACTTTTCCGTCGACGAGTTCACCATCCCTACGAAAAGGGGTCGCGGTAAACTGCAAAATGGGAAGAGAGTGAAAGGCCGACTTTAGCCCGCTCCAAGTTTTGGCGGGAACATGGTGGGCTTCATCCAGTATCAGTGACTTACACCTTTGGGCAATCCCAGCAGAGAGTGGGTTACCGGCTTCCAATGCCAGTGAACTAATGGTGGACACCACCACGTTGCAGTGGGTGAATATCTCCAAATCCGCTAGCGTCTTGGGCTTGGAAGTGATCAACCCAACTACCGGGTTCATCACTTCGTTTGGCAATACCCCCAAAGCGCGCAGCAGCCCCAGACTCTGAAACTTGTTTGCTGTTTGCTGGCGCAGGAGATCCCAAGGAACGACCACAAGCGTGGTCGATTTACCATACGCCGTCAGCGTAGCCAGCATCGTTTCAGTCTTGCCCGTACCTGTAGGCATCACAATCGTTGCGGGCTGTGCATCAAGGCTCCAGTGAGCTCCAATGGCGAAGAGAGCGCCCAACTGAGCCGGTCGCAGCCCCTCCAGTCCAATTGGCACTTGCCCATCGGAGTCGCGTCGTTCAACTCGATACGAAAGTTGATTCTGCCAGCTCTGCGCCGCGTCATAGGCGACAGCGGCCCAACTGGATTCGAGAACTCTGGCCTTGAAGTCGATGAGGAGGCGATGAGTCTTCCAGACGACTTTTTCCTCCCGTAACTGAATGATTCCATCCACGCCGTCAGGCAAGGCAACATTGGGCCGGTCGGTGAGCAGAACACGGCTACCGCATTCAAGTAACCACAAGCGCTCTCTGACACGAGGCGACACGTGCACCAAAGTCTCATTGACGACGTGGGTAGTGATGGCTGGCTGTAGCTGATGCCGAATCTTTCCTATAGAACAGCGTTGTTCATATACCACTGGTGGGAGCACAACCATCAAGATCCTCCTTGAGTCAGCCATCGTCAGGCACTGTCCAGGGGAGGATTATAAGCCGGATGGCTTAATGATGGCGCGGGAGGCGCGCAACCATCAACAGCAACGCTTCACCAGCCATGGCTAACGTTTTCACGACTGTTTGTTATAGGTTCGATCCCGACGGCTTAAGGGGGGCAGAGCTCAAATTGCACCGTCCATCGGAATCCAGACCACACAGCGTTCCAACTGGTATTCCAAGCAAGTTGAGCAAAGAGTTATTTACCAGCAAAAACAGATAGATACCGACCGGTTTCAAATTACCCCGGCTCGTCATCTAAAGACGTCTACGAACATCTTTTTTTGCTGAAACCCAGTAGCAGACATCCGCCACACTCCCAACCTGCGCTTCACACCAAAGAGTCATAACGACCACATCGCTGTCAATATGACCAAACCCAAAGATAGTCATAACAACCACATAGACCTGTAACCCATGATTCTATTGAACCCTCTAACAGGTTCACTTTTTGCACCCACCCCTACTCCACAAACCGTAGGGACAACATTTCATGAAAGACGATTTCAAAGACCGCATCGCAGTAGTCACCGGCGCCAGCTCCGGCATCGGTTTGGCAGTCACTGATCGCCTGATTGCCAAAGGCACCACAGTGATCGCAATGTCACGTAAACCGGGCGGTCTGGAGACGTTGATGCAAGAACACCCAGACAACCTACTTTGGGTTCCCGGAGACGTCACAAAACCGGAGGACCTTTCTCGGTTAGCCGAGCAGGCATCAAGCGTAGGCCCAATTGACTATCTCGTACCCAACGCCGGCATCGCAGAACTCGCCGACGGGCTCGACATTCAAGCTTTCGACCGGCAGTGGGCGGTTAACGGGGCAGGCGCTTTAAATACACTTACCCACCTCTATAAGCACCTCGCAACCCCAGCATCAGTTGTATTCATCGGGACCTTTCTGGAGAACATCACCTTCGCGGGACTCGCCGCCTATATCGCGTCGAAAGCGGCCTTGAAGGCGCACGCGCGTACGCTGGCGGTGGAGCTGGCGCCCAAAGGTGTGCGGATCAATATGGTTTCACCTGGGCCCACCGCAACACCTATCTGGTCGACTTTGGGTCTTGCTGAGCATGATCTGACGAGCGTTGCCAATGAAGTCAACAAACGTCTGCTGGGGGGTGCATTTCTAGAACCGGCTGCGGTTGCAGATGTCGTGTTGTTCCAGCTCAGTAACGGGGCGAAAAGCGTTTACGGTCAAGACTGGGTGGTGGATAGCGGTTATAGCATCCGGTAAGAAATCGCCCTTCCCTGTTCACCCAATCGCACGGTTCCCTTAACGTTCGATCATTTCGCGCATCGTCTTCGGGTTACTTCGCATTGGGGTGTTTATGGGAGAGGCGCGCTCGCTTTTGATGCCTCCCTTCTCGAAACGACAGACGCTCAAGGAAGGTGAGGCATTCATTCAATCGATGGACACACCGCCGTCCTCGTAATTAGGATCATTTCACTCCAAACGTTCGAGAAAATAGAAATGATCGCCGACCCCGGAATCCCCACGCTGGATCAACTGAAGGTGTTCCTCACCGTTGTCGAGGTCGGAAGTTTTGCCGGTGCGGCGAGGAAACTTCACCGCGCCACTTCGGTGGTGAGTTATACGATCGCCAATCTGGAAATGCAGCTCGGGGTTGCGTTGTTCGATCGCAAGACCACGCGAAAACCTCAGCTGACCGATGCCGGTCGAACGGTGCTTGCCGAAGCGCGCTCCATCACTAACGGCGTCAACGGGCTTCGGGCGAAGGTTTCCGGGCTGTTGCATGGGCTTGAAGCGGAGGTGCATCTCGCGCTGGATGTGATGCTCCCGGCAGACCGTGTCGTGGATGCGCTGAAGACCTTCAGGGAGCAATTCCCGACGGTCACGCTGCATCTGCATATGGAGGCGTTGGGGGCCGTGACGGAGCTTGTGATCAACAAGAAAGCGGTCGTCGGCGTCAACGGGCCGTTGGATATGGGCCTCGATGGTCTCGAACGCATCAGGGTCGGCAGCGTTCAGTTGATACCGGTGGCCGCGCCAACGCATCCGCTTGCGGTCGAGCGTCCCCAATTGCCGGGGACAGCCAGGGAATTCGTGCAACTGGTCCTGTCCGACCGTTCGGCGCTGACCGGCGACAAGGACTTTGCCGTGCTCAGCACCAGGACGTGGCGGCTGGCGGATCTGGGCGCAAAACACATGCTGCTCAAGGAAGGCATCGGCTGGGGCAATATGCCCATTCCCATGGTTCAGGCGGACCTCGAAGCCGGTCGTCTCGTTGAGCTCGATTTGCCGGACTTCAAGGGCGGCACTTATACGTTCGATGCCGTATATCGAACGGACTCACCCCCCGGCCCGGCTGGCAGGTGGCTGATCGAGCGGTTTGGCCAGCAGGCCGTCACAGCCTGAATTCCAGACTCTATCTTTTCAATTTCATAGAACGTAATCGTCGAAATTTGGCGTCTATTGCGAAAAGCGGGACGGTGACACTATCTCTTCCACACCGGCGCTTCATGTTGGAGCGCTGTACCAAAAGGGATCGACCATCATGTCTCAAGCCGCAAGCATTCGCGCCACCGTCGCAACCTCGAACAACCTGACCAGCACCGCTTCCTTGGCTGGTCGCATCTTCCTCAGTGCCATTTTCATCCTGTCCGGTATTTCCAAGATCGGTGCTCCGGCCATGATGATTGGCTACATCGGCTCTGTTGGCTTGCCATTCCCGTCATGGGCCCTGGGCATCGCTATCGCTGTGGAAATCCTGGGCGGCGCCGCCTTGATCGCCGGTTATCGTACCCGCACCACAGCGGCCATCCTGGCCACCTTCAGCGTGTTCACCGCACTGATTTTCCACAGTGCCCTGGCTGACCAGAATCAGTTCATCCACTTCTTCAAGAACATCGCCATGGCCGGCGGGCTTCTGCAGATCGTCGCGTTCGGCGCAGGTCGCTTCAGCCTCGACGCTCGTCGCCAGTAACCGCATCGCCGGTACGCCGAGGGCGGCCGGCAGGTCTGACTCCTTCTCATCGAGAGACTCTTATGAAAGCTATTCAAGTCGCACAGTACGGCCAGGCAGAAGCCCTTCAGCTCAAAGACGTTCCAGACCTGAAACCCAACGAAGACCAGGTCCTGATCAACGTCGCCGGCAGCGGGATCAATCCCATCGATTGGAAAATCCTGTCCGGCGCCATGAAGCAATTCATCCCCCTGCCGCTGCCTTACACCCCAGGCGTGGAGGTGTCCGGCACCGTCGCGGCGGTGGGCAAGAATGTCAGCGAGTTCGTGGTCGGCGATGAGGTTTTCGGGTTCATCGGGATTGTGGGCGGGTATGCGACCCAAGCCCTTTCCACCGCCGATCGCCTCGCTCGCACGCCAAAAACGCTGTCGTTGCAAAAAGCCGCCGGCGTCCCGGCTGCGGCCCTGACGGCCTGGCAAGCGTTGCACGAACACGCCACGATCCAGGCTGGTCAAACGGTCCTGATCCATGGCGGCGCCGGCGGTGTGGGCAGCTTCGCAGTCCAGTTGGCGAAACTGGCCGGTGCTCATGTGATTGCCACCAGTTCGGCAAAGAACCACGACTACCTGCGCTCGCTCGGTGCCGACCAAGTCATTGATTACACCTCGGCCAGGTTCGAAGACACCGTTGCAGACGTGGACGCCGTTATCGATCTGGTCGGCGGAGAAACACAGGCACGTTCCTGGAACGTGATCAAACGGGGTGGCGTTCTGGTTTCTCCCGTCAGCCCACCCGACGCCGAGAAAGCTCGCGAACAGGGCGTCAGCAGCAAAAACTTCGCTACCCGTTCGGACGGTCGTCAGTTGGCGGAAATCGCCGCGCTCTTAACGGCCGGCAAGCTCCGTCTGGAAGCAGAGGTCGTACCGCTCAGCGAAGTGGTCGACGCGGTAAAACAGAGTTGGAGCGGGCACACCCGCGGGAAAATCGTGCTCGATGTGAGCCGTTGAAAACCGGTCGATGACGGTCCTGTATGGGGCCGTCTCGCGTTTCTGATGGTTGCCCGGATAGAAGTGGGCAGCATCCCTCCCCTGTCTCAACCCACCCTAATGCGACGACACATAAACGGACTGAGAAGCGGGCGCAGGCAACGCATACGTCGCCTTCATCCACTCGATCTCGGCCTGGGGCGTGCGACCAAAGAGGCGTTTGAACTCGCGGCTGAATTGCGAGGCGCTCTCATAGCCAACATTGAACGCTGCCGTGGAGGCGCTCATGGCGTTGCGCAGCATCAGCAGCCGCGCCTGATGCAAGCGCGTCGATTTCACGTATTGCATGGGGGATGAGTCGGTCACGCTGCGAAAATGCAGGTGAAAGTTGGGCACGCTCATGTTGGCTTCGCGAGCGAGCGATTCGACGTCCAGACGTTCCTGGTAACAACTGTGGATCTTGCGGATCGCACGGGTGATCTGACCAAAGTGTCCCTGACGCCTGAGCGCAGCACGCATCGAACCGCCCTGCTCGCCGGTAAGGATGCGGTAGTAGATTTCCCGAATCAGCCCCGGTCCGAGGATCTGCGCCTCGCCCGGACGGCTCATCGCTTCGAGAAAGCGCAGTACCGAACCGCAGAGCAAATCATCCATGGGTGAGGCATACATCCCCTTGGGTTGGGCATCGCTCGGCCCCTGGGTTTCATCCACTTGCAGCAGCAAATCGCTGGCCAACCGGAAGTCCAGGCGCATGTACACTGCCAGCATGGGTTCTGCCTCACTGGCGTCGGTCTCCATCGTAAACGGAACAGGAACCGAGACCACCAGATAGTGCCGGGCGTCATAGACGTACACGTCGTCCCCCAGATAGCCCCGCTTGCGACCCTGGCACAGGATGACAATGCCGGGTTCGTACAACACCGGCGTTCGGGTCAGGGGCCGGTTGGAACGTAAAAAGCGAATGTCTTCCAGGGCGCTGAGGTTATAACCCTCGACCGGCGCAAGTTGTTCCATCAGTTGCACCATGCGCGAGGTAGGTGAGTCGGCCTGCGTCATCGGTATCTCTCACTTGCCTGTCGTTCAGCCGTCGGTCGAACGTGTCAGCGCTTCCCACTGGTCAATCTCGCTGGCGGCACGACTCAGCTTGTCGCGCACCAGGCTCAGCGCATCGCTACCCAACAACAGGTGCGCAGGGGGCGTCGGGCTGGCGATCACTTGCAACATGGCCTGGGCCGCCTTCTGTGGATCGCCCGGTTGCTTGCCGCTTCTGGCTTCGCGAGCCGTGCGGATCGGGTCGAAGAGCGCATCATAATCGTCGATGCTGCGCTGGGTACGCCGCATCGAACGCCCCGCCCAATCGGTGCGGAACGAGCCGGGCGCGACAGCCGTCACGATGATATTGAACGGTTGCAGCTCTTTGCTCAGCGTATCGGAAATCCCTTCGAGCGCGAACTTGCTGCCGCAGTAATAGGCGATACCGGGCATCGTGATCGTGCCGCCCATGGACGTGATATTGAGGATATGCCCGGCACGGCGCTGGCGAAAATAGGGCAGGAACGCCTTGATCATTGCCACCGCACCGAACACGTTGACGTCGAACTGGCGGCGCATTTCCTCCAGTGGCGATTCTTCGACAATGCCCTCATGCCCGTAGCCCGCATTGTTGACCAACACATCGACCGGGCCGTGAGCGGTCTCTGTGGCGGCAACCACGCTGTCGATCCGGGCGAAGTCAGTGACATCGAGGAGGACGCCGTAAGCACGGTCGGCAGACAATTGCTCGAAGACTTGCAAGTCCGTCTCGCTACGTACGGTGCCGATGACCCGGTGGCCGGCAGCCAGTGCCTGCTGGGCCAGGGCGTGGCCGAAGCCACTGCTGACGCCAGTGATGAACAGGGTTTTTATGCGTTGCATGATGATTTCCCATCGGTAGATGGGTGCCATGGTAGCCAGCGCTATCCGGGCGACCTATGCCGGTTTGCCTTGGAGCCTTGCCTATTCCTATCAAGCCAAGTACCCAGGCGCGCATCAGCTCCGGCAACGTTGCCCTGGCCTCCTCGGCCTGAATATAATGCGATTCATTATCAATTATGTCTGTTTCCGGGATGCTGATGGGCAGCAACGACACACTGGGCAATGCCGAGCTCGCGCTGCTCTATAGCAGCCACCATTCCTGGTTGCACGGCTGGCTGAGCCGGCGCATCGGCTGTCGCGAAAGCGCGGCGGATTTGGCGCAGGATACGTTTGTACGCCTGCTCAAATCGCGCCAGGCAAGTCCGTTGCGCGAACCCCGGGCTTATCTGAGCAGCATCGCCCGTGGGCTGATGATCGATCGGTATCGCCGTCGCGAACTCGAACGCGCCTACTTGGAAAGCCTCGCGCTGATCCCTTCCCATGATGTTCCCTCTGAAGAAGAGCGATTGCTGATTCTCGATAGCCTCGAGCGGATCGACCGCCTCCTGGATCTGCTAAAACCGAGAGTCCGCGAGGCGTTTTTACTGGCCCAGCTCGACGGTCTGACCTGCCAGCAGATCGCCGAAAAACTCGGTGTTTCCCGCTCTACCGTGGAGCGCGACCTGGCCAAGGCCCTGCAACACTGCTATCGCCTGCGCTATGCCGAACAGTGAAGCTCAAGCGCTGGATCCGGCCGTGGTCGACCAGGCGATCCACTGGCTGGTGCGCCTGCGCTTCAACCCAGCCGACGAGCAGACCCAGCGTACTTTCGAACACTGGTTGCAGGGATGTCCGCAGCATTTGTTAGCGTGGCAGCGTGTGGAAGCGCTTGGCGACGATTTCGCGGGCATTCCGTCCGATCTGGCCCGGCATACTCTCAAGGGCACCCGCTCGGGCATGCATCGGCGCAAAGCCCTGAAACTGCTGGGTACATTGGCCACCGTGGGTGGAGCGACCTGGCTGGGCCGCGACTACACGCCGCTGCCGGCCATACTTGCCCAGCAACACAGCAAAACCGGGGAGCGCAAGCGCTTTCAACTCGATGATGGCAGCCTTGTCCAGCTCAACAGCGACAGCGCGGTCGACAGCTATTTCACCCCACAGCGGCGCCTGATCGTGCTGCGGCGCGGCGAAATCATCGTGAACACCGGCGCGGATTCCGGCTCGGCTCAACCGCGTCCGTTCTGGGTTCAGACACGCGACGGGCTCATACGCACCCAGAACGCTCGGTTCCTGACGTACGAGCGTGACGACGGAACGCTCATCTCGGTGCAGAGCGGTGCGGTCACTGTGTTTCCTGGGGCCAGCCAGCCCCTGGCGGTCAACGACACTGTCCAGGCCGGAAACCAGCGGCTGTTTACCTCCAATGGCATGCGTGAGTTCAAGGATAACGGGCTGGATCTGTGGAGTTGGAGCGATGGGGTGATCAGCGCGCGCAATATGCGCCTGGGGGATTTCATCGGGGCCCTGTCGCGTTATCGCCCCGGTCTGTTGCGCTGCGCCGAAGAGGTCGCGGGCCTGCGCGTTTCCGGCACCTTTCAGCTCGCCGACACCGATCAGGTACTGGCCTTGGTGGCGCAGTCATTGCACTTACAAATTGAGTATCGAACCCAATACTGGGTGACCTTGAGCGCCCTCAGTTAAGTGCTTTTTTGTCGCACAAAAAATACCAAATTAAAATGAGGTGATTTCTCATTCTCGTTCGGCATGTAAGAAAGGCCGAATTACAGGCCTGTCTGCCGATTCCCTTTTACGGAGCGAGTAAATGAGTTCGTCCCCGGTTCCACAGCGTCATCTACTGAATCGTGCCTTACAGGGTGCGGTCCTTGGCGTCATCGTCAGCAGCTATGCGCTACCGTCCCTGGCGCAAACCTCGACCGTCGACCAAGCCCAACAGGTTCATCAGTGGAACATCCCGGCCGGCCCGTTGGCACCGGCGCTCGACCGCTTCGCGCGCGAAGCGGGCATCAGCCTTTCCTTCGATGCGTCAAGCGTGGCGAACCGCAATACCCAGGGCGTGAACGGCACGCTCGATACATCCACAGCCCTATCGTCGTTGTTGCAGGGGAGCGACATCGAGATACAGCAGCAAGGCCCGAACGCTTACCTGCTGACGCCGCAAGCCAAGGCGGACGGCGACCTCGAGGCCTTCCGCCTGGCGCCCATCCTCGTCAACGCCAAGGCCAGGGTCGATGGCACCGAGGACGCCAATTCTGTGGTCGCCCAGGAACTCTGGGTCGGCGGTAAAGTGGCCACCAGCATCCTCAACACGCCCGCCTCGGTGTCCGTGGTGACCGACAAGGAAATGAAGCAACGCAGCGTCAGCACCACGGAAGAACTCCTGCAATACACACCGGGGGTCATTACCGATTATTACGGCACGGACGACCGCAACGATTACTTCCAGATTCGTGGCTTCCAGGCCACGACTTATCGGGACGGCCTGACCCTGGGTTCGATGCGCGGTGTGCGCGAGGAGCCGTTCGCCTATGAGCGCGTCGAGGTGATACGCGGGGCCAACTCCACACTGTTCGGCCCGGCCGACCCAGGCGGCTCGGTGAACTTTGTGAGCAAGAAGCCACGCTTCGACAAGTTCGGCCAGGGCTACGTCACCTACGGTTCTTTCGACCATGTCGAATCCGGCATCGATGTCGGGGACTCGCTGAACGAAGAACAAACCCTGGCCGGTCGCTTCACGGCAAAGATGCAAGACAGTGATCGCGAGTACGACCATTCGCAGGACGACAACAAGTTCCTGATGGGCGGCCTGACCTGGGCCCCCACGGAGTTCACCTCGGCCTCCGTGATCGTGGACTACCTCAAGACCCAAAGCTCGCCCAACAGCGGCGGTTACCCGCTGGACAAGGAATACGACCGCGACAAGTTCTACGGCGAGCCCAGCTACAATTTCCACGATGTCGAACGCACCAATATCAGCGGTACCTTCAGCCATGACTTCGACAATGGCTTCGTGTTGCGCAGCAACCTGCGCTACAGCGAACTGACGGATGATTTCGGCTATGTGTTTCTCAGTGACTCCCCTACCCGCACGGGAACCACGGTCCCGCGTTATATCTTTGGCACTGACAGCGAAGCCGAGCAACTCAACGGCAACTTGATGCTGCAATACGATGCCCGCTTCGAAAATATCGACAGCAGTACGCTGGTGGGCGTGGAGTATGGCGACTCTTCGACCGAGGAACGTTCGGTCTATTCGCCGATCGGCTCCATCGACCTTGCCAACCCGGTGTTTACGGGTGTGCCAAGCGGCGTAGCGCCCTACAGCAACGACAAGCTCGACACCAAGACCAAGGCCGTGTTCCTGCAGCAGAACCTGTCCTTCTACGAGCGCTTTATCGTCACCGCGGGCGTGCGCAACGACTCGCTGGATCTGTCCAGTACCGATATCAATCACGTAAAAGAATCGGATAACTTCTCGGAAACCTCCTATCGCGGCGCACTGACCTATATCGTCAACGATGAGGTTTCCACTTACGTCAGCATGGTCGAATCGGTCTCGCCGCCAACGGTTGGCGTCATTCCGAAGACGGGCAGGCAATATGAACTGGGCGTGAAATATGCGCCCATGGGTATGGACGCGTTGTTCTCGGCGGCTGTTTACGACCTGACCCAGGAGAATGTCAGCATCGCCGTCGTCCTGCCCAGTGGCGTCATCGAACAGCAAACCGTTGGCGAGTCACGGGTGCGCGGGCTGGATCTGGAAGCCAAGGCTGAGCTGACCTCCAACCTGAGCCTGGTGGGTGGTTACTCCTACATGGAATCCGAAGTCATTCGCGGGACCTTGTACGACGGAAGTTCGCTCAAAGGAAATGAATTCGCCACGGCACCGAAACACTCCGCGTCGCTGTGGACCTATTACAACGTCCCCAATACCGATGTCAGCGTGGGCCTGGGTGCGCGGTATGTCGGTTCCTACTACTTCGACGCAGCCAACACCGGAACCAGCGATGGCACGACACTCTTCGATGCGGCCTTCAACTACAACCTCTTCAAAGGCACTGACCTGGCGATCAACGTCAGCAACCTGCTGGATGAGCAACACGTCGTCGGTTCAGGCACCGCGAACTACTACAACCCGGGCCGCGAGATCACCGCAAAGCTGAGCTACAACTGGTAAACCGGCCGCTCAGGACAGCCTTCGACCAGTGGGAGCAAAGCCTGCTTCCACTGGGGACGGCGGCCTTCAGATGCACCGCGAACCCCTGTGGGAGCGAGCCTGCTCGCGATGACGGCAGCCCATTCAACATCACCGGTGCAGACAAACCGCTATCGCGAGCAAGCTCAGCTCCCACAGACTTGAAGCGACTTCCATCAGCAGATACATCTCCGGCAAGCGTCAAATACCCGGACCACTGACGTGGGCCGGCAGCCTAGCCAGGCGATCCCATCCATCCGCGCTGATCTGCGAGCCATTGCGCAACGACAACCTCTCCAGTGGCAAGCGCTCCAGCACCGACACCATCGCTGACGTAAGCCGCGATTCCCCCGGCCCCGCTTCAAGCGTCAGGTCCCGCAGTGGCATCCCCGCCAGATGCGCGACGCCGGCGTCGGTCAGCCATGGGCTTTCGTACAAGCCGAGGCGTTTCAGCGGCAAGTCGCGCAGGCAGGCCAGGTCGGCATCGCGCAGGTCCAGGCCGCTGATCTCCAATTGCTCCAACGGCAGGCCCATTTCGCAGAGCTTGCGCAATGTCTTGCCATCAACTCCTTGGCAGAAACTGAGATCCAGCCGCTTCAGCGGCAGGCCCTTCAGTTGCTTCAGCTCCTTCCAGGAAACGTCATTCAACGACAGGTCCAGCGCTTCCAGATCCAGCCCCTCCAGATCCCGCAAGGTCTGCTTGTCGATGCCTTGCACATCGCTGAGCCCCAATCGTCTCAGGGGGAACGCATGCAGCACGTCGAGCCGCTCGATGATTTGTCGCGAAGCCTTGAGGTCCAGGTCCGCCAAGGGCATCCCTTCCAGGACCTCAAGATCGTCCTCGCACAGGTAGGAAGACTGCAGCGATAGCCGCTCGATTGGCAGATCGCGAATAGCGTTGAGCGTGGCATCGGACGCATAACAATCATCCAGGCTCAGGGAACGCAACGCGGTTAAACCCGAGAGCCAGGCAGGATCCTCCAGGATCTTACTGTTCCAGCCAAGCGACAGGTGTTCGAGGGGATGGCTGCACAGATGCGCCGCCCCACGAGCGGTCAGTTGCCCGGCACGCTCCAACGAGAGTGAGCGCAACTGGAGTGGCGAAAGCCCCAGAAGTCCGTCGTCGGTCACTTCATCGCAACGGTTCAACGACAAGACTTGCAGCCTGCTGTTGCTGCCCAGTTGCCTGAGGAAACGGTCGTCGAAATCCTCGCCGTAGGTGTCCAGCTTCAATCGGCGCAAGCGCTCAAGAGAAGGGAGACTGGTGAGGTCATCGTCGCGGGAAAAATTGCTGATCTCCAGGGTATCGAGGGCGACATCCGGCAGACGCCGCCAAAGCGCCTGATCGCAACTGAACCTCGGACTGCCAAGCACCAGCGTACGCAGCGGCAACCCGGCCAAAGCATCGAGCCATTGTGGCTCGGCGTTCTCCAGCGCCAGATGATCGACCGGCAACCCGCGAAGCTGCGGCAACAGCGGTCCGGGACGATTCCTGTGTACCGTGACGTCCAACTCGGCAACCACGGCCATGGCGGCTGGATCGTACAGGCCGGCGGCGACCCGTACGCCGTCCAGCGAAGCTTCGCCGGTGTCGAGCAGGTCGCGGTAAAGCGAAGCTCGCGTAGCGATGTCATCCGGGGCGGCAGCGAGTCGGGCCATCAGGGCGTTGCGGTTGGAAGTCGGCACGGTCCAGAAATCCGAAGTGAACATGCGGCGTATGCTGCCGCAAAAAATGGGTTTGATCGACACTCATCGATCAAACCCAAACACCCTCGTCTTACCTCGGATCGACCACGTCCAGCGCCCGATTCGCCAGGAGCTGGCCCAGTTCAATCAATTGTTGCAGGCCCAGCGCGAAATGCCGTCGGGAACCGTCCAGCTCGAACGCCAGGTCGCCGGCCATGACGTTGGCGGAGGCCAGGGTTTCGCTGAGGTTGGCCAGCAGACTTTCCGCATCCACGCCTTGCACGATGGTGAACAGTTGATCTGGGGCGGGTTGCTTGTCGGGCGGATTGGGTTTGGGGTTCAGGTAGGAATCGATGACGCGCTCGGCGTTGGCGTCAGCGGCGATGTCCAGGTGCAGCGGTGGGACGGGTGGGTCTGGGATGAGTTTGTCCATGGGGTGCTCCTAACGTTAGTGGGAGCCGCCACGTTCGCTGCTAAACGAGTGGGTGGCAGCCGCGCGCAGGTTAGCAGACCGGCACGTTAGGAAACCGGCGCACCCGAGGATGCCCTGCGCACAGCCGCCATAAGAATCCAGGCAATAGCGATGCCTGCACTCATGGTGATTGCCATGCGCCTAACGTGACTTCCGAGCTGCTAAACCCGACCGCTGAATTGGCAGCGGTAGGCAAAGACTAGGCACCGGAAAAGGCAGGCGCAAGGGGTTGGAATTTTCTAGGAAATGTCCTGCAAGTCAATGGGAAAGGTCCCGAAACAAAGTGTTTCGCTTTGTACGCACAGTCCATTTTCATACGATCCTTTGCCGCGTTTTGCACTGCCCCGGCCGAGGGCGTCCGGGTAGACTGTGCGGCCTTACCGGCAATAAACCACCAGGATGTGCATCAATGTATAGGAAATACGCAGGGTTCTTTTTTCTATTGCTCAGTGGCTGTTCGCTGCATCCGTATACCAAGGACGAGCTATTGAGCACGGGTGTCGCCAGCCCCGAGTACTGTTTGACCCAGGAGCGGACAGTGGTCGAAGAACGGGTGCAAGGCTATTTGAATCATTGCTACCACCCTCAGGTGACCGATCTCACCACCGGCGGGACGCTCGTCAACACCATTCAATTGAAAGTTGATAACAACACAGAAAGAAGCGATATGGTGCTCTGGGCACCGACAATCTATGGCAACCAGTTCTACATGAATGTGATCGTCTCGGAGAAGAACCCCGCCTGCAAAACCACCCTGACCGCTGTGGCGTCCGGTTGGGGCTTTGAACGTAATTTTCCGAAGATGGTGGAAAGCGCTAACGGTGGTGATCCGTGGTGTCCGTTGTAAATATGCATAAAGCAAGAAGGGTGAAATAGAAAAAAGGGGACCAATTATTTATGCACTTATAGACAAATAAATCTGCCCTTTCTTTTCGACACTACTCCACTAAAACAGTTAAAGCCATTACAACTTGATCAGGATTATCTTCCAAGCTCTCGCCATATCCAGAAACTTCCAAACCGCCATAAATACCTTTAGCCACATACCATTCCTCTTCAGAATCAAACTCTAGCTCCACGCAAGAAAAAAGATCAATCAATGCGTCACCCAGAGTTATATTACAGGTTAGCTTCCCCCTATAGGAGTTCACCGGCCTACCGCCTTCCTTATACTTTTCAAACATCCAGACTTTAACTGCATACACCTTCCAAGACCGGACAATTACGTATAGCGCTCGAGGGTTAGCGCCTGCATGCTCTGGAGTATTAAAAAACAACCGCCAGTTTGTTAACTCTCTGCCATGAACAGCGAACCCAAACCCACCGTCACCATTCGAGTCGATCCCCTTCGCCATGGAAAGAACTGGCGACCCATCAAATTGATAAAGCATTTTATTCTTATCAACCACGTAACGATCAAGCACCATTTCAAATTCAGCTACTGATGTCATCAAAGGAATGCCGGCCAAAGATTTGGCAGGCAGTATCGGGGCCTGCCAAGAGATTTTAAAGCCGACGTCACAGCTCATTCCGGAACCCACCTATTGGTTGATGAATCAAATATAAAGAGGAGACAGATTTATTTATGCCCCCAGCAGAGAGAAGCCCCTCTCACTACCTCGCAAAATAAATCTGGCCCCTTTTTCCAAGGGCAGAAATCAGGAAACAAGGTCATGCTAAATACGTTAAGTAAGTGCTTTTCAAGTATGCCCCTATTTTGCACCCCATCACCTACCTGAACTAATTCCTGCCCCTCGCCTTGAAATCATCAACGCTTTTGTTTTTTTCCTTTAATAAACGCGCAACAAAATCCGGCTCAACCCCCATCAAAAACTCGATAGCATCATAAATCTTCCAGCGATGAATTTCCGGATGATCAATTATCGAAACCAGATAATGCTTTATTAGTGGAAAGCAAAAAAGGGGACAGATTTATTTATGCCCCCAGCAGAAAGAAACCCCTCTCCCTATCTCGCAAAATAAATCTGTCCCCTGTTTTATAAAAATTAAATAGATCCGTCCCCTTTCGATGCTTTCATGCGGTATGTCTTCGGCATCCAACTCTCCTGCCTCGGCGGCATAATCTGCATGATCCTGTATACCGCGAAGTAGGCCGTACGCTTCCACAATTAACCCTACTTCTGACCTCTCCGCTTTTTAAACACCCCTTTACTCTATTTCACCTACACCATGTAACCTGCTAATCTCATCTGCGCAAGCACGGCGTCATTAAATTCCTGATCAGACATACCTCTAATCGATTTGACACTCTTCCAATGCCATATTACGGGAAGAATTCTGCTATCCAAACGATCATATTCCTCCAAAAAAATATCTGCTAAAGCATACTTATCTAAATCAGGAAGGATCTCCAGCATCATGTTCAGCACGACACTGGGCGACTTTCCATCCAATATTTGCGCTAACAAATATTTACTTTCCGAAGGTGACATAGGTAATTCCGCCAATGGATTCAATTTTCTCGACCTTCGTATATCCATATTTCTGGGATATCTGGCCTGTCCACGTATTCAGAGCAGCATTTTCTTTTGTCATTCCATTGGCAATATTTTGCAGATATTTGGCAGTATTAACACTGTCAGTGCCCGCCACCCAAGCCCCTCGAATTTGATTGACCTGAATACCTTCATTACCAAGACGCTGCATTGCGCTGACGAACATATCAGTGCCCGATGCATCATATAAAGGGTGATTCTGTGCCGCACGAATATCAAACCCCAGCACTCCTGCTTTATCCACATTCACGACCAATCCTGCTACGCCATCAGGATTGCCATACCTGAGAGTAGTGCCCCCGTTGTTGGACACGCTCATCATAAATTCATTTGTGACATCAACTTTGGGGATGGGTGGTTCAATTCTCCCCAATGCCGCATTTGTATCTATTACAACATCCGCCCCAACGGCTCTCGGCTCATTACCTACGTAGCGCTGCCAATCCGCGTGATAAGGATTGGCCTCCATCTCGTCCGTTATCTTGGTAACGGCAATCGGATCGGGCGTTGTCGCTGTCGTTTTTGTACCTGCACTACCATTGACACGTCCAGCGGAGCCGATCTTTGGAATCCCAAGGCTTGCCGCATTCATGGCGCCGACCACAATGTTGCCGATGCCATTCCACGTATCACCATCGTAGACCTGGCCCGCACCGCGCCCCGCCTGAAGCACTCCATTCGCCGCAGCGGCTACCCGAATCGTAGTGCCGAGGTTACCGGTCAGAAAATAGAGTGCTGGTGATCCCACATCACTCATTGCCTGCATTTCGCGGTTGATGCGCAGGTAACCCTGAGCATCGCGATACAACATTTCGCTAGCGCTCTGATCTCTGGACCAAAAAATATTGGCTACCGACACACCATCTTGAGCTCTCAAGCCATCGGCATAAGCAATTCTCTCCTTCGTAGTACCGCCGGCAAACGGATAATCCCGATAAGGAACCGGTCCATTCTTAAGCAAGTTATCGATGCTGGTCCGGGCGGCCTCTTCCCCATATTTGAGGCTTTGCTCGTAGCCGTACACTTGAAGGTAGGCGGCCAACTCAGTTTTTTCTGAGGGAGACAGGGACGCAGGATCGGCATGAAAACGCTCCAACAGTCCATCGCTCCGTTGGTCTGCACCTTGAAGCACCATCATCTTTTTGGCGGCATCCAGGCTCTTGGTTTCTTCATACTCCTTGAGGGCTCTGTCTCGCTCAGCTTGGGAGTGATTGCCCAGAAAGTTGTAACGCGTGCCATTTTCAGCCACTTGCGCAGCGATTTCGACATCACCATTGGAAGCCGCCGCTCCCAGCACCCCGACAACCTTTGAAAGCGCAACCAGGTTTTCCTGGGCCCGAGTGTATTCAGGTGTACCAGGTTTCAAATGCGAGGGAAGTAGCGTATCCCCCAGCAAGCCGATCAGAACCTCATTCGCCCCACCCGCTATTGCCCCTGTGCGGAAGTCTCCTCCCATGGCCTCGGCCATTAATCCGCCCAAGGCCGAATGAAGGAGAACTTTCTCAAAATCACCTTCGGTTAGCGGTAGGTCACCTATTTTTCCAGCTCCGTATGCGCCCCCAATGCTTGTTGCTGTTCCAACCAATGAAGTCGCCAGATTGTCCTTGTAGCTGCCTCCGTAAACGGCTGTCTTAATTGCAGCATCTGCAGCCACTTTCATAGCCACCGTTTTTACACTCTCGGCATTGAAGCCAACGTTGCCGGCTTCATAACCAAGCCCTTGTGTAACCCCGGCTGTGGCCATCGAGACGGCGTACCCTTTCAGGCTGTCCTTGGAAGTAACATCCTTAACAATTGCGCCGAGATTGCCGCGATTATCGATGGTGCTGACCGTCGCCTTGGTAGCGACAGTGAGGGCTCCAGCCTGAAGCATGGTATTCATGCCAGCCATCATCGGCCCCATCACCGCCGCCAGGGCGATGGCGATGATCAACTGCGAAGCCGGCCCCAAGCCCGACGTGTTGTATTTGAAGGACTCATGGATTTCCTTCACTTGTCGCCAGTCGACGTCACCGCGCTGTTCAGCTTCCTTGATCCAAGCTAGTTGCGGATCGGCTTTTACCATCGCATCAATGGTCTGACTGACTGTTTGTTGATCGACATGTTTTATATCGATCTTCAGGCCTTCAACTGCCTTGATGGTGATATCGCCCGCTGCCACCATCTGCGTCTGGCGCAAGGTTTCGTCGGTATTACCCTTGCCCTTGGCGGAGTTCCAGAATGCGTTGTTATCCGTCTTGGTATGACTTTCGTCGTGCAGATCCTTTACGCCCTCGAAGGCGATGGCGCCGCCACTTTCCAGTATCAGGTTTTTTCCGCTTTGCAGTTTGGCGACTTGGTAGCGCTGGTCACCACCACTCTTGAGCGTCAGGTCGCCTCCCGTCTGGATCTGGCTGCCGATGTGGGTGATTTGTGTCACCTCATCGCGCTGCATTTTCAAACTGCCCCAACCACCTTTCTTCTTCATGTCATACAGCGAATAGTCACTGTCCTGCGCAGCCAGCAGCGCAAGCTTGCCACCCGCCACAAAATAGGCTTCGTTTGCAGCGTTGACCTTGCTGGCGATCATCGCCAGATCCTGCCCCGCCCTGAGGGCTACGTTACGCCCCGCATTGATCGTCGAGGCCACCTGGCTGACATGATCCTCTTGGCTGGTGACCTTCTTGCTCTTGCCGTAGGAGTGCTGTTCATCCGCCGCCGAAGCCAGGGTCAAGTTCCCCGCGGCTGCCATGGCGATGTCACGCTTGGCATCGATCTGGCTGGCGATGACGTTGAGGTCGCGGCCGGCGTTGGCGGTCAGGTCGCGGCCTACCTCAAGGCTGGAACCGTATTGCTTGATGTCCTGGTCGCGATGACGGCCGCGGGTGCCGCTGGTGATGCGTTCGGCGGCGACGAGATTGACGTCGCGTTTGGCATCGAGGATGGTGTCGTTGCCACTTTTCAGTACACCGCCAACGTTGTTGATGTCGCGCCCGGCGCTGACGGTCAGGTTGTTGGCGGCTTCGATACGGGCGGCGCTGTCGATGAAGTCGGTGCGCTCGGTGCGATAGCCGCTGCTGCTTTCGTGGGTGGTAACGGTGCGCTCGTTGACCACGTCGCCCGTCAGGGCAACAACATTCACATCCCGCCCAGCAATAACCCCACCCGCCCGGTTAGTCAGGTCATTACTCGCCAACGCATCCAGCCGATTCCCCGCCTCCAGCAACCCACTGTTGACCAGGCTGTCATTCGCCGTAGCAACGAGGTTATTGGACGCCCGCAACGTCCCGGCGTTGTTCAGGTTCTTACCCGCAATCAGCGTGACATCGCTGCCCTGGATCAGCGCCCCATTCGGCGCCAGCCGATGGTTGGCGTTCGCCAGGTAGAGCACCGGCACCAGCACCTGCTGGCCGTTCACCGTCTGGGTTTCCATCCAGACGATGTCGTGGGTCAGCGCCGCGACCTGTTCGCCGGTCAGGCTTACGCCCAGTGTCAGATTGAGGGCGTCCTTGCTGGCGATGGCGTTGTTCATCAGGTACTTGAACATGCCTTCATCGGAGGTCTGGCCGTCGAGGAAACGCTGGCCGGTGCGGGCGATGACGGCTTGCTGGATCAGGCGTTGTTCGTAGAAGCCGTCGCCCAGGCGCTTGGCGGCGTCGTCCGGGTCGTAGCCCAGGTTGGTCAGCAGGTAATCCGAGCTCATGAACCGACGCATGTCGGTGAGCGCCGGGTTGGTTTCGATCAGGTACTTTTGTGGGTTGGTCTGGAACGAGCGGTCCGGCAGGCCGCGCACTTGGGTCAGGCCGCTGCCTTGGGTCGGGGTGCCGGTGCCTTCGTTCAGGCGGAACAGGCCGTTCTGGCCGGTGGGAAGGTCGAAGCCGGGCAGGGTGACCGGGTTGACCTGCTGTTGGGCGAGGTCGGGTGAGAGCTGTTGGTTGACGGTGATGCGGGTTGAGAATTGCCCATCGGCGCCGGTGTCGGTACGCGGGCCGGCGCCGACGTAGTTGTAGCCACCCCGGATGACTTTATTGTCGGCGACGCCCTGGACGCGGACGTCGACGGGGCCGCCGGACTGCATGATGGCGGCATAGGTCTGGGTGTCCTGGGACAGGGCCCGGCTGCTGCCGAATTGCAGCAGTTCGCGCTCGGTCGTACCGATGAAGCGGCTCATGTCAGCTTCCAGGCCAGCGAGGTTGGCCGTGCTGTAGCCGGGGCTCTGGAACCAGTATTTGTCGGTGAACGTATCGGCGAGGGTACGCCAGCCGTCGGGGTTGCGCGTGCGCTCGGACATGAAGGTGCGCGAGGTTTCGGTGTCGTGGGTTTCGATGCCGATGTTGTCCAGGCTGTCGAGTCTTGCGGTGAAGGAGCCGCCCGCGCCGATGGTGCTGCTGCGATTGGTCAGGCTATTGGCCTGGATAGTCAGGTTGCCGCCGGTGGTGATGCTCGACCTGGCCGAGGCCTCGGTCACTTCGAACTTGTCACGCTGGATGATCTGCCAGACGTGGTTTTCCTTGCCGCCGCTGCAATCCCCGGCGTTGACGCCTTCGATGCAGGCAATTTCCCTGATCGACGCGGTGTAGATGCCGGCGTCGTGGGTGTTCAATACGGTTCGCACGTTTTCAATCGTGCTGGCGGCCAGGCTCATGTTGCCGTCGCTTTGCAGCGAACCGGAGCTGTTGACGATGCTGGTAGCCAACGCGCCCAGGCCGTCGCGGTCGATGCTCAGGTTGCCCAGGCTGTAGATGTCGGCGTTGAGGTTGATCAGGCGGTCGATCTTCAGGGCCATGTCGGCACCGCTGAAGATCAGGCCTTTTTCGTTGAGCAATGCACCGGTGCCGACGCTCAGCAATCCGGCGCTGCCCAGGGTGCCGTAGTTGTTGATGCCCTGCGCCGTGACATTCATGCCCGCCGCCGAGGTCACGCGGCCACGGTTATTGAATATGCCATCGGCGTGCACAGTGGTGGCGCCGCCGCCGGCAATGCTGGCGTTCTCCTCCAGATCGATCAGGGCTGCCTTGAGGCCTAAGGTGCCCAGGCTGCTCAAGCGACCGTTGCCCGCGTATTGGCCGGTGAGCTGGACATCGATCAGGCCGTCGCTGCCGATCAGGCCGTCGTTGCGCCAGTCGATCCCTGAGCCATTGAAACTGTTGGCGCTGAGCAACTGGCCGGTGGCGGTCTGGGTCAGGTGGTTGACGTTGACGGTGAGGTGTTCGGCCTGGATCGAAGTGCTGTTGGTCCAACTGTCGGCGTCGAGCACCAGGGTGCCGTAGGTCACCAGGCTGCCACCGACCGCGCCCAACTGTGTGAGGTTCAGGCCGAAGGCGCCGGCACCGATGTGACGCAGCTTGCCGCTCTGGTTGTTCAGGCTGCCGAGGGTGAAGCCGACGTCGCTGCTGACGGTCTCCAGGGTGCCGTTGCTGTTGTCGAACAGGCCGCCGATGGAGAACACGGTCGTGCTGTTGCGGCCCAGGGTGCGCAGTTGCCCGTTGTGATTGACGAGGCTGGCGGCGAGGACGTCCAGGCTGCTGTCGCCTTCAATGATGCCTTGGGTATTGTCCAGAATACCGTTGAGGTTGAGATCGATCTGGCCGCCGCTGATCTGGCCGCGGCTGTTGTCCAGGTTCAGGGCGTCGACCTTCACCTTGCCGCTGGCATAGAGGCCGCCGTTGCTGTTGTTGAAACTGGCGCTGCCGGTATTGAGTACGGCGTCTCCGGCCTGCGCCGCGATGCGTCCGCCGTCGTTGAACAGCCCGGCGAGGGCGTCAAGGGTCAGACCTTTCGCCTGGATCGTGCCGCCCTGGCCATTCAGGTCGTAGCCGTTTTTCAGCACGCCACTGACCCGCGCCTCCAGTGCGGCCTTGACGCTGGACAACACACCGCCGCGGTTGTCCAGATTGCTGGCGAAGACATTCAGGTTCGCGTCCTGGGCGATGATCGAGCCGGCCTGGTTATCGATATCGCCGGCAATATCCACCGTCATCATGCCTTTGCCCTGCAGGGTGCCCTTGGCGTTGTCCAGGCTGGCGGCGGTCACCTTCAGTTCGGCATTGCGGCTGGCGATCAGGCCATTGTTGCCGTTGTTGATCCCCCCTTTCGTGGCGGTCACGACCAGGTTGCCGTTGGCGGCGACAGTGCCCTTGTCGAAGTTATTCAGGCTCCCCGCGTTGAGGGTCATCAAGCCTTGGGTCGAGAGTTCGCCGCCCTGGTTGTTGACGGTGCCGGTCGCCGTGATATCCAGCTGCTTGCCGGTCATCACCAGGCCGGTGAGGTTGTCCAGGCTGCCGAGCACCAGCGTCGCCGTGTTCAGGCTCGACAGCTCACCGGCGCTGTTGTCCAGATGGCCCGCCGTCACCTGCAAAGTGCCCTGGCTATTGATCAGGCCGCCGCTGCCGTTGAGCACTTGATCGGCCGCAAGGTGCGTCTCGGTATTGCCCAGGATGCGACCTTTGGCGCGGTTATCCACAACCTTGGCCGTGACCGTGGTTTTGCGCTGCCCGCTGAGCGTACCGGCCTGGTTGTTCAACGTATCGGTCGTGGTGACCGTCAGGTCGCGACTGGCAGCGACGGTTTTGCCGCCGTTGTTCAGTTGTCTGGCAGTGAGGGTGACGTCGCCACTGGTATTGCGCGTGTTATCCGCATTGACCCCGGCTTCGATGATCCCGTTGTTACGCAGGGTGCCGCCGCTGTCCAGGCGAATGCTGTCGCGGGCCACCAGGTTGTTCTGACTCGTCAGGTCACCCTGGGTTTTCACGGTCAACGCGGTACCGGCGTAGACCGGCCCCTGGGCGTCGAGGCTGGCAGCCTTGACGGTGACAGCGCCGGCGGCAGCGGTCTGCGCCAGCCTCAAATGCCCATTGGCATCGAGCTGAATATCCCCACCGCTGGCGATCATCTTGCCGTCGAGCTTCACCCCAACCCCAGCCTCGGTCCCCACCAGCTTGATCGCCCCGGCATACATGCCGCCCAGCGCCGAGGAGTCGATCGCCAGTTGCGGCTTGGCGCTGCCGTCATCGGCGCGGGCGGTGGCCTTGAGGGTCGCGGCATCGACGTCGTTGCGACCGGCGACGATGGTCAGGTTTTTCGCCTGGATCTCGGCGTTGATCCTGGCGCTGCGGGTGATGATTTCGAAGCGGTCGACGTTGTTGGCGTTGAGCCCCGCGCCTTCGATGGTGACGCTGCCCTGGTCGACCTGGTAGCGAGTCAACTGGCCGTTTTCAACAATCGGTTTGCCGGTGGTCAGGGTGGCCTGCGGGGTGTTGATGAAGCCGCAGCCATTACAAGTGATGCCGTAAGGGTTGGCGACGATGACGTGGGCCGACTGCCCCGCCACTTCGGTATAGCCACGTAGTTGGCTGGGATTGCCGCCGTTGACTTCGTTGAGGATGGTCTTGGCGGCGGTGCCGTTGAGGTTCGGGTTGCCGAGAATGATTCCGCCCAGTTGCGTGGACTGGGTGCGGGAGGTGGCGTTGTTGAGGATCACGCCGTTGCTGCCGACGTTGTAATCCGTGAACTGATTATGGGACAGGCCGTTGCCGTTGGGCTTGGCGATGTTGACGATGGGCACGCCATTGCCCGCCTGGCCGAGGCTGGTGCCCGGCTTGCTGACCACGATGCCGTCGGCCTGGGCCCACAGCGGTTGCCAGAACATGACGTTGGCCAACAGGAACGCCAGGCCACGCTTGGGCATGCCCCAGAACAGGTTGCGGTTTTGCAGGGCAGCAGCAGGCTGGCGGGCCAGGAAGGCGTGTTGGCGGTCGTCCATGATCAAGTCTCGTTGCAGCAAAAATTAGAGGAAAACATCCAGCCGGAAGTAGATCGGCGCTTCGCGCTCGGTCAGGGCCTCCGGGCGTTCCAGGGAATGGGCAAACGTGACGCTGGTGGACAGGTGCTCGCCGCGGGCGAACAGCTCCAGCGAGTTGCTCGACATGCGCCCGTGCTGATTGCCGTTGTAGCGGGTGCCGGTGATCACGCCTTGGTCGTAACCCAGGCTGGTGCCGTATTCGACGAACACCGGGCGCAGCCACTCCAGAGTGACCGGACGGCTCCAGCGCAGGTCGTTGCGCCAGTAACCGCCGCTGTCGCCGGACAGCGTCTGGTCCTTGTAGCCGCGCACCGACGACAGCCCGCCCAGGCTCATGCGCTGCGGGCTGAACAGCACATCCTCGCTGCGCTGGCCGGTCATCAGGCTGCTGAAGCTGAAGGACTCGCCCCACAGCTGAAACGGTTGCAGGTAACTCAGGGTCGCGGTGTATTTGCGATAGCGCGCATCCGGCAGTCCCGGTCCCGGCTCGTGGTCGCCCTGGGCATCGAGCGCGCCAATACCCTGCTGCATGCCCAGGTCCAGGTTGACGAAGGCACTGCCGACACGGCGGCCATGGTTGATGCCGAACTGCGCTTCGCTGAGGCGGTTGCTGCTCTCGCTGAGCTTGCTGTCTTCGATGAAGTTGTTGGTGCGCAGGTAGGCCAGGCCCGTATTGAGAGAGGTCTTGCTGAAAGCGTCACGATGAATCACCCGCTCCAGGCGCACCTGATGGCTCTGGTTGTCACCGTTTTGCTTGAAGTTGAAGCCGTTGGCCTGACCCAGCGAGCGGTACTCGCTCTGGATGTAGGTGTAGCTGACGTTCCACCAGCCAACGGGCAGGTTGTAATAGAGCATGGCGTTGCGCGAGGTTTTCTGATGATCGCTGATTGCATCGTGGCCACCACGCAAGGCCAGTTGATCGGCCAGGCCCAAGGGACTGTCCCAGTCGAAGGAGGCGCCCCACTGCTGCTCGCCGGTGTCTTTTTGCCCGTCGTTATGCCGCGACAGGCCGACGCGCCAGGGTTTTTGCCGGGTGTTCCGGACCCGCACCTCACTGCCGCCGATGTTCTGGCCGGGGGTCAGCTCCATTTGTGCCTGATTCGACGGCAAGCGATTGAGCTGATCGACCATCTGCTCGATTTCTCGCAGGTTGAGCAGGTCGCCGGTCTTGCCGGGAAAGGCCATCGCCAGCTCGCGGTCCGACAACTGGCTGTTCTCGGCGCCCTTCAAGCCTTCCAGCCGTCCCTCGACCACCAGCACTTGCAGATGGCCGCCCGACAGGTCCTGTTGCGGCAGGTACGCACGGCTGGTGACCAGCCCCTTTTCGATGTAGTGGTCGGTGATGACCTTGAGCAGTTCATTGAGCTGCGGCACGCCCAGGCACTGGCCAATGTAGGGCTTGAGCAATTGCTCGCGCTCACGGGCGGAAAGACTGTCGGCGCCCTTGAGTTCGATGGCCTTGATGGGGAAGCAACGGGTGTCGACAGGTGCCGTCGGTTGAGTCGGCTTCACTGCCTGGCCGGGCAGGTCCTTGAGTTCCTCCAGGCGGCGGCGCTGTTCTTCGAGCAAACGGTTCTGGCGCTCGCGGATCAGGTCCGTGTCACCGGGGGACAGCGTGGCGGCGACGGCAGTGTGCATCGCTAGAAAACACAGCGACGCAAAGACAAGCCTCGTCCTTAAGGCGAATACGGACATGTTCGATCCCTCGAAACAGAAGTGATAGCAATCTGAAGCGCATACCAGACCGTGCTGATCGCTTTCGGTTCAAAGAGCAGAGGAGTAAATGCGAAAAAAAGGAGACACATCTCACGAAAACAACCGAGAAGGCCTGACTTAGGGGCCTCGGCAGGATGCGCCGCCTCATGAACTATTCTTCACCCCACACCGGCGCGTGATTCGGTAAAGTCCCCTCGCTCATTCAAGAAACTAAGGTTTTAGCCCGCTCTCCCGCGGGCTTTTTTTTGCCTGAATTTCCGCTCTTCCCCTGCCTCCGTCGTCACACCGGGACGAGCGGCGAAATGCCGACGCCAAAAAAAACTTTCAGATCCCGGGCCAGCAGCCGATACAGCCCTGTTCACTATTTTGCTGGCTCTTAACAACAACAATCTTCCAGCCAACCGACGATCAAGCAGCACAACGTTCCTGGAGGAATTTGATGAATAGCTGGTTTGGCAACATTAGCGTCAATATGAAACTGGGCCTGGGATTCGGCCTGGTGCTGATCCTGACCTGCGTCCTGGCCCTGACCAGTTGGACCAGCCTGGGCGGGTTGATCCAACGCAGCAACTGGATGAGTGACATTACCCAGCTCAACGCCGGCCTGACCAAACTTCGCGTCACACGCCTGCAATACATGCTGACCAACGGCGACGAGACCGCCGCACAGAACGTACAGACCACCCTGGACGCTTTCGTGGCGCAACAGAACGCTCTGCTCGGCAGCTTCAAGAGCCCGGAAAACGTCAGGCTGCTCAAAGAGCAGAACGCGGTCATCAGTGCCTATCAGGTTTCCCTTAACAAGATGCGCGGTGCCTACCGCACCGGCAATACGGCTCGCGATGCCATGGCAGCAAACGCCGAGATCGCCTACAAACTGATCGAGACGATCTACAGCGACGTGAAACAAATGCCGCTGAGCGACCAGCGCTTCGAACAGTTCCAGGCCATCACCCAGGCCAAGCAGGAATTCATGCTGGCCCGCTATGAAGTGCGCGGCTACACCGCCAACAGCAACGCCGACACCGAGCGCAAGGCCGTCGCCCAACTGGACGCCGCCATCGCTTCGCTCAAGCCGCTGAACGAGCATTTCGCCAGTTCCCATGCGGATGAACTGCGTCAACTGGAAAACGCCCTGACCCAATACCGCAGTGCCTTGCAGGCCTTCAAGCTGGCCACGGCCGATGCGGTACAGGCGCGCAAGGAAATGACCGAGCAGGGCGCGACGATCGTCAGCCTGAGCGAGCAGCTGTACCAGATCCAGCTCGACCGCCGCGACGCCGAAAGCGCCCAGGCTCGCACACTGCAACTGTTCAGCACGTTGCTCGCCTTGCTGGTGGGCATCATTGCCGCCGTCATCATCACTCGGCAGATTACCCGCCCACTGAGCGAAACCCTGGCCGTGGTCGAGCGCATCGCCAATGGCGACCTGTCGCACAACATCATCGTGACCCGTCGCGATGAGCTGGGTGTGCTGCAACAAGGCATCGCCCGCATGGGCGTGACATTGCGCGACCTCATCGGCGGCATCCGCGATGGCGTGACCCAGATCGCCAGCGCTGCCGAGGAGCTGTCCGCCGTCACCGAGCAGACCAGCGCCGGGGTCAACAGCCAGAAAGTCGAGACCGATCAGGTGGCGACCGCGATGCACGAAATGACTGCAACGGTGCAGGAAGTGGCGCGCAACGCCGAAGAAGCTTCCCAGGCAGCCGCTGCCGCCGACGGCGAAGCGCGGGCCGGCGATCAGGTGGTCAACGAGGCTATCGCCCAGATCGAACGCCTGGCCAGCGAAGTGGTACGTTCCACCGACGCCATGACCATGCTGCAGCAGGAAAGCGACAAGATCGGCAGCGTCATGGATGTGATCAAGTCGGTGGCCGAACAGACCAACCTGCTGGCCCTCAACGCCGCGATCGAAGCAGCACGCGCCGGTGAAGCCGGTCGCGGCTTTGCGGTCGTTGCCGATGAGGTCCGTGGCCTGGCCCAGCGCACGCAGAAATCCACCGAGGAAATCGAAGGCCTGGTGGCCGGCCTGCAGAACGGCACCCAGCAAGTGGCCGCCGTGATGAACAACAGCCGCAGCCTCACCGACAGCAGCGTGGCCCTGACCCGCAAGGCTGGCGCATCACTGGAGAACATCACCCGCACGGTGTCGAACATCCAGTCCATGAACCAGCAGATTGCCGCAGCCGCCGAACAGCAAAGCGCCGTGGCCGAGGAAATCAGCCGCAGCATCATCAACGTACGCGACGTCTCCGAACAGACCGCCGCCGCCAGCGACGAAACCGCCGCCTCCAGCGTTGAACTGGCCCGGTTGGGAAATCAGTTGCAGATGATGGTGAGTCATTTCCGGGTTTGATCATGACAAGCGCCCATTTCCCGAGGGAGAGGCGCTTTACCCGAATTCGCGTCTCATGGTTTCCAGGGATTGATTATTTCAATCCCTGGAAACTCGAAATCCTTGGTATTACGTGTCGCAATGGGAGCTCCATGAACTCGGCAAATGGCGGCAATTTGCGCATCTGCCATACCCGCTGCCCTCCCCTTAGCCTCACATAATGCAACAATGGCTGCGTATTCAACTGCGGCATGGGCGTCGAAAGGCAGAATTCTGTCGGTAAAATCTTCTTCAAACATTGCCATCGCGTGAGATTCAAGCTTCTGCTTACGCTTGCCGAAAGGCAATCGAGCAATGCCATGCAGAATCTCCGCCACAGTGATAGCGCTGATTACCAGATCCATCGCAGGCTGCGAATCGATCCAGGCGAGCACATTCCCATCCGGCTCCGCACGCATGAACTCCGAGATAACATTCGTATCGAGCACTATCATTCAGACAGATCCACCGCACGGGCTTTTTCGCCACGCGAAGGCAGCTCCAACTCGACGCCCCCCAACTTACCGAACCTGTTTCGGATACGGCTTCCCAGCCCACCCGCTGGGCTTATTGGCACTAAAGCACGTCCTAAAATCAGGCGCGCCTCCTCCTCCATGGAGCGTCCATTGTGAGCCGCAGCAATGCGTAGCTGCTCTTTGACTTGGTCATCAAGGTTACGAATAGTGATGCTGGCCATATTTTGCCTCCCGCAATCAATGAAATCATTGATTTCAAGCTAAGGCATGACCGGTTAGCTTGTCCAGCTCTCTTTACACACAAATCCCATTGGTAAACACCAACCGATTCCCGAACGGATCAATCACCGTCATGTCCTGGCTGCCCCACGGCATCGCCTGGATCTGCGGGCGGGCGAAGGGGTGTTGGCGAGTGAGCAGTTGCGCCTGGAAGGCTTCCAGTTCGTCGGTTTCGATGCGCAGCGCCGAGCCCGGTGTGCAATCGCCGTGGTGCTCGCTCAGGTGGAGCACGCATTCGCCGCGGGAGACTTGCAGGTACAGCGGGAAGTCGTCCCCGAAGCGGTGTTGCCAGTCGACGGTAAAGCCCAGGAAGTCGACATAGAACGCCAGTGCCTTGGCTTCATCGAAGATCCGCAGGATCGGGGTGGTTTTACCAAAGCTCATGGGGGTGCTCCCTGGCTGAATAGACCCAGTCTGGGTGGGTTGACCCCAATGCTTCGGCCTTGGCTCCGGCTTCTTTAGTGTCGCAGTGCCATTATTGTGACGCCAATCAAAACAATATCAGCCGCTTAGGCGCCATCCGATGGGCTGAATCCCTCGCGCGCCAGGAACCGCCCCTCCCGACGTCCGTTTGCCTGCCCTTCGAGATAACTCAGGACACCATTGACCCACACCCTGTCGATACCTTCGGCAGCCCGTTGCGGCTCGATGAAGTCGGCGACGTCGCGTACGGTCTGTGGATTGAACAACACCAGGTCCGCCCAATGTCCTTCACGGATTTCGCCGCGTGCCTTCAGGCCGAAGCGCGCCGCTGAAAGACCGGTCATCTTGTGCACGGCGGTGTGCAACGGAAAAAGCCCGACGTCGCGACTGAAATGTCCCAACACCCGTGGGAAGGCGCCCCACAAGCGCGGGTGTGGAAACGGATCTTCGGGCAGCCCGTCGGAACCCACCATGGACAGCGGATGAGCCAGAATCCGGCGTACGTCACCTTCGTTCATGCCGTAATACACCGCACCGGCCGGTTGCAGGCGACGGGCCGCCTCCAGCAGCGACACGCCCCATTCGGCAGCGATCTCTGCCAGGTCGCGCCCGCCCATGTGCGGATGAGGTGTCGACCAGGTAATGGTAATGGGATGGGCATCGGTCACCTGCTTGAGATCGAGCGTCGAGGAGCTGGCGGCGTAGGGATAACAGTCACAACCAACGGGATGGGTACTGGCGGCGTTTTCCAGGGCAGCGAGCACCTGTGGACTACGTCCCCAGTTACCGGCGCCGGCGCATTTGAGGTGGGAAATGATCACCGGACTCTTCGCCTGACGGCCAATCTGAAAGGCTTCGTCCATGGCTTCGAGCACCGGTTCGAATTCGCTGCGCAGGTGAGTGGTGTAGACCCCGCCGAAAGCGCTCAGCTCCTCGGCCAACTGCATGACTTCGTCGGTGGAGGCCGAGAAGGCGTTGGCGTAGGCCAGGCCGGTGGACAAGCCCAACGCGCCGGCCTCCAGGCTTTCGCGCAGTTGCCTGCGCATGGCAGCGATTTCTCCCACGCTGGCCGTGCGCAACAGATCGTCCATGTGATTACTGCGCAGTGCGGTATGCCCCACCAGCGCCGCCACGTTGACCGCTGGCGTGGCGGCCTCTACCGCCGAACGATAATGGCCGAAGCTCGGATAGCCGAACGCCTCGGCCGGGCCGAGCAGGTTCATCGGATCCGGCGGCTCGCCCCGCAAGGTAACCGGTGATGCACTGATGCCACAGTTGCCGACGATGACAGTGGTGACGCCTTGACTCAGTTTGGGCAGCATCTGCGGTTGGCGGATGACCACCGTGTCGTCGTGGGTATGGACGTCGATGAAGCCCGGCGCCAGCACGCGGCCGACGGCGTCCACTTCCTCGGTGGCCTGCGCATCATGCAAGGCGCCAATGCGCTCGATACGGCCGGCGCGAATCGCCACGTCGGCGATGTAACCAGGGGTGTCAGTGCCGTCGATCACCAGGGCATTGCGAATCAGCGTGTCGTACAACATCTCAGTCTCCCAGCGGCAGATCGTCGTCGCCGCCTCGGTAATCGTCGAGGGCGAGCTTGACCCGCCGCAGACGCTCTTGATTGTCTTCGGGATGAGCCAGGGCAAGCTCGGTGGCGAGCACATCGATCGCCAACAGCATGCCGTAGCGGGCCGCCGTGGGTTTGTAGATGAACGAGGTTTCGGCGCCTTGCAGGGGCAGCACCACATCTGCCAGCCCGGCCAAGGGCGAGTCGGCACGGGTGATGGCCAGGATCGCCGCACCGTAGCTGCGCGCCACCTCGACGGCCGCCAGCAATTCCGGGGTGATGCCGGTGAGCGAACAGGCGATGACCAGGTGTTCGTCACTCAGCGAAGTCGCCGTGATGCGCATCATCACCGGGTCGCGACACGCGGCAATCGGATAGCCAAAACGCACCAGCCGCACCTGGAGTTCCTCACTGCACAAGGCCGACCAGCCACCCAACCCGAATGCATGGATCATCCGCGCTTTGCCGAGCAACCGCACGGCATCGCTGAATCGCGACTCTTCAAATGCCGACAGGTGTTGGCGCAGTGTCGACTCGATGTCGCCGACGATCTGCCCATAAAACGCCGACTGCTCCGGCGCACCGGCCGGGTCGAGAAACCGACTGCCGACGCCGCTGGCCTGGGCCAGTTGCAGGCGCAAGTCCCGCAGGTCCCGGCAGCCGACCGTACGGGCAAAACGCGACAGCGTGGCGCTGCTGACTTCGGCGCGCTGGGCCAGTTCTTCGAGGCTGGCGGACGCGGCGAAGCCTACGTCATCGAGCATCAGGCGGGCGATCCGTCCTTCCCCGGCGCTGAAGAAGGCCTGGCGCGAGCGGATCTGGTAGAGGATGTCCATGACGACTCCTGTGTAGTGGCATGGCGATCAGAGCACGCGTGCAAGGCCCAGCGTCAGGCCGAACGCTACCAGGGAGATCAGCGTTTCCAGCACGGTCCAGGTCTTGAAGGTTTGTGCGACGGTCATATTGAAGTATTCCTTGATCAGCCAGAAGCCGCCGTCGTTGACGTGGGAAAAGATCACCGAGCCAGCCCCGGTGGCCAGGACCAACAGCTCGGGATGAGGATACCCCAGGCCTAGCGCCACGGGCGCCACGATGCCCGATGCGGTGGTCATCGCCACCGTGGCCGAGCCGGTGGCGACGCGCATCAACGCAGCGAACAACCAGCCCATGACCAGTGGAGACAGCTGGAATTCCTGGGCCAGGCCGACGATCTGCTGGGTGACGCCAGCATCCACAAGGATCCGGTTCAACCCGCCACCGGCGCCCACCAGCAGGGTGATGCTGGCGGTCGGTGCGAGGCATTCGTTGGTGAACTTGAGGATCGACTCCCGGTTGAAGCCTTGCGCCAGACCGAGGGTCCAGAAGCTGAGGATGGTTGCCAGCAACAAAGCGATCACCGAGTTGCCGATGAACTGCAGAAACTGATTGAACCCGCTGCCTGGCGTCGAGATCAGGTTGGCCCAACCGCCGATGAGCATCAGGACCACTGGCAGCAAAATGGTTCCCAGGGTGATACCGAACCCTGGCAATCGGGCCCGTGGCTCGCGGTCGAGAAACTGCCGCTCCAGCGGATTCTCCGCCGGTAGCTGGATGCGGGGCACGATGAACATGGCGTACAGCGGACCGGCGATGATCGCAGTGGGAATGCCGATCAGGATGGCGTACAACAAGGTCTGCCCCACCGAGGCCTGGAACGCCTGCACCGCCAGCATCGCCGCCGGATGCGGCGGCACCAGGGCATGGACCACCGACAATCCCGCGACCATGGGCAGGCCCACCATCAGGATCGACACGCCGACACGTCGGGCCACGGTGAACGCGATGGGCACCAGCAACACGAAACCCACTTCAAAAAACAACGGCAGCCCCACCAGGAAGGCGATGCAGACCATTGCCCAATGGGCGTTGCGCTCGCCGAAACGCTCGATCAGCGTCTGCGCCATGCGCTCCGCCCCGCCGGACTCGGCCATCATCTTGCCGAGCATCGTGCCCAGGGCCACCACCAGCGCGATGTGCCCCAGCGTCTTGCCAACGCCCGCCTCGTAAGCCCCGACCACACTCGCCGGCGGCATGCCGGCCAGCAGCGCCAGGCCGATGGACACCAGCGTGATCACGATGAACGGGTTAAGCCGATAACGGGCGATCAATACGATCAACGCAATGATGGCGATGGCCGCGTAGACCAAGAGCCAATAACCGAAAGCAGGTGCCATGCGTTACTCCTCGAGCGGGTCACGTCTATGAGTTGTGAAACTCATAAATCATCTCGACGAGGAATTTTCAAACATACTGAAAGTAATTTTCGTGCCTGGGTAAGGGATGTCGCTGACGGCAATGGCAACACGGCATCCATGAAAATCCGCCAGGAAATTTTCATATTCGGTGGGTGGGATTTATCCCCGCTGGTCTGCGAAGCAGCCCCATGACTGACAGCCCGCCAATCATCGAAACAACCACCCAACCGCTGGCCGCCTCACCTTCAAATCCGTACCATCGCCCCCTGTTTTTTGCACACTTCTCCGGCAGCCGTTCTTCAACCGGCGCCCAATCAGGTCATTCATGAAACCAGCACGTCTTCGCGCCGACGCCCTCGCCGGCCTCACCACTTCCTTCGCCTTGCTCCCCGAATGCATTGCCTTCGCCCTGGTGGCGCACCTCAACCCGCTGATGGGGTTGTATGGCGCTTTCATTCTCTGCACGCTAACGGCCCTGTTCGGCGGACGGCCGGGCATGGTGTCCGGCGCGGCGGGATCGATGGCGGTGGTGATCGTCGCGCTGGTGGTGCAACACGGCGTGCAGTACCTGTTGGCCACCGTACTGTTGAGCGGGTTGATCATGCTGACGTTCGGGCTGTTGCGGCTGGGCAAGCTGGTACGCATGGTGCCGCACCCGGTGATGCTCGGCTTCGTCAACGGCCTGGCCATCGTCATTGCGTTGGCCCAACTGGAACATTTCAAAAACGGCGACGCCTGGCTGAGCGGCGCTCCGCTGTACTGGATGGCGGGCCTGGTGGCCGTGACCATGGCCATCGTCTATCTGCTGCCGCGCCTGACCCGCAGCGTGCCGCCGGCCCTGGTGGCGATCCTGGGTGTTGGTGTGGCGGTCTACCTGCTGGGTCTGCCTACTCGGACGCTGGGCGACATGGCACACATCGCCGGCGGCCTGCCGGTCTTTGCCTTGCCGGACCTTTCCTGGAACCTGGACACCCTGCGGATCGTGGCGCCTTATGCTGTGATCATGGCGATGGTCGGCCTGCTGGAAACCCTGCTGACCCTGAACCTCACCGATGAAATCACCGAAAGCCGTGGCTATCCGGACCGCGAGTGCGTGGCCTTGGGCGCGGCAAATATTGCCTCCGGCCTGTTCGGCGGCATGGGCGGCTGCGCCATGATCGGCCAGACGGTGATCAACCTCAGTTCCGGCGGTCGTGGCCGCCTCTCCGGCGTGGTGGCCGGGGTGATGGTGCTGCTGTTCATCCTGTTCCTGTCGCCCTTGATCGAACGCATCCCCCTCGCCGCGCTGGTGGGGGTGATGTTCGTCGTAGCGCAGCAGACCTTTGCCTGGGCCTCGCTGCGGGTGATCAACAAAGTGCCCAAGAACGATGTGCTGGTGATCGTCGCGGTGACCATCATCACCGTGTTCACCGACCTCGCCGTCGCCGTGTTGTGCGGGATTATCATCGCGGCGCTCAACTTCGCCTGGCAGCAGGCCCGCGAGTTGTACGCCGACACGTATCTGGAAGCGGACGGCAGCAAACTGTATCGCTTGCATGGCACGCTGTTCTTCGCCTCCACCACGCCGTTCCTCAACCAGTTCGACCCGGCCAACGATCCATCCCTGGTCACGCTGGATTGCCGTCACTTGCGCTTCGTCGATTACTCGGCCATCGCCGCGCTGAAGACCCTGCGCGAGCGCTATGGCAAGGCCGGCAAGCACTTGCGGGTGTTCCACTTGTCCGAGCGCTGCAAGCAAATGCTCAAGCGCGCAGGCGTGCATCACGACTGAAGCTCCACCACAACCCCTGGTGGGAGCGAGCAGGGCTCGCTCCCACAGAGACGTGTCTGGCTATGGCCGCGAGGCGTAGTCGGCAAGCTTGCCCTGGATGAAGTCGAGGAAGCACTGGATCCGCAACGCCAGTTGAGAGTTGCGGTAGTAGACCGCGTTGATCGGTTGGCGATAGCCACTGTTGGCCTCGGCCAGCAGCACCTTCAACCGACCGGCTCGAATGTCTTCGCGGGTCATGAAGTCCGACAGACAGGCGATCCCCTGCCCCGCCAATGCCAGTTGGCGCACCGTCTCGCCGCTGGAGGCGCTGATGGCCGACTGGATCGGCCAGCGATCGCCGTGAAGATGGCGCAGAGGCCATTGATTGAGGCCATCGTTCTGGGCGAACCCCAGGAGGGTGTGCTCCGCCAGTTCGGCGACGCTTGAAGGCGTGCCATGCCGCTTCAGGTAAGCGGGGCTGGCCAGGATGTGCAACGGGCTGCAACCCAGGGGACGGGCATGTAACGTCGAGTCGGTGAGGGTGCCGATGCGAATGGCGATGTCCGTGCTTTGTTCCAAAAGATCGATGATCAGGTCGTTGCTGTTGAGTTCGAGCTGGATGTCCGGGTAGAGCGCGCGGAACTCCTCGACGTGCGGAACGATGGCGTGCAGCATGAACGGCGACGCGGCGTTGATCCGCAACCGCCCGGCCGGCTTCTGCTGGCGGGACGACAGGCGCTCTTCCAGCGCCTCCATCTGGTCGAGGATCCCTTTGGCCTGCTCGAAGAAGTATTTGCCCTCCTCCGTCAGGTCCATGCGCCGCGTGGTGCGGTTGACCAGGGTGGTGTTGAGCTTGGCTTCCAGGCGCGACAAGGTGCGGCTGACCGCCGAGGGCGTCTGCCCGACCTGTTCTGCGGCAGCGGAAATCGAACCGCACTCGATCACGCAGACGAAAACCTGCAACTCATCGGATCTGGCCTTCACCAGTGTCCCCTTATCAAACGCACATGCCATGGCGTCCCGATAGTAGCCCGGTTATCGCGAAAGACCGAACACCTCGATCAAATGCTGCTCATACCGCGCCACATCGGCCTCGATGTTCGGGCGCTTCATCACGTCCACACACAGGAAGGTCGGCAAGCCAGTCATACCCAGGAACTGGTTGGCCTTGTGGAACGGAAAGTACACCGCGTCCACACCCTTGGCTTCGAAGAAGTCGGTCGGGTCGTCGAAGGCCTGCTGCGGGGCATTCCAGGTCAGCGACAACATGTACTGCTTGCCCTGGATCAGACCACCGCTGCCGTACTTCTGCGATGCATCGGAGCGGGTGCGACCGTCGCTGGCGTAGAGGCTGCCATGGCCTTCGGTGAAAACTTCGTCGATGTATTTTTTCACGGTCCACGGCGCGCCCATCCACCAACCCGGCATCTGGTAAATGATCACGTCGGCCCAGAGAAACTTGGCGACTTCTTCCTTGATGTCGTAGCCGCCATCGATGAAGGTGGTTTTGACATCCAGACCGCCACGGTCCAGCACACTGAGCGCCGTCTCGTGGAGTGTGGCGTTATAGCGGCCGTCGGAATGAGCGAACTGTTTACCGCCGTTGAGCAGCAGGACTTTTTTCATGGGGAGCCTCATCGGATTCCATGGCGCAGTGAAAAGGCGCCGCATGGAAAGGTTGAAAATGATGGCGGCAGAGTACCGATGAGTTTCGCGCGGAATAAGCACCCCAACGGCAAAACTGATTTGATTCAGACGCACGAATCAACCTCGGATTGTTGCCGTAAAATCCGTTTCACCTTTCATTCAGGAGTCCCCCGATGAGCCAACCGTACGGTTTCATCCTGCACGCCAAGACCCGCCCGGAAAAAGCCGAAGCCTTCGAAGCACTGTTTCGTGCCTACGTCGAACCGAGTCGCGCCGAGCCCGGTTGCATCGAATACCACATGCTGCGGGACCAGGAAGATCCGACGCTGTTTATCTTCTATGAGATCTGGCAGTCCCAGGCCCACCTCGACGTGCATTCGAACCTGCCGCACATGAAGCAGTTTTTCGAGCAGCGCATGGATTACCTGGAACGCGACTTCGAGATCCGCCGCGTCGAGATGCTCAGCCCGTCCTCGGCTAGCCGCTGATCAGCAGGTGAGCGCCGAGCGCGCCCAGGCCGATGAAAAATACCCGCCGGAACAGCACGGCGCTGATCCGCTGACGCAACCATTGTCCCAGCCACATCCCCAACAACGCCGGCGCCAGCGCCAGCAACGACGCGCTCAACTCTCCCTCGCCCAAGGCGCCGCGCCACAGCAGGCCGGCCGCCAGGGCCAGTGTCGAGACCGTGAACGACAGGCCCAGGGCCTGCACCAACGCGTCCTTGCTCAAGCCCAGCGCTTGCAGGTAAGGCACCGCCGGGATCACGAACACGCCCGTGGCAGAAGTAATGATCCCGGTGAGCACACCACAGAGCGGGCCGAGCCATGGCTCGACGCCGGCCCCCACCCGCAGCGTCGGCAACGCCAGCCCGCTCAGCGCATACAGCAACAGCGCCCCGCCCAGTGCCCGCACCACCCAGGGGCCGCCTGCCATGCCGATCCATAAGGTGCCAAGACCAGTGCCGATGAAAATCGCCAGCAGCAACGGCCACAGACGCCGGATCAAGGCCCGTAGATGACCGCCGAACGCCAGTTGCCAGACGTTGGTCAGCGTGGCCGGGATGATGAGCAACGCAGCTGCCTGAACCGGTGCCATAGCCAGCCCGAGCAACCCCATGGAAATGGTCGGCAGGCCGAGGCCGATCACGCCCTTGATGGTGCCGGCCACCAGGAAGGTCGCAAAAACCAACAGGGACAGCGCCAAGCCGAGGTTCTGGTAGAAAGCGATGAGAGTGTCCATGGGGCTATGGTGGACTGGGGCGGGGGGATTGGAAATCTGCCATATACTGAGGCTGCCTCTCGCGTGGCAAGAGGCTGATAATTTTTTGATGCCGCTGACGTCTTCGCGAGCAAGCCCGCTCCCACAGAGGATTGGGCTTTCCTGTGGGAGCGGGCTTGCTCGCGAAGACGTCATATCAGTCACCACAGCCTCCGGCACAGGAACCGCCCCCCCATGCACTTCGACCTCACCGACCTGCGCCTCTACCTCAACATCCTCGACACCGGCAACATCACCGCCGGCGCCTCCCGCAGCCATCTGTCCCTGGCGGCGGCCAGTGCGCGGGTCCGGGCAATGGAGGCATCCCTGGGCATCGAGTTGCTCGAACGGGGTCGGCGTGGCGTCACGCCCACGCCAGCCGGCAAGGCCCTGGCGCAGCATGCCCGGGTCCTGTTGCAACACGCCGAACACCTGCAACAAGACCTGGCGGAGTACGCCCGAGGGGTGAAGGGCCAGGTACGCCTGTTGTGCAACACCAGCGCCATGAGCGAATACCTGCCCGAACTGCTGGCGACGTTCCTCAAGAGGCACCCCCATCTCGACATCGACTTGCAGGAACTGCCCAGCTCAAGGATCACCCATGCCTTGCGCCAGGGTGCGGCGGACCTAGGTATCGTATCCGACGCAGTCGATACCGATGACCTTCAGACCCGCCCCTTTCGACACGATCCCCTGGTATTGATTCTGCCGTCCGGACATCCCCTGGCTGACGGCCGCACGGTCAGTTTCAGCGAGACCCTCGGCCACGATTACGTCGGCCTGAACGCTTCCAGCGCCTTGGCGGTATATCTCGAAGAACAAGCCCTGCACGCCGGGCTGCGCATGCAGATCCGCATCCGCGCCGACAGTTTCGATGGGGTGATTCGCATGGTGACCCACGGCGCCGGTATCGCCATCGTTCCACGGGCCACCATCGAACGGCGCCCGCCCGGGCCGGCGTACCGCTGCGTGCCGTTGCACGAAGCCTGGGCACAGCGGGCCCTGCTGCTCGCGGCTCGTGATTTCGAGGCGTTGCCTGCCTATGCCAAGGCCCTCGCCCTGCACCTGGCCGAGGGTTGATCAGCGCTTCTGGGCAACCCGATGTCGAACCTGGACAACTGAGCGGGCGTGCGGGCCTATAGGGTGCCTCTTCAGCTTATCCCTCTGCCCGGAGTCGACATGACCGCACCTATTACCGTTCTGCGCGATACCCATCCATTGCCCGTACTCGATGCTTGCAAATGGGAAAAGCTCGAAGGCGACCCGCACACCGTTAACCTCAACGCCTACACCAGCGAAGATGGCAGCAAGATCATGGGCACCTGGATCTGCACGCCGGGCAAATGGCGCGTGGACTATGTGAAGTGGGAGTACTGCCACTTCCAGGAAGGCTACTGCATCATCACCCCGGATGGACATGCGCCCATCCACCTGAAAGCCGGCGATATCTTTGTCGTGGAGCCAGGCATGAAAGGCACCTGGGAAGTGGTTGAAACGGTGCGCAAGTACTTCGTGTTTGCTTGAGGGCTTTGCGGTCGATGCGCTGTGCTCACAGAGGTTGAGCACAGCGCATCAGGACTGCCGGACATTAACCAGCGATCACCCCGTGCGCCTCGATCCGAGGAAATAGAAGACCCCGGCCACGACAACGCACAGCGACAACACATAGAAAACCGATTGTGGCGCGTACGAGGACAGTACGACACCACACAAGACCGGCCCCAGCGCCGCACCCAGGTTGGACAGGTTTTGCGCGCCGTAGTAAACGCCCCGCATGTCTTCCGGCGCGATGTAGTCGATGAACAGGTACTCCGCCGGGATCACGATGATTTCGCCCACGGTGAAAACGATCATGGCGACTACCCAGGCCAACCAGGCCTGCGAATGAGCGAAGCCAATCAGCCCGATGATGAAAAACAGCATGCCCAGCATCAACATGCGGAACAGGTTGTTCTGATTGATCCTGGCACCGATCAGGTATTGCAGGCCAATGACCATGCAGGCGTTGGTGGTGACCAGATAGTTGATGATCCGGTAGGTGTTTTCCGGGGTACTGGTCACGATCAGGTATTGCGACAGATAAGCGGTGAACTGTCCGAATACGATCGCACTGAGGACGCCGCCGATCGTAAAGCAGACCAGCCTGTAGTGACGCACCAGATGCCCTAGTACCTGGATGAAATCCTTGTTTGGCTGCTCTGGGGGCACGGTGCGTGGAAGCCGTTCGCCCAACCCGCCGTACAGCACCACAAAGGCCACCGCGACCAGGCCGGCGACCGCGAAGGGCAGGCCGGGGCTGATCTTCGCGAACAACACGCCCAGGAATGGGCCGATGGCGTAACCGACGTTGGTCAGCGTGTATTTCATTGAGAACACACCGGCCCGCTTGTCCGGTGTCACCAGGAAACCTATCCCTGATTTCACCGCGATATCGACTACCGCATAGGACAAGTTCACCACGACGATGGCGATGATGAACGGAATCAGGCTGGCAACCTGATAGGCCATGGCAAAGGCCAGTGCGAACAGACTTGCCGCGCCGAGCAGGATCCGGTAGTTGGAAAACCTGTCCACCAGGAAACCGCCGTAGACGCCCAGTATGGAACTGGCAATCAACGCACCGCCCACCACCAAGCCAATGTCTTTCACTCCCAAGCCAAAAGCCTGGGAGCAATAGACCACCAGATAGGGCAAAGCGAGGGCCCGGGCAGTGGTCAGCACAAACGTCGCCGACAACAGCAGCACCACGGGCCGGGTATACACCCTGCTCTTTTCCGGCACGGCGAGCTCTTCCAGCACTCCCTTCATATCAACACGTCCCTGTCGTCACGTTGTTCTTCTGATAGCGGCACGGCCGCAGTCAGCGATAAGAACATGACCTGGGCGATATTCCAAGGGAACACTCAGCGCACTACGAAGCCCTCGTGTTTACTGCGGCTTGCGATAGCTGTTAACAATCGCCGAGAAGTCCTTGCCGCCCTCGCCCCGCTGGCTCATTGCCTGGTAAAGCTGTTGTGCCACCGCGCCCAGCACAACCGGTTGGTGAGCCTGCCGTGCGGCCTCGGTGGCCAGGCCGAGGTCCTTGAGCATCAGGTCGGCGCCGAACCCGCCGGTGTAGCCTCGTGAAGCCGGCGCCGTTTCGATCACACCCGGCCAGGGGTTGTAGGTATCCGAACTCCAGCAACGGCCCGTGGAACTGTTGATGATGCCGGCCAGCACCTGAGTATCGATGCCCAGCGCGTCGCCCAGGGCCATGGCCTCGCTGACGCCCACCATCGAGATCCCCAGCAGCAGGTTGTTGCAGATCTTGGCGATCTGTCCGGTACCGACCTCACCGCAATGCACGATGTTACGGCCCATCTGCGCCAGTACCGGTTGCAAGGTAGCGAACAATTCGGCGGTGGCGCCGACCATGAAAGTCAGCGTGCCGGCCGCCGCGCCGCCGGTACCGCCCGAGACGGGCGCATCGGCCATCGGCACGCCTTGCCTGGCCGCCGCAGCGGCCACGTCACGGGCAGTCTGCGGATCGATGGTGCTGCAATCCACGGCCGGGATGCCGGCGGCAATTCCAGCCAACACGCCATCTTCCCCCAGCCACACGCTGCGCACATGGGCAGCGGCCGGCAACATGGTAATCACCAACTCCGCGCCCTGGGCCGCATCGCGAGGTGAACGGCTAATCGTGCCTCCCTGCGTCGCCAGCTCAGCCAGCACCGTCTGGTTCAGGTCGAACAGGTTCAGCGAATGGCCAGCCTTGAGCAGGTTGCGCGCCATCGGGGCGCCCATGTTCCCCAGGCCGATAAATGCGATGTTCATGTCCGGCTCCTTAACGCAGGTTGATGGTGGTGTTCACACCGTCATTGACGCTGTCATCGTCGAACCAGCGTGCGGTGACGGTCTTGGTCTGAGTGTAGAACTGCACCACCTGTTTGCCGTACGGACCGAGGTCGCCAAGCTTCGAACCACGGGAGCCGGTGAAACTGAAGAACGGTACCGGCACCGGGATCGGGATGTTGATGCCCACCTGGCCGACGTCGATCTCGCTCTGGAATTTGCGTGCCGCCGCACCGCTCTGGGTGAACAGCCCCGTGCCGTTGCCGAACGGGTTCGCGTTGACCACGGCAATGGCCTCGTCGAGGGTATCGACCTCCAGCACCACCAGCACCGGACCGAAGATCTCTTCGGTGTAGATGCGCATGTCGGTGGTCACGCCGGAGAACAGGGTCGGGCCGACAAAGTTGCCTTGCTCGTAACCCGGCACACTGACGTCACGGCCATCGAGCTCCAGCTTCGCCCCCGCTTGCACGCCGCTTTCGATCAACTCAAGGATCCTTGCCTTGGCCCGCTTGGAAATCACCGGGCCGACATCGGTGCCCGGCTCGCAGCCCGCATTGACCTTGAGCTTCTGCGCCAGGGCCTTGAGCTCCGGCAGCCATTGCCTGGCCGCGCCCACCATGACCACCACGGAGGTCGCCATGCAACGCTGGCCCGCCGCGCCGAAACCGGCGCCGACCAGGGCATTGAGGGTTTGCTCGCGGTTGGCGTCCGGCAGCACCACGGCATGGTTCTTGGCGCCCATCATCGATTGCACGCGCTTGCCATGACGACCCGCCAGGTCATACACGTGGGTACCGACCGCCGTCGAACCGACGAAGGACACCGCCTTGATGTCCTTATGGGTGCACAGCGCATCCACCACTTCCTTGCCGCCGTGTACCACGTTGAGCACACCCGCCGGCACACCGGCTTCAACCGCCAGCTCTACCAGCAACATGGTCGACAGCGGATCCTGCTCCGACGGCTTGAGTACGAAGGTGTTGCCGCAGGCGATGGCCATCGGGAACATCCACAGCGGAATCATCGCCGGGAAGTTGAAGGGGGTAATGCCGGCACACACGCCGATGGGCTGGCGCAACGTATAGGTATCGACGCCACCGGCTACGTTTTCGGCGAACTCGCCCATCTGCAGGGTGCCGATGGAGCAGGCGTGTTCGACCACTTCCAGGCCGCGGAAAATATCGCCTTCGGCATCTGCCAGGGTTTTACCCTGCTCGGCACTGAGCACCGCGGCAATGCGTTTGGAATGCTCGCGAATGAGTGCCTGGAGCTTGAGCATGATGCGCATCCGCGCACCGATGGGCGTCAGCTTCCAGGTCTGGAAGGCACGTTGGGCGGCGGCGATGGCCGCGTCGACTTCCGTTGCGGTGGCGAAGGGGACTTTCGCCAGCACCTGTTGGGTGGCGGGGTTGACGATGTCGTGCCACTCGCTGGAGCGGGATTCAACCCATTCGCCGTCGATCAACAGCTTGACGGTTTGCAGAGCGGTGTCGCTGGGCGTGAGTGAAACGTTCATGCTGGCCTCCGGGATTGTTCTTGTAGGGGAGCGCTGCTTGAGCACAGACCAAGGCGTTCAGAGACCTTGGTGATGAGACGGTTTTTGGAGTATAGATGTGCAAACTTCTAATAAGAACGCACATAAAAACCGGTCCATCATGCAAAAAAACATCACCTCCCTGGGGTCGCTTAATTGGGACGACCTCAAGTTTTTCCTGGAAGTGGCCCGCACCCGCAAGGCCAGCACCGCGGCCAAGCGCCTCGCTGTCGACTACACCACGGTGTCTCGCCGCATCAGCTCGCTGGAAACTTCACTGGGCACGCTGCTGTTCGAAAAATCCCGGACCAACGGCTTCGTGCTGACCGCGGAAGGCCAACGCCTGCTGAGCTATGCCGAATCGATCGAAAGCACCCTGCACATGGCCTGCGAACAGGTGTCCGGGTCCGGCGTCGCGTTGTCCGGCCACGTGCGCATGGGCTGCACCGAAGGCTTCGGCAGCTTCTTTATCACGCCGCAACTGAGCCACTTCGTCGATGCCTACCCGGCCATTTCAGTGGATATCCTTCCGCTGCCCCACTTCATCAGCCTTTCCAAGCGAGAGGCCGATATCGTCATCGCACTCGAGCGTCCCGAACATGGCCCGTATGTGTGCTGCAAGTTGTGTGATTACCGCCTGCAGCTCTACGCCACCCGGCAATACCTCGACAACCATCCCCCCATTCACCGCCCGGCGGACCTGAACAAGCATTCGTTCATCAGTTACGTCGACGACCTGGCGTTCAGTTCCGAGCTGCTCTACCTGGCGAACGTCTTGCCTGGCGCCAATGCTCACCTGCGCAGCACCAGCGTGATCGCGCAGTACGTAGCGGCGCAGCAAGGACGTTCACTGGCCATCCTGCCGTGCTTCCTCGCCGCCCAGGATGCTCAACTGCTGCCCGTGCTGCCGGAGGAAATCAGCGTTACCCGACAGTTCTGGATGTACTGCCGGGAGGACTTGCGCAAGCTCAAGCGGATCACCCTGTTGTGGGATTACATCCGCGAGGTGACCGAACAGAACCGCCCGCTGCTGATGGGCGACAGCCGGGAAATGGTATTCGCCGACTAATCGGCGATGACCACAATGGCAACCCGACGGTTCTCGGTACGGCCACTGGCGGTGTCGTTGGAAGCGACCGGCATGGTGCTGCCCAGGCCGCGCAGTTGGATATTCTCTTCGCGCATGCCGACACTTTTCAAAACCGTACCGACGCTGTTGGCACGACGCATCGACAATTGTTCGTTATACGCCTGGGAGCCTGACGCGTCGGTGTGACCATCGACGCGTACCCGCTCGATTCCGGCTCCCAGCAGGGCCTTGCCAATCCGCTCGACAATTTCGGTACTGGCCGGGTTGAGACTTTCCACATCGCTACCGAACAGCACCTTGCCCGACAAGCCAAACGCCCAGCCTTCATCGGTCAATTTGAACCCTTGTTCCTTCAACACGGCGATTTGCGCCGGGGTCAGCCCTTTCGGCGGGGTGGTCTGGCAACCAGCCAGGACCAGGATCGTCATGAACAGGAATGCGATGAACCGTTGCAGGCTGGATTGGAAAAATGAACGCACGAACTGGCTCCTGATTGTGGTTAAGCAACGGGGTGCTCCGCCCCCGACGAATGTCGCCCGCCCCGGGCGAGACGCTTGGCCTGGTACATCGCGGCATCGGCAGCGTGCAACAAGGCGCCCGGAGTGGCGCCATGATCGGGATAGACCGCGATGCCAATGCTCAGAGAGGTCAGCACCGAAGCATTGCCGGGCAACTGGATCGGCATTTCCATGCTGGCGATGATTTTCTCTGCGATCGTTTCGGCATCTTCCAGCTTGTGCAGCGGCGAGAGCAGCACGGCAAACTCATCCCCGCCCAGACGCGCCACCAGATCATCCTCACGCAACTGCGCCCGGACTCGGGTCGCCACTGCCGTCAGCACCGCATCCCCCGCGGCGTGACCAAAATTGTCGTTGATACCCTTGAACCGATCGCTGTCCAGATACAGCACCGCCACTTGCTCATCGAGTTTGCTGGCGTTGCGCAAGGCGCGAATCAGCCGACCTTCGAAATACGCTCGGTTTGGCAATCCGGTCAGGCTGTCGTGGCTGGCCTGGTGGGCAAGGCTTTCGTTCTCGCTTTGCAGATGGGTTTGCCAGGATTCGAGCTCGGCGAGCAGCGCGTTGAAGTCGTTGCCCAGATTATCCAGTTCGGCGATGGCGGCCGGAGGTACGCGCCGGTCCAGCGCCCGTTCGCTGCGCGCCGCGTGGGCCACTTCCGCCAGGTAGCGCAACGGGCCGGTAATCGCCCGCAACTGACGTCGGGCCAGATACAACGCCACCCAGGCACTCACCGCCGTACACAGAATGATTCCCGCCAGACCGCTAAGCAAAAAGCGCAACAGGCTGCCTCCGTGTCCCGCCAACAGAATGCTGCCGATGGTCCGGCCCTGGTGAATGATCGGCAGACTGATGGGCTTTTCCAGGAAGGCCTTGGCGATGTGCATTTCCAGATCCGACAACAACCCAGTCTCCGGACGTTGCCAGCGCGCCAACAAGCGGCCGTGTTCATTGAACACCTGGGCGTCCGCGACTTCTTCGGTGTTGGCAATCAAGGCCAATGCTTCGGTGGCAGCAGCCGAATCATCGAACACTACGGCCGCTTCCACTGTGTAGTTGATCGAGCGTGCGATCAGGTGCAGATTGTGGTCGGCATACACCCGCAGTGCCAGGACACCGAGCAGTGTCAATGAAACGCTGGCCATGGCGATTGCCACCAGCGCGACGATCAAGTGACCGCGCCCGATGACCGAGCCCAGGGTAGGACGAATCCGTGGTGTAGGCAGGCTCATGGTGCCGTTGACCTGCGTCGGGATAGCTGCAACACACTGGGGTGGATGCGTACGCCGCTGCGCGCCACGGAATCCAGATTGACCTCGAACGACACCTGCTCATCACCCACTCGCAGGCAGAACAGGCTGCCCACGGTGCAAGGATCACCTCCTTCGCTGATGCTCAACACGGGCTTGCCGATCAAGGAGGCATACAGGCGGGTGCGCTCTTCACTGGTCAGCCTTCCGACATAGACGGCGTTACAGTCGGTCTCGATGCCGGGATGATCCGCCAACAGACGCTGGACGGCGACCGGCCGGCCCGTGGCCTGGGCAGTGCCCTTGACCAGGTCATCGGTATATTGGGTCGGCCCGACGATGCACAGCTGCAGTTGCGTGGGCTCCACAGGCCAACGGGCATAGCTGAGGATGCCCAACACCACTTGGGTCACCGACTCGGCCCGCTGTTCTGCCCGGGTAGCGGATACCTGTTCCTGAGCAGCGATCACAGGCGGCAGCAGCCCCAGAAAACCGGCCAGCAAACAATGCCTCCAGCCCTTGCTGCGCGCTGCCTCTCGACCAGCCACATCCATGAAGAGTCTCTTGTCGGTACGATAAATGCCGGAACGATAGCACAGTGCCAAAAACCCGGCGAGACAGCGTCCTACGACGCTTCCGACAGAAGCAGGCAGAATCGCGCCACGACGAATCGACTCAATTGTCCCGTTCCAGATCCAGCATCAAACCGCTCAAACGCTTGACCTTGCGCCGAACCGCCTCTTCGAACACGCCCGCTCGCGGTTCGATCAAACTGAACCACTGCCTGGCTCGGGTAATCGCGGTATACACCAGCTCTTTGGTCAATACGGGGTTCAGCGCATCCGGAAGAATCAGGGCCGTATGGGTGAATTCGGAGCCCTGGGATTTGTGCACCGTCATGGCGTACACCGTTTCCACGTCATTCAGGCGGCTTGGCAGGACGAAACGCACACCGCCTCGCCCATCGTTACGAGGGAACGCGACCCGCAAAACCTGTTTGCCCGCATCCGGCCCCTCACGCTCGGGCATCCTGAGGGCAATGCCAATATCGCCATTCATCAGGCCCAGCCCGTAATCGTTGCGGGTCATCAACACCGGACGCCCCTCGTACCAGTGGTGATCGCTGTCAATGAGACTGGCCTTGAGCAACGCGGCGGTAACTCGCTGGTTCAAGCCTTCGACACCCCAGGGTCCCTTGCGCACTGCGCACAGCAGCTGGAAAGCATCGAATGCCGAGAGCACCTCCCGGGCCCAGTCGGCCCAGCAGCTGTCTTCCAGCGGTCGGGAAATGGCTGGGCGCCGTTGTTGCAATACACTCAGGTAGTGCCGGTACCCTTGGGGGCCTTCGGCATGCCCTTCGAGCAATAGACGCTCCAGCGCGCCGTCGTGCTCCCCCCGCAACGCCAGGGAAAACAGATCCGCATATTGCCTGTCCCCCAGCACCTGCCGGGCTTTTTCCGGTTGTTGCTGGTTGACCCAGCGGGCCAGTTGCCCGATGCCGCTGCCCTCGCCGAAGCGTCGTGAATGCCTGAGCATGACCACCTGCTGGGCCAGCGGATGGCTGCCGTCGAGGTCTTGCTGCAGGTCACTGGTCGTCAGGTTTTCGCCGCTGACCGACTCAAGCCAGGCCCGGGTCTGGGGGGTGTACCACCCTTCTTCGGCGTCTCGGCACAAGTCCCCCAGCACAGCACCGGCTTCCACCGAGGCCAGTTGATCCTTGTCCCCCAGCAGGATCAGTCGCGCATGGGCCGGCAACGCATCCAGCAGATTGGCCATCATTTCCAGGTCGATCATGGAGGCTTCATCGACTACCAGCACATCCAATGGCAACCGGTTGCCCGCATGATGGCGGAAATGTCGGGTTCCAGGCCGGCTGCCGAGCAACCGGTGGACAGTGGTCACGTCACAGGGAATACGCTCGCGTACCGCAGCGCTCACATCCAGGCTCAGGACCTGTTGACTGATGGACTCCGTCAGGCGCGCCGCTGCCTTGCCAGTGGGCGCGGCCAGGCGAATACGCAGCGGCTTGCCTGCCTCGACGGCAGGAGCCTGGAGTAACGCCAGCAAGCGCACGACGGTGGTGGTCTTGCCGGTGCCCGGCCCTCCGGTCACGATGCTGAAGGCCCCCCGGGTGGCCAACGCGCAGGCGAGTTTCTGCCAATCGATCGGCCCCGCGCCGGCAGCCCCGAACAGGCCGTCCAGGCGCTCGCGCAGATCGTTGGGGGCTGCGTCCTGTTTGGTAAGCCGCTGCCGCAGCGCCTCATCGATCCGTCGCTCGTAGGTCCAGTAACGGCGCAGGTAGAGGCGTTTACCCGACAGCACCATCGGACGCTGCCGCGCTTCTTCCCCCTCGTCCTCGGCCAAGGCCACCAAGCGGCTGGCAGCCAGGATCCTGCACCATCGTGCGCCGTCCAGTGTCTGCAGTATCTGCGAAGGCAACAGCATCACACCGGCCTGCAGATCTCCTTCGGGGGGCAATGACAAGGCGAAATCCGGCTCCTTGAGGGTTTCGAACAGGTCCAGGCAGACATGCCCATGTCCCAGTTGATGGCTGGTGAGCGCCGCGGCGAGCAGCACCAGCGGATCATCGTCAGGCGCCAGTTCCTGGAGAAACGCAACGAAAGCCTTGTCCAGGGCTCGCAACCACCCACGCTCGACCCAACGCGTCAGGAGCAGGAGCAGATCGTCCGAACGGCTCAGGGGCGACAGGTCGATCAAGCTGTCGTCTTCGGAGGATTTGGGCAGCAGATCGGCGAAAGAACGACTCATAGCAATTCTCCCTGTACCCATGCCGGCTCGGCCTTGGGCTCGGGCAAGCCCTGGAACAGACGATCCAGCTGTTCGATCAAGGCTCGTGGGGGTTTGGTGAAATAGACACCCTGGCTGGCTGCACGAGTGCCGCGGAGAAACAGGTATAACGCTCCACCCACATGGCGGTCATAGTCATATCCGGGCAAGCGCGCCTTGAGCTGGCGGTGCAGCGCCAGCAGGTACAGCACGTACTGCAGATCGTAGCGATTATCCAGAATCGATTGCTCCATTGCCTGGGAGGTATAGGCCGTATCATCGGCTCCCAACCAGTTGGATTTGTAATCCGCCACGTAATAGCGGCCGTCATGCTCGAACGTCAGGTCGATGAATCCCTTGAACATGCCGTTGAGCAGCACCGGTTCCGCGGCGACACGGGCCACGCCACCGTGGGTGAACTGGCAGACCAGTTGGTCCAGCTTGAGCACATCGACCTTATGACTGGCGAACCAGAACTCCATCTCGACCTGGAACTGGCTCAGGTGTGCAAGCACCACGGGCGCCTGGTTGTTGCCGATCTGCAAGGGCAGGGTCATGAGGTGTTGCAGCCAGTCATTGAGCGTCGTGATCCAGCCTTTCCAGCCCCGACGATTGCAACGTCGGGCAACGACGTCTTCGATGGCCGCCGGCGCAGCCATAAACCCTTCGCCGGCAAGCCACTCCAGAAGCCCATGAAGGAACGTGCCTGGGTTGGGGCCGCGGGGGAAGCGATGGATATCGCCGCCCGTCGCGGCAACGACCCTTGGAGCGTCCGGATCAAGACGCTCATCGTCGAACAGCTTTTGGGCTTGTGGATCTTCCGGCGCCGCGTCGCTGCCAGCACTCAGGTTTTCGCCGATACGCAGCGCGCTATAGGAGGCAATCCACCAGTTTTCGCTGGCTTTACGGGTGGGCTTGAGCGGATCGAGCAACACCGTCTCATTGCGAGGAGGCTGGTAATGTTCCTCGGTTGCCTGGGGCATTTCCTGGCAGCTGACGGCCGAGCTGCCTTGCTGCAACTCTTCAAGCCAGCGTTCCAATGCCGCCGAGTCGGCCAGCGGCGTCCCGCCCCCGAGCAGATAACCCAACGCGGACAAGTGCAGGACCGAGTTGTTGTTACTGCCCCGCTTGAGATCGGCGACACCCAGCCAGCAGGCATGTTGGGCACGGGTAAGCGCCACGTAGAGAAGACGCAAGTCCTCGGCGAGGCGCTCGTCATCAGCCCTGGCAATCAGCTCGGCGGTGGGCGTGAGGCTGACCTGCGCCTTACCTTCCTCATCGTGGTAATGCAAAGGCAGACGTGTACCGTCCACCGGTTTGGTCGAGCAGATGAACGGCAGGAAGACCAATGGATACTCAAGCCCCTTGGACTTGTGGATCGTGACCACCTTGACCAATTGCTCATCGCTTTCCAGACGCAGGATCTGCTCCTCCCCTGCCTGCCCGGACAAGGCCAGGTGCTCCGACAGATGCCGAATCAGGGCTTGCTCGCCATCCAGCTCACCCGCGGCCTGCTGCAACAGCTCGCTCAGGTGCAACAGGTTGGTCAGCACCCGTTCACCGTCGCTGCGCGCCATCAAGGCCCGGGGCAACTCGAAATCATGCAGCAGCCGTCGCAACATGGGCAGTACGCCCTGGGTGCGCCAAACGGTGCGATAACCGCGAAACTGCATGACCCGCGCTTCCCATACCAGCTCGTCCTGGTTGAGTCGCTCCAGCTCCGTCAATGGCAGATTCAAGGTAATGCTGGCCAACGCTGCCCGTAGCGGCCGCTCGGCATCCGGCTCGGCGCAGGCCCTGAGCCAGATCAACAGGTCGCGGGCCTCCTGCGAGCCAAAGACTGAATCCTTGTCGGATAGATAAACGCTGCGCACGCCCCGTGCAGACAATTGATCTCGCACGGCCTGCGCTTCCTTGCCATCGCGCACCAGAATGGCAATATCGGCCGGCAACAGCTTACGCAGCACGTTTTCATGACTCATGAAGCCGTTGCGACCGGCCTGGCCACCATTGAGCAACGCCGTGATTTCACTGGCACAGGCCGCCGCCAGCTGCTGCCGATACACCGCACCGGAGAGCGGTTGTTCCGATGGCAGGTACCAGATGTTCATCGCAGTGATGGCTTGTCCCGCAATCTGCAAGGACTCCTTGCGCCCCTGTGACTCGACAGGCAGGAACGGCAGCGGGTTCACTCCCGAAGCGTCACGAAACAGAAACGCCCCGCGACTCTTCGGACGAGATTCGGCGTACTGGAAAACATGGTTTACCGCACCCACCATGGCATGGCTGGAACGGAAGTTCGTCCCCAGCGTATGCAACCTGCCGACCGTAGCCTCACGGGCCCGAAGGTAAGTGTGGATATCGGCACCTCGAAAGGCATAAATGGCCTGTTTCGGATCCCCAATCAAAAACAGGCCGGTTTCAGGGTTGTTGTCTTCGATGCGGTAAATGCTCTCGAAAATCCGGTATTGAACCGGGTCGGTGTCCTGGAACTCATCGATCAGCGCGACCGGAAACTGCTCGCGGATCAGACTCGCCAGCCGCTCGCCGCCCTCGGCTTGCAACGCCGCATCCAGACGCAACAGCATGTCGTCGAATCCCATCTCCGCGCGCCGACGCTTCTCGGCCTCGAAGCGTGCGCCGACCCATTGCGCGGCATGCTGCAACACCGCGGCATCCGGAGTGGGCAAGGCGTCCAGGCTGGCCTTGAGACTGACCATGGCGTCCAGCCCCGGATGGCTGGGCACCTCGCCTTTCCAGGCCTGCGCCATGCCCTCGGGGGTCAGTCGGGTGAAGCCGGTACCGATGTCCAGCAATTCCAGGCTTTCATCTTCTACCCAGGCAGAAATTTTCTGGAACCAAGGCTCGAAGTACCGGGCCTGCATCTTGCGCGCATCGACACTCTTGCTGGCAACGCCCTGCTGACAGATTTCCAGCAGCTCCACGGCCCACTGGCGCCAGGGCGCCTTGAGGTCGAGCAAGGCAGCACTGCGTTCGCGCAGCGATGCCGCGATGAGTTCGGCCGGCTCAGTTCCCCGGCCATCGTCTTGCGCACTGGCGAAGAGCCCCCTGACGCGCGGCAGCAGGGAGGCAGGCCCTCCCCAATGGGTACGCACCCAGTTCAACGCCTCACCCTGCATCGAGTAGCAGAACATCCGCCAGTAATCGCGCAGCACCTCTGCGAGCAATTCGCTATGGTCGGTTTCCAGGGTCTGGGTAAACAGGCTGCCGCTGTCGAAAGCGTGTTCACGCAGCATGCGCTGGCACCAGCTGTGGATGGTCGAAACCGCCGCTTCGTCCATCCATTGCGCGGCGACATCCAGCCGGTTGGCGCAGCCAGGCCAATGCTCCTCGGCAAACTCATCACGCAACTGGACAATCAGTGAGTCCGGGGCAGGAATCTCATTTCGAAAGAAACGCGCCGCTTCAGCCAGGCGTGTACGGATACGTTCGCGCAGTTCTTTGGTAGCGGCGTCGGTGAAAGTCACCACCAGGATTTGCGGCGGAAGCAGCTCGCGACCAAATCCGGTCGCCGCACCACCATGCCCCAATACCAGGCGCAGGTATAACGCCGAGATAGTAAAGGTCTTGCCAGTACCGGCACTGGCCTCGATCAACTGGCTCCCATGCAGGGGGAAAGCCAGGGCCAATGGCGTCTGCCGACTCATGACGGTGTCTCCTCTCCAGCCGCCGAACGCCACGGGGCTTCGAACAGCGGCCGATAAAGTGCATCGCACCAGTCCGCAAATGTCTCGTCAGCCATCAGGGCTTGGAAGTCGGCAAATTGCCGGGCCAGGGCCGGGCTCTCTCGTCGTTCGCCTTCAGAGGTCTGACCATCCCCTTCGTAGGCTTTTCGAGCAGCCGCCATGGCCTTGGCCAGCTCGGATTGGCCGAGCCAGGCAAAGGCAGTCTTCACCGCGACCGGAAGCGGCTGGCGCATACCGGCCTGCCAGGCCTGCAACAGATCACCGAGCAGCCTTCGCGCCATGGGTTCCTCGAAAGGAGGCAACAGCAGACTGTCATCGCTGGCCACCAGCGCGCTAGTCATCGACAGACCATTGGCGCAAGCCGCCAGGTGGTTCACCCAGGGGCGAATGAGGCGATGCCATTTACGGGTCTTGGCAGAGCCAATGCCATTAGGTATTGCCGTAATGGCAAGGACTGCGCCATCGGAACGCTGGTGCAAGCCACTTAGCCACCCTTCGACACTCACCCCCTGCAATCGAAGGCTGACCGGGATCGCGTTGGTCAGCGGCGTCGGCCATAGAGCCAGAAGCTGCTGATAACGCTGGAGTAGATCCGGCAGGGGTTCGATCAACTCCCGTTGCAGGCATTCACCAAAACCGGCCATTGGTAACAGGCCGCTGTTCTGGAGTCTTCGGGCGTGGGCCGTAAGAGCAAGATCCGGCTGGTCGAGTCGAACCAGGGCAGCCTCCAGCAAACTGTCGCTCAGGCTGTAGCGTTGGAGCGCATCGAGAACGAAGGGTTCATCATCGGCCAGCGGCACTTCAGCGGCCTCGAAGAACACTTTCAATCGCTGGTTGAAAAAATGGCGGATGGGGTTGCGCATGAAATCCTGCAACTGACCGATGCTCAAGGGTTCTTCCTGAACATAGGGCGACAATAAACGTGGACTGACCGCAACATCGCGGTCGTCATGCAATAGTCGCCATTCGCTGGCATAACTGAACAACTCATCGCCCTGAATGAAATAACGCGCGCTGAAGGGCTGCAAGGGATGCTCTTGGGTCAGCGCCTCGAGAAGGTCCTTACCTGCATCCGCCAGTCTCCATCCGCTGGCGATATGATCCCGCAACTGGCCGATCAGCACCGATGCCGGTCGTTCGCTGTTATCGCGGATACTGCGTCCTACCCAACTGATGTAGAGCTTCTCACGAGCCGAAAGCAGTGCCTCCAATAACAGATAGCGATCATCCTCTCGTCGGGAACGGTCCCCCGGTCGATAGTCGCTGCCCATCAGATCGAAATCCAATGGCGGTTGAGCTCGCGGATAGTCGCCATCGTTCATTCCCAACAGGCAGACCAGCTTGAAGGGAATCGCCCGCATCGGCATCAGGGTACAGAAGTTCACCGCTCCAGCGAGGAAGCGCTGGGACAGCCGCCCCTGATCCAGCCCTGCCAACCAGGCTTCACGCACGACCGTCAGCGGCAGCTCATCGTGCAAGCCTACCGACTCGCAGGTTTCCAGCCAGGTTTCACGCAGGTCTTCGAGCTGGGCCAGCAGATAGTCGTCATGCTCGTTGCCTGCCAGGAAAAACAACTGCATCAGGTCGCGCAGACGCGCTCCCCAGACTTGCGGCGCTGCCGGCTGGGTGAACGCCTGATGGGCCACTTGCAGCGCATCCAGCAGAGCGACCAATGGGCCAATCAACGCCGCATCGAGACCGCCTATTTCATCGTAGGGTTCGATACCTTCATAAGCGTCCGAACGACCGACGGCGTATCCCAGCAACATGCGACGCAACCCAAAACGCCAGCTGTTCTGCTCAAGCTCCGCAGGCAGCCCCAGCGCTGCGCGATGATCTGCGTCCATGCCCCAACGGATACCCGCGCCCTCAATCCATCTATGCAAGGTTGGCAGGTCAGCCTCGTCAATGCCGAAACGTCCACGCAACGCCGGGACATCCAGCAGATCGAGAATTTCACTTACCGGGAAGCGACTATCGGGCAGCTTCAGCAAATGTTCGATAGCAATCAGCAACGGATCTCTTCCACGCTGCCCCTGGTCGGTCAGGGTGAAAGGAATGAAACGTGGGTCCGTTCTGTCGATCTGGCCAAATACGGCGCGAATATGCGGCGCATAGCTGTCGATGTCCGGAACCATGACGATGATATCCCGGGGACGCAGCGTAGGATCCGCACTGAAGTGGGCAAGCAGCTGGTCATGGAGAATCTCCACCTCACGCTGGGCGCTATGGGCAACATGGAACCGGATCGACTCATCTCGTCCTTTATCCACCGGAGGCCACTTGGTTCGGGTTTCTTCCAAGGGGCGCAGCTCAAGAATGTCATCCTGCAACTGACCGAGGAGAGTCGTGGGATGGCTATCACTGAACAGGTCGATTCGCCCCTCTCGAAAAACCGAGCGATAGCTGCTGGGATCGTCATAGCTGTCGAGCAGGTTGATATAGTCACGCCCTTGCTTGCCCCAGGCTGCCAACAAAGGATGCGCATGCTGGTGCAGGGTTTGCGGATCGAGAACGGCGGGCATGCCTGCCTTGCGAGCCTGGCGTTTGTATTGATGTCGCAGCAGGTCCTTGTCGGCCACGATGTCCGCCCAATGATGGCGGCATGGATTATGGACACATAACAGCACCTGGCTGAACCGAGAGAGACCGGCGAGCGCTTCGAGGACCTGGGCGGGTAGCGAAGAGATGCCGAACACGATGACCCGGCCGGGAAGGCCTTTCGGAGCGCTCTCCAGGCTGTTGATACGCTCGATGTATCGTTGGTGGACGCCTGCACGGCTTTGCGCCATACCTTGCTCCCCCACATCCAGCAGCAAGGCCCGCCAAAGTTCGGCCTGCCAGCAATTGGCCGGCGCAAGTGCCTTGACTTCGCCACGGACATTTCTTGTTTGATGCCGTCCTTCAGCCCAATCTTCAAGCCAGTCGGCCCGGTACACCTGGTATTGATCGAAGAGGTCGGCAAGGCGCTCGGACAATTGGTAGCGCTTGCGAAGGTCGGTGTCATGGGTCAGGAACCGGCGCAGAGGCTCGAAATGAGGCTGTTCGATCAACTGCGGCAGGAGTCGCATCAGACGCCAGGTTAGCGGGGCCTTGTCGAGCAGGGACTTGGCGGGAATTTCGTCACGCCCCAGAACCGTACGATAGAGTTGCCACATGAAACTGCCTGGTAGCTGCACATCGATGGCCGCTGCAATACCACAGCCACCGCTGTCATCGTCTTCCGGGTCCTCGGCCAGCGCGAGCTTGAGCCACTGGGCAATGCCGTTGCTTTGTACGAGTGCGATTTCGTTTTCGAGAGGGGCCAGCGGATACCGCCGCATCAAGCTGATGACCAGACTGCGCAACTCATCCAGGCGATTACCGTGAACCACCATGAAAGCAGGGCTGAGGGACGTTGCGTCCGGCATAAAGGCATCCTTGAAAAAGGGCAAAAGCTAGGGCCGAACCTTAGCACTGTCGGCCAGCTGTGGCAGCCGGGAACGTTCCGTGCTTATCGTAAGAACTTTCCTGCGGGCAAAACAAAACCCCTACCTGCGTCAGCAGATAGGGGTTTCGGAATTTAATCTTGACGATGACCTACTCTCACATGGGGAAACCCCACACTACCATCGGC